>NZ_JBHXNB010000002.1:225863-303170 GCF_042720095.1 Rhodococcus sp. NPDC058505
GGGTGTGACCGCCCCCCGGGGGGCCGGCGCGGGCCGGGGGGGGGGGGGGGGCCCGCCCCCGGCCGGGGCGGCCCGGGGGGGGCCCAGCGCGGGGGGGGGCCGCGCCCCCGCCCCCCCCCACTTCCGGTGCCTGGTCCTCGAGTTCCCCGGCTTCGGCGTCAGCGACCCCGGCGACGGGCACCCGATGATGATGGCCGGCGCCTCCGTCGGGAAGTTCCTCGACGCGCTCGGCATCGACGAGCCGGTGCACGTGATCGGCAACTCGATGGGCGGCATCGTCGGCACCAACCTGGCGATCAACGCCCCGCACCGGGTCCGCAAGCTCGTCACCATCGGCGGCGTCGGCAAGAACGTCTTCGCCCCCGGCCCCGGTGAGGGCATCAAGCTGCTGATGGAGTTCACCGACGACCCGACCAGGGACCGCCTCGTCCGCTGGCTGCAGTCGATGGTCTACGACCCGGCCGTGGTCACCGACGAACTGATCGAGGAGCGCTGGCAGCTCGCCACCGAGCCGACCACCCTCGAGATCGCCGCGCGGATGTACAGCAGCAAGGCGTTCGCCGCCAACGCGGCCGCCGCGAAGGCGTCCGGCGCCACCCCGTACTGGGCGCAGCTGCACAAGGTGCAGGCGCCGACCCTGCTCACCTGGGGCCGCGACGACCGGGTCAGCCCGGTGGACATGGCGATGCTGCCGATGCGCGACATCCCGAACGCGGAACTGCACGTGTTCCCGAACTGCGGACACTGGACGATGATCGAAGCGAAGGCGGCATGGACGTCCGCGGTCCTGGCCTTCCTGCTCCGCGAGGACGCGAACTGATGACTGAACAGAGCGAGCACATGACTGCAGAGCAGTGGGACACCACCGTCGACTTCCTGATCGTCGGCAGCGGCGGCGGCGGCATGTCCGCGGGCGTCACCGCGGCCGAGCTGGGCCTGAACGCCCTGATCATCGAGAAGGGCAAGAAGTTCGGCGGCTCCACCGCGATCTCCGGCGGCGGCATCTGGATCCCCAACGCCCCGACGCTGACCCGCAAGGGCATGGTCGACGACCCGAACGAGATCAAGCACTACCTGCGCACCCTCACCGCGGGCACCGGGGTCAGCGACGCCCGGATCGACGCCTACGTCGACAACGGCCCGAAGCTGATGGAACTGCTCGACCGCAACAAGAACATGCAGCTCTACTGGGTGAAGGGCTACTCCGACTACCACCCGGAGGAGCGCGGCGGCAGCCCGCTCGGCCGCACCATCGAGTGCACGCCGTTCGACACCCGCAAGCTGAAGGAGGACGAGCAGTACCAGCGTCCGAACAGCATGAAGGGCCCCCTCGGCCTGTGGGTCACCTCGAAGGACTACCACGACCTGGCGATGGTCAAGCGGACCTGGGCCGGCCGCCGCGCGTCCCTCGTCGCGGCCTGGCGGGTCGCGTCGAACACGGTGCGCCGTCGGCACATGTCCACCGGCGGCCGGGCCCTGGCGGCCCGGATGCGCATGGTGCTCAAGGACTACGGCGTCCCGCTGTGGCTGCGCACCTCGATGACCGAACTGATCACCGACGCCAACGGCGCCGTGATCGGTGCCGTCGCCGAGCGTGAGGGCACGACCGTCCGGATCCGTGCCACCCGCGGCGTGCTGCTCGCCACCGGCGGCTTCGACCACAACCAGCAGATGCGCGACCGGTACCTGCCCGAGCACGGCCGGGCGAACATCAGCGCGGGCGCCAAGGAGAACACCGGCGACGGCATCCGGGTCGGCCAGGACGTCGGTGCCGCGGTGGACCTCATGGACGACGCGTGGTGGATGCCGTCGGTGTTCCACCCGATGGGCGCGGTGATCCCGCTGGTCTCGGAGCGGTGCATCCCGCCGTCGGTGATTGTCAACGGCGAGGGCGAGCGGTTCACCAACGAGTCGTCGCCGTACGTGAACTTCGTGCACGACCAGCTTGAGGGCGGACACGTCCCTGCCTGGTTCGTCATGGACACCAAGGCGAAGAACCGGTACCCGTTCGCGCAGGTGCTGCCGAACATGCCCTTCCCACAGGGGTTCTACGATTCGGGTGTCGTCCACAAGGCCGACACCCTGCGTGAGCTCGCCGAGCAGATCGGCGTCCCCGCCGACAAGCTGCTCGCCACGATCGACCGGTTCAACGGCTTCGCCAGGTCCGGCAAGGACGAGGACTTCGGCCGCGGCGACAGCGCCTACGACCGGTACTACGGCGACCCGACCATGAAGAACCCGAACATGGACGAGATCGTGAAGGGTCCGTTCTACGCGATCAAGTGCGAGGCGGGCGACCTCGGCACCAAGGGTGGACTCGTCACCGACGAGAACAGCCGGGTGCTGCGCGCCGACGGCACCGCGATCACGGGCCTGTACGCGACCGGCAACACCACCGCCTCGGTGATGGGCAACGAGTACGCGGGCGCAGGCGCCACCATCGGACCGTCGATGGTCTTCGGGTATCTCGCCGCGAAGTACGCCGCCGCGAATACGCTCCCACTGACCGAGAGCACCGAAGCCACGTCCGCCTGACGGCTGGGACGTTCACAACCAAGAGGCGGCCTCGCCGCCGGATCAGCGAAAGTTGAGGGAAGTCATGGGAGAGGTCCTGGACCGGATCATGCAGCACGCGGACGAGATCCGCGAGGGCGGCATCGAGGGCGAGAAGCTCATGCGCCTGTCGGACGGCAACGCCAAGCGGCTGCGTGACGCGGGCGTCATCCGGATGCTGCAGCCGAAGGAGTTCGGCGGCCTCGAGGCGCACCCGCGTGAGTTCGCCGAGACCGCGATGGGCATCGGCGCCGTCGACGGCTCCACCGGCTGGGTCTCCGGCATCGTCGGCGTGCACCCGTGGGAGATGGCGTTCTTCGACCCCAAGGCCCAGCAGGAGGTGTGGGGCGAGGACGTCAACACCTGGATCGCGTCGCCGTACGCGCCCATGGGTGTCGCGGTCCCCGTCGACGGCGGCTACATCCTCAACGGCCGCTGGTCCTTCTCGACCGGCAACGACCACTGCGAGTGGGTCATGATCGGCGCCGCGCTCGGCGACAAGGACGGCAAGCGCACCGGCAAGAACCTGCACGTGCTGGTGCCGAAGTCGGACTACACCGTCGACCACGACAGCTGGAACGTCGTCGGCCTGCGCGGCACCGGCTCGAAGGACTTCGTCGTCAAGGACGCGTTCCTGCCCGCCTACCGCACGATCGACGCCGACATCGTCCTGCAGGGCAACGGTGCCGCGCACGCTGGCCGCGACGAGACGCTGTACAAGTTCCCGTTCTCGTGCATCTTCCCGCTCGGCATCTCCTCGTCGCTGATCGGCATGGCCGAGGGCGGCCTCGGGCTGTACATCGCCATGCAGAAGGAGCGGGTCGCGGTCACCGGTGTCCCGATCAAGGACGATCCGTACGTCATGTACGCGATCGGGCAGGCCGCGGACGAGATCAACGCGTCCCGGGTCGCGATCCTCGAGACCGTCGACCGGTTCTGGGACAAGACCGAGAAGGGCGAGAAGATCACCTTCGAGGAGCGTGCGATCGGTCGCCGCACCCAGACCAACGCCGCGTGGCGCGCCGTCAGCGCCCTCGACGAGGTCTTCGCCCGCGCCGGTGGCGGCGCGATGAAGGTGACGCTGCCGCTGCAGCGTTTCTGGCGTGACGCGCACGTCGGCCTGTCGCACGCGATTCACGTGCCCGGCTCGATCAACCACGCATCGGCGCTGACCCAGCTCGGCGGCGAGCCGCAGGGCATCCACCGCTCGATGATCTGATCTGTCGACAAGGATTGGTGAACATTCATGGCTGACATCCGATCTCTCGGATACCTGCGGGTCCAGTCCCAGGACCTGCCCCGCTGGCGTGAACTGGTCGTCGACGGCCTCGGCATGGCCGTCGGCACCGGCCCCGACGAGGACGCGCTGTACCTGCGCGTCGACGAGCGGACCTCGCGACTGCAGGTCCTGCCCGGTGACGTGGACAAGGTCCTCGCGGTCGGTTGGGAGGTGCGCGACGAGTTCGGGCTCCAGGCCGTGCGCGAGCGGGTCGAGAAGGCGGGCGTCGAGGTCCGCGAGCTGACCCAGGAGGAGGCCGACTACCGGCGCGTCGAGCGGGCGATCACGTTTGCCGACCCGTCCGGCACGGTGCTCGAGGTGTTCTTCGGGCCGGTTCTCGACCACAGCCCGCTCGTCACCCCGCACGGTGGCCGGTTCGTCACCGAGGCGGCGGGCCTCGGCCACGTCGTGCTGCCGACGACGCAGTACCAGGAGACCTACGACTTCTACACGCAGGTCCTCGACTTCCTGCCGCGCGGCGCGATCCGGCTCGGCGGGCTCGACGCGCCCGGCCCGCCGCGTCGGGTCCGGTTCCTCGGCATCAACCAGCGGCACCACAGCCTGGCGATCTGCCCGGCGCCGCCGTCCGAGGCGCCCGGCATGGTGCACCTGATGATGGAGGTCGACACCCTCGACGCCGTCGGTCAGGCGCTGGACCGGGTCACCAAGAACGGCTTCTCGCTGTCCTCGACGCTGGGTCGGCACACGAACGACAAGATGATCTCGTTCTACGTGCGGGCGCCCGGCGGCTGGGACCTCGAGTTCGGTACCGAGGGCATGCTGGTGGACGAGAGCCACTTCACCGCGGAGGAGATCACCGCGGACAGCTACTGGGGTCACGACTGGTCCGGGTCGGAGCCGCTCGCGGCGTTCGCCCCGCCGAAGGCCTGACCCGACGGGCAGGATTCACCAACGCCGAACGCGGCGGTCGCTCACGAGGCGACCGCCGCGTTCGGCGTTTCACGGGTGGACGGGCGGGTCGCAGGACACGGTCCGGAGCGGTAGCCGGGCGGTGCGACCGAGGTGCTGTGCACACCGCTTCTGCAGCACGCGCAGGGGCGTTCGACGCAGAAAACCCCTGCGCACACCCGAAAAGGTATGTGCACAGGGGCTTTGCGCGTGGTGTGGGGGAGGGGCCGGAATCGGCCACCCGGTTCAGGCGCGGGCCAGTTCCTCGGCCATGCGGGCGGTGATGGTGGTCAGCACCCGGGCGGCGGTGGCCAGATCCTCGGGGGCGACCGCGCCGTAGGCTGCGGCCACGATTGCGCTCGATTCGCCGCGGACCTTGCCCGCGAGCGCCACACCGTCCTCGGTGGGCTCGACCAGATCACCCGAAGTCGCCCGCAGCAGGCCGCTTTCGAGCAGCGTGGTCAGGGCGATCCCGGTGTCGGCGGGATTCCACTGGGTCATGGCGGTGACGCGGGTGACGTGGGCGGCCGGATCGACCGGTGTGCCCACGGCCAGGGCCTGGTTGAGCACGATCCACTGCTTCTCGTCCAGCGTGGTACCGGCCAGTGCACGGGTCAGCACCGCGGTGTGGTGCTTCTCGGCCTGGCCGATGATCGACGGGTTCAGGGTGGCCGGTGCGGTGGTGTTCATTGCGCGCTCCTTGTTCGAGGCGATGCTGGACATGGGACGATTCTGACACTGAGTCTCATAAATGTTCAAGTGTCAATTTCGACTGAGTTACTTTCGTGCCTGAGGTTCGTATCGGGCTAGGATCCCGGCATGCCCATCGACGACCGCGCGCTGCCGCTGCGTGAACGCAAACGGCTCCGCACCCGCCGCGCTCTCGCCGACGCCGCGCTCCGGCTGTTCACGGAGAAGGGTTTCGCCGCGACCACCGTGGAGGAACTGGTCGATGCGGCCGAGGTGTCGCGGAGCACCTTCTTCCGGGCCTTCCCCACCAAGGAGGCCGTTGCCGTCGAGGCCGAAACCGAGCTGTGGGCCAGCTATCTCGACGCCCTGGACGCCACCGACCTCGGCGGCCCGGTCCTCGCCGCGCTCCGCGACATCCTCACCGGCGCGGTCGCCGAGCTCGCGGATGACTGGGACGTCCGCTACGTCGCCACCCGCAAGCTGGTGCTCACCGCCCCCAGCCTGCTCGGCCACGTCGACTACGCGCGATCAGGGGTGGAAACTCAAGTTGCCCACCAGATGGCGCGAAAGCTTGCCCTCCCTGACGGAGACCTGCGCCCCCGTGTTCTCGCCGAGCTGACCACCACCGCATGGAGTATTGCCGGGCGCGGCTGGGTCGCCGTCGATGCGAGCGGGGGCCGGGCCGAGCTCATCGAACGCCTGCACCAGGCATTTGCGGTCATTCCCGACGCACTCGGACTGTCGGCGTGAACAGGTGCGACCCAGGACGAATGGGGGTCGGCAATACGCCCTCGTTTACCGGACCGGGGTGATCTGCCACGTGATGTCGTGACCGGCCAGGGAATTGAGGAACTCGGTGGGGTCGAAGGCTTCGGCGGGGGCCAGTGCGCCGGGCTTGAGGTCGTCGGTCGCGAGGCGGGTGGCCGCCTCCACTGCCATGATCGCGGTGTCGCGGTAGGCGTCCGGGCCGGTGAGCACGCCGCGTACCGCGGTGCCGTCTGCTCCGATGGCGTCGAGTACCAGCTCGTAGCGGAGGTCGGTGCTCGGCTCGGGCAGTGCATCCAGCAGTTCCGGGGTGAAGCCGGCGAGCTGGGCGAGCATGTCGGCCTCGACGACGCCCGCCACGAAGGACACGTCGGTGTGCCGGGGAATGGTGAGAACCGGGGGTTGCTGGAATTTGGCGACCACGGTCGGGTCCGCGTCGCCAGGGAAGGTCATCAGCGCGTGCCGGTCGATCGGGCCGGTGCGCAGTGCGCCGTCCGCGAAGTGCCAGCCGCCCGAGCGGAACCAGTCCAATCCGGCCAGAACGGTTTCCGCGCTGCCGCGCGATCCTCCGCCCTCACCCCGGGTGACCAGGCTCATCACGACCTCGGCCGGTGCTGCCACCTCCCGCGCGGCCAGGTGACCGAGCAGGTCACCGGGCAGGTTGCTGTTGGTGATGCCGCCGAGGATCGTCACGCTGGCGGCTTCGGCGCGTGGACCATACTCGTCGAACACCTTCCGCAGGAACAGTTGCTCACCGGAGGTGTCGGTGTAGTGCGCACCGGCCGCGATGGCCGCGGCCAGCACCGGTTCGCCGAAGGCGACGTAGGCGGGCAGAGTGCTGATGACCACGTCGGCATCGGTAAACGCGGTGGTGAGAGTGGCCGGGTCATCCAGGTTGGCGAGCCGGATCTCGGCGTCGGGTAGGCCGGCGGCGGCGGCCGCTACTTGCAGACGGGTAGCGTTGCGGCCCACCAGAATCGGAGTGAGGCTACGACGCCGGAGTTCGTGCAGGACGTATCCGCCGGTATGGCCTGTGGCTCCGTACACCGCGATGGTGGGGCGGTGGCCATTCGGGTGCTGTGTGCTGTTCGTCATGAGTACGAAGCTATGGGGGAGCGCTCGGGGATTGAATGGCTCATCGGCTCACCCCGATGCCCGAATGACTCACCTGTCGGTCGATCAGTAGATTGGCGCCGTGGACGTGCTCAGTGACACCATCACCGCCATCCGCACAGGTGCTCCGACCTGCGGCGTGTTCATTCGGCACGCACCCTGGGGTCGGGACTATCCCGTGGTGCCGGGCACCGGATTCCACGTGGTCCTCGCGGGTTCGTGCTGGCTGGTGCCACCCAGCGGTGCTCCGATCGCGCTGGGCGCCGGGGATGTGATCCTGATGCCGCGCGGGTCAGGCCACGTGCTCGTGGACAGTCTCGACAGTGCGGTGACCGAGCAGGCCCACCTCGGGGAACCCCGCGAGCTCAGCGGCCCCGGTGTGCGTAGCGAATTGATGTGCGGCGCCTACGCATTGGGTCGGCAGCGTAGCCATAGACTGCTCGACGAGTTGCCCGATTTCGTGCACATCCCCGTGCGGCCGGGTGCTGATCCGGGGTTGCGTGGGCTCGTCGACGTCTTGGCCATGGAGCTGGCGCGGCCGCGCGCTGGAACCGACGCCGCCGTTCCGGCGCTGCTGGAGACGCTGCTGCTGTTCGCGTTGCGCGCCTGGTTCGAGAAGCAGGCCCCCGCCCGGACGGGCTGGGCCGGAGCATTCGCCGATCCGGGCGTGCTCGCCGCCCTCCGCGCCATCCACGATGCACCCGAACGAGCCTGGACGGTACCTGAACTCAGCGCCGTCGCCGGGGTGAGCCGGGCGACGCTGACCCGCAGATTCGCCGCCACGGTCGGTGAACCGCCGCTGTCCTATCTCACCCGCTGGCGCATGCTCACCGCGGCCCGGTTGCTCCGTGACACCGACACGCCTCTGGCCGGTGTGGCCCGCAAAGTCGGCTATCAGAGCGAGTTCGCCTTCGCGAAGGCGTTCAAACGTGAATACGGTCTTGCGCCCGGTCAGTACCGGCGCGGCGACGATGGCGAGAGCGTCGTCGCCGTCTGAACACGCAACCCCCGCCGTCACCAGCGCCGTGAATCGCGTGGAATGGCCATCTGGCTGTGCAGGCCTCCGACGCGCGAGAACCACGGGACAGGGGCGGGGTCGCGTCGCGGCCGGGCCAGGTTTGGCGTGCGACTGCCCGGGGACCCGCCTATCGTGGAAGCTCGGATCCGCCGTCCTACTCGGAGGTGCCCGATGTCCGGTCCCGCGTCCCCGGAGTCGCGTCCCGACTTCACCGGCCTGCTTGCGGTGTATGTCAACTGCACCCTCAAGCGGTCCCCGGAGCGCAGCCACACGCAGGGGCTGATTGATCGGAGCGTGTCGCTGATGCGGGAGTCAGGGGTTGCGGTCGACCAGATTCGCGCGGTCGACCACGACATCGCGACCGGCGTGTACCCGGACATGACCGAGCACGGGTGGCCGAGCGACGAATGGCCGCGCCTGTTCGACCGGATCCTCGCCGCCGACATCCTGGTGCTGGCCGGCCCGATCTGGTTGGGCGACAACAGTTCCGTGATGAAGCGGGTGATCGAGCGGCTGTACGGCTGCTCGGCGATCCTGAACGACAAGGGGCAGTATGCCTACTACGGCCGGGTCGGTGGGGCGCTGTTCACCGGCAACGAGGACGGCGTCAAGCATTGCGCGATGAACGTGCTGTACAGCATGCAGCACCTCGGGTATGTGATCCCGCCGCAGGCCGACGCGGGCTGGGTGGGGGAGGCGGGCCCCGGCCCGTCCTACCTGGACGAGGCGTCCGGCGGACCGGAGAACGACTTCACCAACCGCAACACCACGTTCATGACCTACAACCTGATGCACCTTGCGGCAATGATCAAGGCGGCGGGGGGAATTCCCGCGTACGGCAATCAACGGTCGCTGTGGGACGCGGGCTGTGCGCCGACCTTCCCCAACCCGGACTATCGCTGACGCTGGAACCGGCGGTTCGTGGACCGGCATCGTCTGCTAGCTTCGAGCACCCGATTCCCCACGAAAGGGTCGCCGTGCCGCGAACTCCGGAACTGCCCGCCGCCGACACCGTAACCCCCAACGAGGCAACGGTGCCGCTGCTGCCCTGCCTGTCGGTGGACGACACGCTCGCGTTCTACCGGGCACTCGGATTCGAGGTCACCTACGAGATGACCCGCCCGTACCTGTACCTTGCGCTGTCGTTCAGCGGATTCGAGGTGCACTTCGGAACGGCGCCGGAGGGTCTGGATCCCACCAGGGAGACCTCGGGTGGTTGTCTGGTGCTGGTGGACGCGGTTGCCCCGTACCACCGGGCGTTCAGCTCCTCGCTGCGCACGGCACTCGGGCGGGTTCCCGGCCGTGGCCTGCCCCGGATCACCCGATTTCGGGAGGGGCAGAGCCGCTTCACCGTCGTCGACCCCTCCGGCAATAGTCTGATCTTCATTCAGCGTGACGAGCCGGACGTCGAGTACGGCGGATCGAGCGGACTGGACGGGTTGGCCAGGGCGGTCGACAACGCCCGGATCTTCCGGGAGTTCAAGAACGACGACGCGACCGCGGCGCGGGTGCTGGACGTGGCGCTGCGCAGGTTCGGTGAGGCGGCGGACGACGCGACTCTGCTCGGCGCCCTCACCGCCCGCGCCGAGGTGGCGATCGCGCTGGACGACCCGGCCACCGCCGACGAGCTGGCCGGCCGGATCCGGGCGCTCCGAGCGCAGTAGCGCTCGCGGTCGCCTGCGGGGCTTGCCAAGGCGGCTCCGGGGCGGTAGTTGTGGAGCAGCGTCGCGTGCCGGTGGCGGACTGCGTCAGGCATGGAGGCGTCGGACCAAGGGGTTTCCTTGACCATCTCGCTCAACCACACGATCGTCGCTGCGAAGGACCGGCAGCATTCGGCCTACTTTCTCACCTGGCTCCTCGGGCTCCCGGACCCGGTGCCCGCGGGCCACTTCCTCGCCGTGCGGCTCGAAAACGGGGTGACGCTCGATTACGCCGAACCGCCGGACGGCGTCGTGCCCGCGCAGCACTACGCCTTCCTGGTCTCGGAGGAGGACTTCGACGCCATCTACGGCCGCATCGGCGAGATCGGTCTCGAGCACTGGGCGGACCCGCGCCAATCTGCGCACGGAATCAACCGGAATGATGGCGGGAGGGGAACGTACTTCCTCGACCCGTCCGGACACTTTCTCGAGATCATCACCCGGCCGTACGGTTCCGGGGGGTAGTGGGCCTCAGAGCAGCGTCGACGAATCCGGGTGGAACGGACTGGGTTCCGACACCGGGGCGCCGAGTAGTCCCGCGGCGGCATCGGTAAGGAAGTTGCCAAGCGCCGCCCAGTCGGCCGGGCGGTTGCCCGCGGCAATGCCCGACTCGTACTCGGCGCACACGTCGAAGATCATCCGGCTCAGGATCCAGGCCCGCCCGACCATCACCTCACGGTCGAGGTGGCCGAGGTGTGTCATGGCGAGGGCCCGGATCCGCTCAGATTCGGCGGAGATGCTCGCCGCCCGCTGCGCGAACAGCGCCGCCGCCGTCGGGTTGTGTCGGGCCTGGTTGATGAACCGGGCCCGCCACGATGGCGGTGGGAGCAATGAAAATGCCTGTGTCGCAGGAAGGATCATGCATCGCAGGTAGTCAGTGAGGCTGCCGTCGGTGCCGATGTCGTGGAGCATGGCGGTGCGTAGTGCGCCGGTGCTCGCCGCCTGCCGGTCGAACAGTGCCCGGATCAGGCCGTCCCGGTCACCGAAGTGGTAGGCGACCGCGGAGTGATTCGAGTTCCCCGCCTGCTCGGCGATGCGCCTGCTGGAGATCTGGTCGATGCCGTACCGGCCGAACAGTTCCTCGGCCGCGTCCATCAGCGCGGTCCGCGCCTGCTCGCTCTTGCGCGCCATCTCGCTCCCGTTCGTCGGTGGCACCGACCGATGTGGTCGTCGGTGAACCGTGTCCATGATCCCGCGCGCGGTGAGACCAACGTCATGGCGGGCCGATATGGCACGATTTAAGACACGTGGCGTAAATTTGGGGGGTGTCCGGTAGGCGCCGGGCTCCCAGCCACGCAGACGAGGAGTATTCGTGACCGAACACGTGCAGCCGCTGTCCGAGGAGGTGGAACTGGTGGATCCCGCGGCCGAGGCGGCGCGGGAACGCAAGATGCGGATCGCCCGCTATGTGGGCATGCTGATCTTCCCGTTTCTGATGGTGACGATGCTGGTTGGCGGCTACCTCGGCGCGATGCATGCGCCGACGCCACACGACCTGCCGGTCGCCGTGGTCGGCGCGAGTCCCGCCGACTCCGCCCGCCTCGCGGATGCGCTCGACGCCACCGACCCGTCCGCGCTCGCCGCCAGGGTCGCCGACGACGTCGATCAGGCACGCGCACTCGTCACCGACCGCGAGGTCGTTGGTGCCGTCGTGTTCTCCGGCACCGGCGAGGCCACCGTCCTCACCGCGGGCGCGGCCGGCGCGTCCCAGGCGTCCACCGTCACCAACCTGCTGGTGCCGTTCGCGGCCGAGCAGGGCGCCACCGTCCAGACGGACGACCTCGCACCGCTGCCCGCGCACGACGGCGCGGGCCTCGCCGTCATGTTCATGACCACCGCCCTCGCGCTCGCCGGCTACATGCCGCTGAGCCTGATCCTGTCGGCGGCCCCGGAACTGCTCCGCAAGCGCCGCATCTTCCCGCTGCTCGCGGGCTGGGCCGCACTGGTCGCCGCCGTCGTCTGGGTGGTCGCGGACCCACTCCTCGGGGCCGTCCAGGGCCACACCGCCGCGGTCCTCGGGATCTGCTGGCTCGGCGTGTTCGCCATCTCGGCGGTGCAGTTGTTCCTCACCCGGATCTTCGGGCCGCTCGCCGTGCTCGTCGGCATGCTCTTCCTGATGGTGCTCGGCATCCCCGCCTCCAATTTGGGCATGTCGGTGCACACGATGCCCGGCATGTTCTCGGTGCTGTACACCTTCCTGCCGTCGCCCGCGATCGGTGAGGCACTGCGTTCGGCGCTGTACTTCGGCGGAACCGGCCTGACCGGACACCTCGTTGTTCTCACCGTCGGTGCCGTGGCGGCCATCGCGTTGACGGTGGTCGTCGACGTCCTGCGGCGGCGCAGGAACCCCGAGACGGCACCGCCCGAGGTGACGATCGCGTCCTTCACCGGCGGTCGTCCGCAGTCCCGGCGGGTCCGCTACGCCACGATCGTGCTGTTCCCGCTCGCGATGGTCGTGATGATGCTGTCGATCATGACGTCGGCGATGTACCAGCCGTCGCCGCGGGAACTACCGGTCGCGGTCGCCGCCGCAGACCCCGTCGAGGCCGAGCGGATGGCCGCGGGCCTGGACGGGTCGATGGCGGGCATGTTCGACGTCCGGATCGCCGCCCCCGACGAGGCGGAGCAACTGGTCGTCGACCGAACGGTGGTCGGTGCGTTCGTGCTGCCGAGCGTCGACAGCCCGACGGCGACGCTGATCACCGCGGGAGCCGCAGGCATGAGTCAGCAGCAGGTCGTCACCACCGTGTTCACGCAGGTGGCGCAGCAGCAGGGCATGGCGCTGACTACCGCGGACGTGACGCCGCTCAGCGCCGATGACACCGTCGGCACGGTGAGCATGTACCTCGCGATCGGCTGGATGATGTCCGGATTCATGCTGATCATCGTGATGTCGACGGCGGCACCGGAGCTGCTGACCCTGCGTAGGCTGCTGCCGATCGCGGCAGGCTGGGCGGTCGCGATGTCCGCGGTCGTGTGGCTCATCGCGGGACCGGTCGTCGGGGCGGTGTCCGGGCACGCCGGGCAGCTCATCGGTGTCGGTGCGCTCGCGACGTTCGCGATCTCGCTGTTCACCACCGTTTTCGCGCGGCTGATCGGCATGCTCGCCGTGCTCCCCGTGATCCTGGTGGTCATGTTCCTCGGCGTGCCCGCCTCGGGCGGCGGGATGTCGATCTACCTGTCGCCCGAGATCTTCCGGACGCTGCACGACATCCTGCCGATGCCCGCCGCGGTCGAGTCGGCCCGCTCGATCCTCTACTTCGGCGGTGGGGGCGTCGGTGGCCACCTGGTGACGTTCCTGGTCTGGGCCGCCGTCGCCCTCGTCTGCGTGCTCGGCATCGAATGGTTCACCGACCGCAGGCAGGGCACACCGCCCGCCGAACCGGTGACCGAGGAGAAGGTCGCCGCGCTGGTCTGACGGACGGCGCGAATGCCCCTGTGCACACCGCTTCTGCGGCACGCGCAGGGGCGTTCGACGCAGAAAACCCCGGTGCACACCCGAAGAGGTGTGTGCACAGGGGTTCTGCGCGTGGCGTGGGGGACGCTACTTGGCGGCCGCCTCGCGCTCGGCGACGATGTTCAGCGCGATGTCGATGAGCATGTCCTCCTGGCCACCGACCAGCTTGCGCTTGCCCGCCTCGAGCAGCAGGGTGCGCACGTCGACGCCGTAGCGCTCCGACTGGATCTCGGCATGCCGCAGGAAGGACGAGTACACGCCCGCGTAGCCGAGGGTCAGCGTCTCGCGGTCCACCCGGACCGGCCGGTCCTGCAGCGGGCGGACGATGTCGTCGGCCGCGTCCTGCAGCTTGAACACGTCGCAGCCGTGCTTCCACTCGTACAGGTCCGCGACCGCGATGAAGGGCTCGATCGGGCAGTTGCCCGCGCCCGCACCGTGTCCGGCGAGTGACGCGTCAACGCGGTAGACGCCCTCCTCCACGGCCACAACGGAGTTGGCGACCGACAGCGAGAGGTTCTCGTGGGCGTGGATGCCGATCTCGGTGCCCTCGTTCAGCACATCCTTGTAGGCGCGGACCCGGTCCCGGACCCCACCCATGGTCAGGCGTCCACCCGAGTCGGTGACGTAGACGCAGTGCGCGCCATACGATTCCATCAGCTTGGCCTGCTTCGCGAGCTCCTCAGCGGGTGCCATGTGGCTCATCATCAGGAAGCCGGAGACGTCCATGCCGATCTCGCGGGCGGTCTCGATGTGCTGCGCGGAGACGTCGGCCTCGGTGCAGTGCGTCGCGATGCGCACCGAGCGCACACCCAGCTTGTATGCGTGCTTGAGCTCCTCGATGGTGCCGACACCGGGCAGCAGCAGCGTGGTGAGCCGCGCGTGCTGCAGAACGTCGGCCGCGGCCTCGATCCACTCCCAGTCGGTGTTCGAGCCCGGGCCGTAGTTCACCGAACCGCCGGCGAGTCCGTCGCCGTGCGCGACCTCGATCGCGTCGACGCCCGCCTCGTCGAGCGCCTTGACGATCCGCTTGACGTTGTCCGTCGAGATCCGGTGGCGCACCGCGTGCATGCCGTCACGGAGGGTGACGTCCTGGACGAAGATGGTGGGGTTGGTGCTCATCGGCCTGCTTCCTTCTGCTGTGCGATCCGCTCCGCGATCTGCTGTCCCGCCGAGGTCATGATGTCGAGGTTGCCTGCGTAGGCGGGCAGGTAGTGGCCCGCGCCCTCCACCTCGAGGAAGATCGACACCTGGTGCGTCGGGCGGTTGCCGTCCACGATCAGGGTCTCGACCGGCTGGTCGGCCGGGATCTCGGTGATCTGCACCTGCTGCTTGAGGCGGTAGCCGGGCACGTAGGCGGCGACGTCGCCGACCATCTTCTCGACGGACTGGCGGATCTCGTCGTGGGTGGCCGGGTCCGGCGCGTCCACGAGGCAGAAGACCGTGTCGCGCATCATCAGCGGCGGCTCGGCCGGGTTGAGGATGATGATCGCCTTGCCGCGCTTGGCTCCGCCGACGGAGACGATCGCGGCCGAGGTGGTCTCGGTGAACTCGTCGATGTTCGCGCGGGTGCCCGGACCGGCCGACTTCGACGCGATCGACGCGACGATCTCGGCGTACGCCACCGGAACGACGCGGGAGACCGCGGCGACCATCGGGATGGTGGCCTGGCCGCCACAGGTGACCATGTTGACGTTCTCGGCGCCCAAGTGCTCGTCGCCGTTGACGGCGGGGATCACGTACGGGCCGATCGCGGCGGGCGTCAGATCGATCATCCGCTTGCCGAGCGGGCGCAGCCGGGCGTCGTTGGTGACGTGCGCCTTGGCCGAGGTGGCATCGAAGACGATCTCGATCTCGTCGAAGTTCGGCAGGTTCACCAGACCCTCAACACCCTCCGCGGTGATCGGCACGCCCAGCGCCGCGGCGCGGGCCAGACCGTCCGAGGCGGGGTCGATGCCGACCATCGCACCCATCTCCAGGTGCTCCGAGTGGTTCAGCACCTTGATCATCAGATCGGTGCCGATGTTGCCCGATCCGATGATCGCGACCTTGACCTTGCTCATGCGTTCACTCCTTCCGTGAAACGTGTTGTCACGGAACCGAGTCCGGACACTGTGACGGTGACGGTGTCGCCGGCCTGCACCGGCGCCATCGGGCCGAGTGCGCCGGACAGGATCACCTGTCCGGCACGCAGCGGCTGACCGAGTTCGCGGGCGGTCTGTGCCAGCCACACGACGGCCTCGATCGGATCGCCGAGGCAGGCCGCGCCGTTGCCGCTGGAGACCTCGACGCCATTGACGGACATCGACATGGTGACGTTCACCGGCTCGACCTCGTCGAGGGTGCGCCGCTCGGTGCCGAGGACGTACACGCCGGACGAGGCGTTGTCGGCGACGGTGTCGCTGAACCGGATGTCCCAGCCCTGGATCCGGCTGTCACAAATCTCCAGCGCGGTGACCGCGTAGTCGACGGCGTCGCGGACCTGCGCGGCGTCGAGCGGGCCGTCGATCAGATCCTTGCCGAGAACGAAGCCCACCTCCCCCTCGATCTTCGGCTGGATCAGCCGCGACATCGGGATGTCGGACCCGTCGGCGAAGTCCATGTCGTCGAAGAGCACACCGAGGTCGGGCTGGCCGACGCCGAGCTGCTCCTGCACGGCCTTCGAGGTCAGGCCGATCTTGCGGCCGACGATCCGGGCACCGGCCTGCACCCGGCGCTCGTTGAACTGCTGCTGGACCGCGTAGGCCGCCTCGAGGTTGGCCTCGCCGATCAGGTCCCGGATCGGGGCGCACGGCACACCGTCCGCCGCGGCGGCCGCGAGGCGGTCCGCTGCGGCGGCGATGTCGGATTCGCTCGCTGCGATGGAGTTGGTGGGCTGGCTCATGCTCCAACTGTTACGGGATTCCGTCGCCCGGACCAGGCCTGCGTCTCACTCAGCGATACGCTCGGCTGATGACCGGAGGCGTGAACCTCGACACCGTGCTCGGCAAGGCGGTGACGATCCTGCGCGCCTACCGCCCGGACGATCAGGTGCTGCCGCTCGCCGAGCTGGTCCGCCGGACCGGACTGCACAAGGCCACGGTGCACCGCCTCGCGGGTGAACTGGTCGCCAACCGGCTCCTTGACCGGGTGGACGGCGGCTACCGGCTCAGCGGCGGCCTGTTCGAACTCGGCATGCTCGCCTCGCTCGAACGCAGCCTGCTGGAGATGGCGATGCCGTTCCTGCAGGACCTGTACGAGCGGACGCACGAGACCGTGCACCTCGGGGTCCGCGACGGGCACGACGTGGTGTACGTCGCGAAGATCGGCGGCCATCGACAGGCGAAGTCCCCGTCCCGCACCGGCGGCCGCATCCCGCTGCACTGCTCCGCGATCGGCAAGACGCTGTTGGCCTTCGCCGCCCCCGAGCTTCAGCGCGAGGTGCTGGCGGGGCCGTTGGTCCGGCGGACCCCGCATACCATCGTTGCGCCGGGAATCCTTGGCCGCCAACTGGATAGGATTGTCGAGACGGGTGTCGCGTTCGAACACGAAGAGTCCGCGCTCGGCATCAACTGCGTCGCTGCCCCGGTCGTCGGCCGCGGTGGGGAGACGGTCGCCGCGATCAGCGTCACCGGACCGACGGGGCGGTTCCGTCCGGAGACCCAGGTCGCGGCCGTCCGCGCCGCCGCCGCCGGGCTGGGTAGCACGATGGCCCGCCGGGACCAGTTGCGCTAGGCGGTCATCCCGAACGATCGGGCCAGCGTCGGCCACGCCTGCGGCAGCTGGTCCCGCCAGTACACCCACGCATGGACACCGTCCGGCTGATATCGGACGGTCGCCGGAATCCCGAGGTCGTCGAGTCGCGCGTCGAGCCTGCGGGTGCAGGCGTTTGCCGAGGCCTCGATGGTCGCGCCGACCGTCACCCGGTCCTGGTAGTCCGGAATGTCGGGGGTCTCGTACCGGCCCGGTGATCCCGGCATCACGGACAGGAAAATGTCCATGCCGCGCAGCGCCTCGGCGCCCCGAACGCTGTCATGCGCCGCCCATCCGGGGCCGCCGACCTCGCCCCATGCGTTGACCGGGTCGCCGCCGCGGGACGAGATCGTCCACAGCACGCTGAGCTTGCCGACGTCGTCCATCGTCGAGTAGCAGCCGCTCATCGCCGCGATGCCGCGGTACATGCCGGGATGCCGGTGCGCGAGCATCATCGCGCCCTGCGCACCCATCGAGATGCCGAGCAGCGACTTGACCCCGTTCGTGCGCAGCCGGGCGTCGAGCAGCGGCGGCAGTTCCTCGGTGAGGAACGTCTCCCACTTGTGCAGCCCGACGGCGGGGTCGATCCGATCCCAATCGGTGTAGAGGCCGGACACCCCGCCGTTGGGCATCACGACGTTGACGTTCTTGTCCGCGAAGAACGCCGGGACGCCGCCCATCGTGACCCAGCCGGACGTCTGCTCGTTCGCGTCGACCCCCTCAAGCGCGTAGAGCGACGGCCTCGGCACCGAATTATCCTTCGGCAGAAGAACTTCCACTCCTACCTCGCGGCGGAGTGCGGGCGAGGCGACGGTGAACCGGACGAGCCGGTCGGTCATGCGCTCCTCGCCGACGATCGCCGCCGCCGTGATGTCGTCGCGTAGTTCGGGGAGGACGGGGTGCTCGTTCTGCAGCGGGCCAGGGATCGTGGATCCGCCGGTCACGCTGCCGCCGTCCGAGCCGGCGGCACTTCCGCTGCTGCCGAGCAGGTCGCTGCTGCCCGGCACCGCGACGGCGGGCGCGACCGGGACCGCGAGCAGCGCGGCAACGGCGACGGCGCAGGCGCAGGCCCGCAGCGTGCGGGGACGCCGGTCGAGCGTTGCCGCGGCGTGGATCGGTGCGGGACGGGTCGAACGCACGGCGGCTCCCGGATTCGGTTGTTGGTGGGCGCGCTGAACCTACACCGTCGGTGCGGCGTCCCCGACCGGAACGGGTGAGGACCCGATCACCGGTCGCCAACGAGCAGTGGCCGCACCCGGGACGGGTGCGGCCACTGCCGGGGAGCTCGAGAAATCAGCCGCGGTTGAGCAGCTTGCGCATCGCGACGGCGGCACCCTTGACCATCTTGTCGCGGGGGAAGCCGCTGCGCTTCTGCGCGGCCTCGTAGTTGCCGCCCGCCACCCACACCGGGCCGTCGGCAAGGTGCTCAAGACCCTCACGGGCCGCGTCCTCCGGCTCCTGCACGATCATGCCGGGGATGTCGAAGTTCAGCCCGGCGCGGACCATCGCCGGGGTCCGGGTGACGCCGAGGATGAACTCGACGACGTGCACGCCGTGCGGCTCAAGCTCGAGCCACAGCGACTCGGCGAACACCCGGCTGAAGGCCTTCGACGCCGCGTAGATGCTCTGGTGCTCGGAGCCCATGTAGCCGGCCAGCGAGCCGAGCAGCATGATGCCGCCGCGACCGCGCTCGCGCATCAGGCCACCGAAGTGGTGCGAGAGTTCGAGCTGCTTGAGAATGTTCAGCTCGATCACGCCGCGGAAGCCGTCCAGCTCGCCGGTGACGAACTCGTGGCCGTAGGAGTTCGCGCCCGCGTTGAAGATCAGCAGCCCGACCTCGACGTCGTCGGTGACGGCGCGGATCTGCGCGAGCGCGTCGCCCACCAGCAGGTCCAGCGACAGGGTCCGGACCTCGACGCCGTGGGAGCGGACCTTCTCCGCGGTCTCCTCGAGCGGGCCCGGCTTGCGGGCGATCAGCACGAGATTGAAGCCGTCGGCGGCCAGCTGGTCCGCGAACGCCGCGCCGACGCCCTCGGAGCCGCCTGCGATGACGGCCCACGGGCTGTACTGGTTGATGTCGACCATGGAAGATCCTCTCGGACGGGCGCCGACGATGCGCCCGCGGTTGTCGGTGTGCCGGACGGTCAGTCCACGACCTGCGGCGCGGGGACCGGGTCCTCGTTGGTGATGGGCAGCCGGCCGTCGTTCGCGGCCTTGTCGATCGTCGCGGTCAGCGCCTCGCAGCGCATCACGGGAGCCCCGGGGCGGCCCTCACGCCCGGTCCACTCGTGGATCTCCCGGCAGGCGTCCTGCGCGGCCTCGTCCCACTGAATGGCAGTGTGCTCCCAGCTGTGCTTGAGGACCCGCACGCGGGCCCCGCACGCCTCACACGCCAGCGGCTGCATTCTCCAGCGCCTTCTTCTCGAGGTTCGCGTCGACCTCCTTGCGCCACGCGGCGACCGCCTTCGTGGTGTCCATCTCGTGCTCGAACCGCTCGACCATCTCCGGCTGCACGTCGGCGCGGTCCACGTAGAACTGCTCGTACCAGCGGCGCAGCTGGTAGACGGGGCCGTCCTCCTCGCACAGCAGCGGGTTCTCGATCCGGGTCTTGTTCTTCCAGATCGCGATGTCCTGCTCGAAGCCCTTCGCGATGAACGTGCCGAAGTTCTTCGCCATGTCGGTGGCGGCGGTGCCCTGGAACTTGTCGGACTTCTTGACGATGATGCCGTACATCAGCACGAACTTGTCCGGGGTGACCGGGTAGTGGCAGTTCAGCAGGACCGACTCGACGTTGTGGTCCTCGTACTCGTAGACCAGGTCATCGATCATGAACGACGGGCCGAAGTACGACGCCGCCGAGTTGCTGCCCTTCATCCGCGGGGTGCCTGCGGCGTGCGGGCGCTCGTCCTCACGCGCGGTGCCGCGCATGAACTGGCTCGCGACCTGGCCCTCGAAGACGTTCTTGAAGAACGTCGGGAACGAGTAGTGCACGTAGAAGAAGTGCGCCATGTCGACGATGTTGTCGACGATCTCGCGGCAGTTGATGTCGACCTCGGTGGTGAACCAGACCCAGTCCGACCACTCGTCGGACAGCGCGCCCTCGATGCGCGGGATGTACATGTCCTCGTCGGTCGGGGCCTTGCCCTCCGGGTCGTGCCAGACGAAGAGCATCCCGTCCTGGTCGAGGGTGTGCCACGACCGGGTGCGGGCCAGCGGGGGAACGCGGCGGGCGTAGGGGATCGAGGTGCACTTGCCCTTGCCGCCCCAGCGCCAGTCGTGGAACGGGCAGGCCACCGAGTCGCCCTTGATGGTGCCCTGGCTCAGGTCGCCGCCCATGTGCCTGCAGTATGCGTCGAGGATGCTGAGCTTGCCCTCGCTGTCGGCGAAGACGACGAGCTTGGTGCCGAACGCATGGACGCTGTGCGGCTTGCCGTCACGGAAGTCCTCGGCGAGTCCGAGGCAGTGCCAGCCCCGCGCGAACCTCGTAGGTGCGGCGCCCGCTTCGATCACGCGAACTTCGTCGGCAGACTGCGTGCTGGTCACGGTTCATCCTTCCGGTCGAGGTACCGCACGTGGCGGCACGATTCATGACCTCGGACGCTAACGACGCGGGTCACCGGGTTCGCCGAGTATCTCACTGGCCGGGACCTCCCGCAGTGCGCGACCATCGGCGCGCGAACGGCGAGCCGATAACATCGAACGAATGGACAACGAGGTACTCGGTCGGGTGCGGGAGTTGCTCCCCGCCATCGCGGAACGGGCACGCGGAACGGAGGAGTCTCGTCGGGTACCCGACGAGACGATCCGGGCGCTGGTCGACGCCGGGGTGTTCCGGATGCTTCAGCCGACCCGATACGGGGGACTCGAGTCCGATCCGGTGCACTTCTACGAGGCCGTGCGGGCGATCGCGGGGGCGTGCGGATCCACCGGGTGGGTCACCGGCGTCCTCGGGGTGCACCCGTGGCACCTCGCGCTGTTCGACCATGCCGCGCAGTCCGACGTGTGGGGCGCCGACCCCGACGTCCTCATCGCGTCGTCGTACGCCCCGGTCGGCACGATGGTCCGGGTCGACGGCGGCTACGAGATCATGGGGTGCTGGCGGTTCTCGTCCGGCGTCGATCACTGCGGGTGGGCGCTGCTCGGCGGGATGCTCGTCGACGACCGCGGCGACCCGATCGACAACACCACGATGCTGGTTCCGCGATCGGACTATCAGATCCGGGACGTCTGGGAGTCCGTCGGGTTGCGCGGCACCGGAAGCAACGAGATCTTCGTCGAGCGGGCGTTCGTTCCCGATCACCGGGTGATGCGCAACTACGAGTTCTCCCAGCTGCGCGGTCCGGGCCAGAAGGTGAACACCGGGCCGCTGTATCGAATCCCGTTCGCGACGGTGTTCTCGTCGGCGATCGCGGCCCCCGTCCTCGGCGTCGTCGCGGGCTGCTACGAGGAGTTCCTGGCCCGGATGCGGGACCGGGTGCGGCTCAGTCTCGGCGGCGGCCGGTTCGCGGAGGACGTGTTCGCGCAGGTGACCGTCGGGCGGGCGTCGTCGGACATCGACGCGTCGATCCTGCAGATGGACCGCAACGTGCGGGCCCTGATGGAGGTGGCTGCCGCGGGCGACCAGATCCAGATGCAACTGCGGCTGCGGGCCCGGCGCGACCAGGTGCGCGGCACCGAGCGGGCGCTCGCCGCCATCGACAAGCTGTTCAAGATGTCCGGCGGCAACTCGCTCGACACCGGCAACCCGCTCGAACGGGGCTGGCGGGACGCGCACGCGGGCGGGGTGCATGTCGCGAACGACACCGAACGCGCCCTCGCCCTCTACGGGCGCGGCGCGTTCGGGCTGCCGGTCGAGGACAACATGGTCTGACGCCCGGCGTCACCCCGGTCCCGCGCCGTCGGGGTCGGTGCGGAACCGCCGGGCCAGGTTCGGCTCGGTGGACGGCCCCGGCGACCAGGAGGCGATCCACGGCCCGGTGCCCTCACTCTGGTCGAGGACACCCGATTCGAGCCAGGCGTACTCGCCGCCGAGAACATTCGACGCGATCCGGTGGTCGAGGTCGTCGGTGTTCTCCCACAGTCCGGCGAACAGGCGGTCGATGCGCAGCCTCGCCTGCTGGCAGAACACGTCGGCCAGGTCGGCGGCGCCGGTGCCCGGGTCCCGCGCCCGCTCGGAGTCCGCGCGCACGCACGCCGCGGCCATCGCGAACAGCTCGGCGCCGATGTCGACGATCCGGCCGAGGAACACCTGATGCTTCTCCATGCCCGCCTGCCAGCGGGCCATCCCATAGAACGTTGACCTGGCCAGCTTGCGTGCGTTGCGTTCGACGAACCGCAGGTGCGTCGCCAGGGAATCGAAGTCGCCGTACGACGCGGGGAGCTGCCCCTTGCCGGACACCAGGTGCGGCAACCACTTGGCGTAGAAGCCGCTCGCCCCGAGGGCAGCCTTGGCCTTGTGCTGCAGGTCGGCCCCCGGATCGGCGAGGTCACCCGCCGCGGTCAGGTGCGCGTCGACGGCCTCCCGCGCGATCAGCAGCCGCATGATCTCGCTCGACCCCTCGAAGATCCGGTTGATCCGCAGGTCCCGCAGCAACTGCTCGGCCGGGACCGCCCGTTCACCGCGGGCGGCGAGGGACTCCGCGGTCTCGTAGCCGCGGCCGCCCCGGATCTGGATCAGTTCGTCGGCGATCCGGCACGCCATCTCGCTGGCCCACAGCTTCGCCAGCGCCGCCTCGATCCGAATGTCGTTGCGGCCCTCGTCGGCCATCTGACCCGACAGTTCCAGCGTCGCCTCCAACGCATACGTGGTGGCCGCGATGAACGAGATCTTGCCGGCGACCGCGCCGTGCTCACCGACCGGTCTGCCCCACTGCACCCGCTCCGCGGACCACTCTCGTGCGATCTTGAGCGACCACTTCCCGGCCGCCGTGCACATCGCGGGCAGCGCGAGGCGCCCGGCGTTCAGTGTGGTCAGGGCAATCTTCAGGCCGTCACCCTCGCGGCCGATCAGGTTCTCGGCTGGTACCCGCACCCGGTGCATCCGGGTGACCCCGTTCTCGATGCCGCGCAGCCCCATGAACGCGTTGCGGCGTTCGACGGTGATGCCGGGGGCGTCGGCCTCGACGACGAACGCGCTGATGCCGCCGGGGTGCCGCCCCTCGGTTCGCGGTACCCGCGCCATCACCACCAGCAGTTCGGCGACCACACCGTTCGTGGTCCACAGCTTCACGCCGTCGAGGAGGTAGGCGGTGCCGTCCTCGGTGGGGGTGGCCGTCGACGCCATCCGCGCCGGGTCCGACCCGACATCCGGTTCGGTGAGCAGGAACGCGGAGACCGCGCCTTTCGCGCAGCGCGGCAGGAACTTTCGCTTCTGCTCGTCGGTGCCTGCCAGCTTGAGTGGCTCGGGGACGCCGATCGACTGGTGCGCGGACAGCAGCGCGCCGAGGCTGGGATGCACCGACCCGACGAGCATCAGCACCCGGTTATAGGCGACCTGCGACAGGCCTAGTCCGCCGTACTCCTCCGGGATCTTCAGCCCGAAGCAGCCGAGGTCGGCGAGCCCGCGCACGTACTCGTCGGGGATCGCCGCGTCGCGTTCGATCACGCTGCCGTCCAGCCCGGCGCAGTAGTCGCGCAGTGTCCCGAGAAACCGCTCGGTCCGCGCCGCGTCCTCGGGTGTGGGGCGGGGAAACGGGTGCACCAGGTCGAGCCGGAACCGGCCGAGGAACAGTTCCTTCGCGAACGAGGGCTTCTCCCAGCCGCTTTCGCGGGCCTCCTCGGCGACCGCGCGTGCCTGTTCCTCGCTGACCTGGGTCGGTGACACCATGATCCGCCTCCTCGACGAGAGCGATCGGCAACCTACTGGCGAGTATCCGCCTCGATCCGGGTTTTCGGAACCCATGCCGGAACGACGCGGGGGTGTCCGGTCGGCCGCGCCGGGGGCTACAGCTTCGAGTAGTCCGTGCTCAACCACCGCTGCGGACGCATGCGGACCAGGATCGACCGCGGGGTGAGGTTCTGTGCGGCGTACGCGGTGCCCTCCTCCTCGCCGAGATACCGCACCGCGATCGCGGTGGCCTGATCCGCGGTGATCGGCGCAATCGAGGTGATCGGGCCCTCGGCGCTGACGTACTTGTACGGCACCTGCTCGAGCTGCGCGGTGAGGGTGAACCGCCCGGCCGCCCGAAACAGCGGCTCCTTGATCGTGTCGGTCTCGGTCCAAATCAGGACCTCCCCGCCCGGCTCGTACCCGTACCAGACCGGCACGGCCAACGGTGCCCGGTCCGGCCGCTCGACCGCGACCACCCCGACATGAATGTCCGCGAGGAACGCCTCGCGCTCGGCACTGCTCATCGTCGGCATCGATCGATCCTCTCGGGTCGGAACCTCCGGTGTCACCAACAGTAGGGGATCCGGCGGGGGCGGACGGGCTCGACGATCGGGCCGGTGGGCCCGGCGCCGCCGCGCGTGTCGACAAGCGGGTCGGGAGCGGTCACAGTGGAGACCGGGAGCGCGCTACACCGAGGAGGCCGGTCATGGCGTTCTATCGACGGCTCGGCAGCATTCCCCCGAAGCGGCACACCCAGCACCGCGGCGAGGACGGCAGTCTGCGCTTCGAGGAACTGATGGGCGAGGAGGGCTTCGCCTCCGACTCGGCGCTGCTGTATCACCGCGCGGTCCCGTCGGCGATCGTGGATGCGACCGTGTGGGGGCTGCCCGACCAGGCAACGACGCCGAATCATCCGCTCAGGCCGCGCCATCTCAGGCTGCACGAGCTGTTCCCCGAGCGGGGGTGGGCCGAGACCGATCCCGTCACCGGTCGGAGGCTGATCCTCGGCAACGCCGATGTCCGGCTCTCGTACGCCGTCGCGGCGGCCGAATCGCCGCTGTACCGCAACACGATCGGCGACGAGTTGGTGTACGTCGAGGCGGGGGAGGCGCTCGTCGAGACCGCCTTCGGTGCGCTGCCCGCACGCCAGGGCGACTACGTGCTGCTGCCGATGTCGACCACCCACCGCTGGCGGCCGGTGGGGGCGGAACCGTTGCGGGTGTATGCGATCGAGGCCAACGGCCACATTGCGCCGCCGAAGCGGTACCTGTCGCGATTCGGGCAGTTCCTGGAGACCGCCCCCTACTGCGAACGCGACCTGCACGGTCCCAGCGCGCCGCTGCTCGTCGAGGGCACCGACGTCGAGGTCCTCGTCAAGCACCGGACCTCCCGCGGCATTGTCGGCACCCGGATGGTGCACGCGACGCACCCGTTCGATGTCGTCGGCTGGGACGGCTGCCTCTACCCGTACACCTTCAACATCGCCGACCACGAACCCGTCACCGGTCGCGTGCACCAGCCGCCGCCCGCGCATCAGGCGTTCGAGGGTGCCGGCTTCGTGATCTGCAACTTTGTTCCCCGCAAGGTCGACTACCACCCGCTGTCGATCCCGGTGCCGTACTACCACTCGAACGTGGACTCCGACGAGGTCCTGTTCTACTGCGGTGGCGACTACGAGGCGAGGAAGGGCTCCGGCATCGGGCCGGGCTCGGTCTCCGTGCACCCCGGCGGGCACACCCACGGACCCCAGCCGGGCGCGTACGAACGCAGCATCGGCGTCGACTTCTTCGACGAGCTCGCCGTCATGGTCGACACCTTCCGGCCACTCGAACTCGGTGCGGGGGCGCTGGCCTGCGAGGACCCGGGGTACGCCTGGTCCTGGGCCGGACGGGGTCCGGCGTCGCCGCCGTCGTCGGGCAGGGGGCAGGCGCGATGAGGATGATCCCGCCGCTGCTGGCCGGGCTGTGCGACGACGCCGCGCTGTTTCCGCCCGGCGCCGTGCCCCTCGCCGTTGCGGTGCCCGCCCACTTCGCCCACACCGACAGCGCGTACGCGGATCTGGTGGGGCCGTTTGTCCTTCCGGCGACCAGGCTCGCCGAACTGGCCGCCGTGCTCGGCGGCCGGGTCCTGCCGGTGAGCCTGACCGTCCCCGGTGGCACCGACGCCGCCGCGGCGGCACTGGGTCGGCTGCGCGCGATCGACGCCGTGCACCTGGTTGGCCTCGAGATCGCCGTGCCGGACGGGCAGCCCGTCCCCGCACTTCTCCGTGCGGTGAGCAAAATCTGCGGTGCCGCACCGGGAGTGGCGGTCCATGTTGAGGTGCCCCGGGACCGGCGCCGCGACGAGGTGCTCACCGGTCTCGCCGACCTCGGGGCCCGCGCGAAGGTCCGCACCGGAGGTGTCGTGGCCGACGCGTATCCGGACGAGGCCGAGCTCGCGGCGGTGATCGCGGCCGCCGGGTCCCTCGGGGTGCCGTTCAAGGCGACCGCGGGTCTGCATCGCGCGGTCCGGAACACCGACGCCGACACCGGATTCGAGCAGCACGGGTTCCTGAACCTGATGCTCGCCACCCGCCTCGCCGCGGACGGTGCGGACCCGGACACCGTCGCCGCGGCGCTCGCGGACCGCGACGGACCCGGCATGGCGGACACCCTCGCCGGGTTGACGGAGGCGGAGTCCGCCGCGGTGCGCCGCCGATTCGTCTCGTTCGGCACCTGCAGCATCGCGGCTCCGCTCGCCGACCTCACCGCGCTCGGCCTGGTGCATCCCCTCGGCCTCCCGGCCGCCGACGAACGAGCCCCGGCATGACCGTCATCCCGATCCCCGACGGCTCCCCGTTCGGCGTCGACAACCTGCCCTACGGAGTCTTCTCGACCGCGGGGACGGAGCCGCGGGTCGGCGTGCGGGTGGGTGACCACGTTGTCGACCTGGCGGCGGTGCTCGGCGACGCGGTGTTCGCCAACCCGACGCTCAACCCGTTCATGGCCCAGGGGAGTGCCCGGTGGGCCGAGGTCCGGGACACGATTGCCGTCCTGGTCTGCGGTGAGGTCGCGGACGATGCGGTGCTGCCCGTCGGCGACGTGACGATGCACCTGCCGATCGCGGTCGCCGACTACGTCGACTTCTACGCATCCGAACAGCACGCGACCAACCTCGGGCGACTGTTCCGCCCGGACAGCCCCGACCCGCTGATGCCGAACTGGAAGCACCTCCCGGTCGGCTACCACGGCCGGGCGTCCACCGTCGTCGTGTCGGGTACCGACATCGTCCGGCCACGCGGCCAGCGCAAGGCGCCAGCCGACAACGCGCCGACGTTCGGCCCCTCGCTGAGCCTCGACATCGAGGCCGAGGTGGGGTTCCTGGTGGGGGTCGGCTCCCCGATGGGGGCCTCGATCACGCCGGATCGGTTCGCCGAACACTGCTTCGGCGCGGTGATCCTCGACGACTGGTCGGCCCGCGACATCCAGGCGTGGGAGTACGTGCCGCTCGGCCCGAATCTGGGCAAGAGCTTCGCCACCTCGATCTCCGCATGGGTGGTTCCGCTGGCGGCTCTCGAGGCCGCCAGGGTCGCCACCCCGGTGCAGGATCCGGTGCCGCTCCCGTACCTGCGGGGCGGTGAGAAGTGGGGACTGGGCATCGATCTGGTGGTCGAGTGGAACGGTGACGTGGTCAGCCGCCCGCCGTACGCGCAGATGTACTGGTCGCCCGCGCAGATGCTGGCGCACCTCACGGCGAACGGTGCAGCCGCCAGCACCGGCGACCTGGTCGGCTCCGGCACCGTCTCCGGCGCGGAGCGGAACCAGTGCGGTTCCTTCATCGAATTGACCTGGGGCGGAACAGAACCCGTGACGGTGTCCGGCGAGAAGCGCACCTATCTGCTGGACGGCGACGAGGTGACGATCACCGCGACCGCGCCGGGCGCGAGCGGCGGACGCATCGGCTTCGGTGAGGTGCGCGGCCGGATCCTGCCCGCACGCTGATCAACCCCACCCCCGCCACCCCGAGTAAACGGACGCATTCGGTCGATCCGATCTGATTCGACCGAATGATCCGTTCGCTCGGGCCGGGCGGCGGGGAGGGGCTCGACGAGCGCGGCGTCCTACGCCATGTGATTGGCGGCGCGGTAGCCGAACACCATTGCGGTGCCGAGCGGAACACCCGGGCCCGGGTACACCTTGCCCGCGACCGAGGCGGCGGTGTTGCCCGCCGCGTACAGGCCGGCGACGGCGGTGCCGTCGGCGCGCAGCACGCGACCGTCGATGTCGGTGACCAGGCCGCCCTTGCAGCCGAGGTCGGACAACACGATCCGGGCCGCATAGAACGGGCCGGTCTCGACCGCGGTCAGTGCCCGGTTCGGGTTGCCGTTCGGGCCGCAGAAGAACAGGTCGTAGGGGTCCTCGCCGCGGTGGAACGACTCGTCGACGCCGCGCTTGGCGTAATCGTTGAACTCCTCGACGCTCGCGCGCACGGCGTCCGCGGGCAGCCCGGCCTTGGCGGCGAGCTCCTCCAGGGTGTCCGCCTGCACCCAGGTGCCCGCCTCGAGGTGCTGTGCCGGCGGGGTGTTCGGGATGGAGATGCCGGGCAGTCCGCCGCCCTCCCTCGAGTCGAAGATCATCCACGACGGGATGGCGTGACCGGCGTCGTTGTGGGCGAGCATGGCCCGACCGAAGCGGTCGTAGGGCAGCGACTCGTTCAGGTATCGGTTGCCGTTCGTGTCGACGACGATGCCGCCGCGGATGCCGACCAGGAAGGCTGCGGTGCCGTCCGGCTGTTCGACACCCGGGCAGAACCAGGCCTGATCCATCAGCGAGGTCGCGCCGCCCGCGGCAGCCCCGGCGGCGATCGCGTCACCGGTGTTCGCCCCGATCGGGCCCATCGACCATTCCGCCTTGCCGGGGGTGCCGTGTTCGGCGCGGGCCTGCGCGTTGCCCTCGATGCCGCCGGCGGCCATCAGCACACCGCGGGTGGCCTTGATGCGGACCTCCGCGTCGCCGGACCGGGCGACGACGCCGACGACGCGGCCGTCCTCGACGACCAGCTCGGTCAGCGCGGTGCCGGTGCGCAGGTCCGCGTTGCCGGTGCCGTCGATCGCGGCGAGCAGGCGCCCGATCAGGGCGCGGCCACCGATCATCTTGCCGGGGGCGTGGCCCTTGCCAGCCCGGTCCGGGTTCAGCTCGGGGCGCACCTTGGCGGCCAGTTCGCCGATGTCCGCCGGGTCGAGGTCGAGCGGGTTGATCGAGCGGCCGGTGTCGAGGCGGCCCTCGGCCCGGTAGTAGTCCGGGAACGCGCGGAACTCGAACTCGATGTTGGGGTCGCGTTCGAGCAGCTCGACGACGGCGGGCGCGGTGTCGACGTACGCGTCCTGTCGCTCGGCCTCGGCGACGCCGAGCAGGGTGCGCAGGAAGGTCCGGGCGTTCTCGGTGG
The DNA here is from genome assembly GCF_042720095.1 of Rhodococcus sp. NPDC058505. NCBI lineage: Bacteria > Bacillati > Actinomycetota > Actinomycetes > Mycobacteriales > Nocardiaceae > Rhodococcus > Rhodococcus sp. NPDC058505. The sequence continues at coordinate 255,330 of NZ_JBHXNB010000002.1, forward strand.
AGTCCTCGAGCCCCGCGCGCTCCTGAACCTGGGTGCCGGGCAGCCAGATGGCCGCGCCGGAGTAGGAGGAGGTGCCGCCGAACAGGTCGGTCTTCTCCAGCACCACGGTGCGCAGGCCACGCGCGGCCGCGGTGTATGCCCCGGTCAGGGCGCCGCCACCGGACCCGACCACCACCACGTCGTATTCGTCCGTCCAGTCCTGCATGTCTCCTGCTTCCTCCATCGCATCGGGTGTGGTCACAGGCAATCGCAGCGGGCCGAGCGGGGGTGCGGCGGCTCCCACTGAGCGGAACGGGAGTCCGGCAACCCGCGACAGCTGCCAGGATCTACCCTCAGATCGTCGGAAGTGGAAGAAGTGGGGGACGAGGATGCCGAGGCTTGCGGAGGCACGCGACGCGGCTGAGCCGAGCTCGGTGGAACAGCGGGCGCGACACGGCCGGATCCTGAAGGTCGCCGCCCAGTTGGGTGCCGAGAAGGACCTCGAGCGGGTGCAGATGCAGGAGGTCGCGAAGCTCGCAGGCGTCGCGATCGGCACCCTGTACCGCTACTTCCCCTCGAAGACGCACCTGTTCGTCGCCGTCATGGTCGACCAGATCCAGCGGATGGGTGATCAGCTGTCCCGGCGGTCGCGCGCCCACCTGGCGGCGCCCGACGCCGTCTACGACGCGCTGCTGCACGCGACGCGGGCGCTGCTGCGCACCCCGCTCCTCGCGACCGCGATGATCCAGTCCGCCGCGACCTCGAACGCCGCGACCATTCCCGACGTCGCGAAGATCGACCAGCACTTCGACCGGCTGCTGCTCGACGCCGCCGGGATCGAGGAACAGACCATCCGGGACGCGACCGTGCTGCGGCTGGTGGTCGCGCTGTGGTTCGGGCTGATCCAGGCCGCGCTCAACAGCCGCACCTCGATCCCCGAGATCGAATCGGACCTGCGGACCGCGTGTGACCTGCTGCTCGCGGACCTGTCCGGTCGGATGGTCTGAGCCCGATCCCGTTCGGTGGGACTCTCACCGCCCCGCCCCCCGACGAGAAATAGAATACGTTTCAGAAATCGTATTCGTCAGGGAGCACACATGAGCAACGTCGTCATCGTCGAGGCCGCGCGGACGCCGATCGGCCGGCGTCGCGGGCAGCTGGCCGGGGTGCACCCCACGGTTCTGCTCGGGGCAGCACAGAAGGCGGTCCTCGACCGCGCCGGACTGCCCGCCGAGCAGGTCGGCCAGGTCGTCGGTGGCCTCGTCACGCAGGTCGGTGAGCAGTCCAACAACGTCACTCGCAACGCCTGGCTGCACGCGGGACTGCCCTATGCCACGGCTGCGACCACCATCGACTGCGCCTGCGGGTCCTCCCAGCAGGCCGTGCACATCATCGCCGGCCTGATCGCGTCCGGTCAGATCGATGCCGGCATCGGGTGCGGCGTCGAGGTGATGAGCCGGGTGTTCCTTGGGCAGGCGCTCGCCCCCGGCACCGGGATGCCTTACCCGGACGACTGGTCCCTCGACCTGCCCGACCAGTTCGTCGCGGCCGAACGGATCGCCGACAAGCGGGGCATCACGCGCGGCGACGTCGACGCGCTCGGTCTGCGTTCGCAGCAGCGCGCCGCGCAGGCGTGGGCGGAGGGCCGCTTCGACCGCGAGATCGTGCCCGTCGAGGCGCCGCAGGTGACCAAGGAGGGCGAGCCGACCGGTGAGACCCTCACCGTCACCCGCGACGGCGGCCTGCGGGAGACCACCGCCGAGGCCCTCGCCGGCCTCAAGCCCGTCGCCGAGGGTGGCATCCACACCGCGGGCAACTCGTCGCAGATCAGCGACGGTGCCGCGGCGGTGCTGCTGATGAGCGAGGAGAAGGCGTCCGCGCTCGGCCTGCGTCCGCGCGCCCGCATCGTGTCCTCGGGCATGGTCGGCTCCGATCCGTACTACCACCTCGACGGCCCCATCGACTCCACCCGCCACGTGCTCGCCAAGTCCGGGATGTCGCTCGCCGACATCGACCTGGTCGAGATCAACGAGGCGTTCGCGTCGGTCGTGCTGTCCTGGGCGCAGACCCTCGACGCCGACATGGACAAGGTCAACGTCAACGGCGGCGCCATCGCCCTCGGACACCCGGTCGGCTCCACCGGCGCCCGGCTGATCACCACCGCGCTGCACGAGCTGGAGCGGTCCGACAAGTCCACCGCGCTGATCACCATGTGCGCCGGCGGCGCGCTCTCCACCGCCACCATCATCGAGCGCATCTAGGCGCCTCCGGCGCCCGTGAGTCCTTTTGGCCCTCATCCGGGCCAAAAGGACTCACGGGCGCGAAGCGCCACTCCTAACTTCTGAAACCCGAGGACGACTTTCATGACCATTGGACTGAGTGACGAGGACCGCGAGCTCCGCGACTCCGTGCGCGGCTGGGCCGCCCGATACGCCACCCCGGCCGTGATCCGCGAGGCCGATGAGGCGAAGGCGGAGGCCCGTCCGGAGTACTGGGCCTCGCTCGCCGAGCTCGGCATGCTGGGCCTGCACCTGCCGGAGGAGGTTGGCGGCGCCGGGTTCACCCTGCTCGAAACCGCAATCGTCGCTGAGGAACTCGGCCGCGCGATGGTGCCCGGCCCGTTCCTGCCGACCGTCGTCGTCTCCGCGGTCCTGAACGCGGCAGGTCACACCGCCGAACTCGAGGGTCTGGTCGACGGCTCCACGTTCGGTGCCGTCGCGCTCCAGCCCGGAACCCTCGCGCTGGCCCAGGCGGAGGGCGCGACCACCCTGTCGGGCACGTCGAGCCTGGTTCTCGGCGGTCAGGTTGGCGACCTGTTCCTGCTCGCCGCGACCGACGCCGCCGGTGACCGCGTGTTCGTCGTCGTCCCGCGAGACCGGCTCACCGTCACCGACCTGCCCAGCCACGACGTGATCCGCCGCAACGCCGAGGTCACGGTCGACGGCCTTGCGCTGGCCGACGGCGAGGTGCTGGCGCTCGATGCGCAGCGCGTCCTGGACATCGCGGCGACCCTGTTCGCGGCCGAGGCATCCGGGCTTGCCGACTGGGCCACCACCACCGCGGCCGACTACGCCCGCGTGCGTAAGCAGTTCGGTCGGGTCATCGGCCAGTTCCAGGGCGTCAAGCACAAGGTCGCGCGGATGTTCGGTCGAACCGAGCAGGCCCGTGTCACCGCGTGGGACGCCGCCCGAGCGCTCGGCGAGGAGGTTCCCGCCGAGGAGGCGTCGCTCGCGGCGGCGGTCGCCGCATCGGTCGCCCTCGACGCCGCCTTCCAGGTGTCGAAGGACTGCATCCAGGTACTCGGCGGCATCGGCTACACCTGGGAGCACGACGCGCACCTGTACCTGCGCCGCGCCCAGTCCCTGCGAATCCTGCTCGGCTCCACCGGATCCTGGCAGCAGCGGGTCGCGGAGCTGACCCTTGCCGGGGCGCGCCGGGTGCTCACCGTCGAGCTGCCCGCCGAGGCCGAGCGGATCCGCGCCGACGTCCGGGCCGAGCTCGAGCCCGCGAAGGCCAAGACCGGCGCCGACCGCACCACCTACCTGGCCGAGAAGGGCTACACGTCCCCGCACCTGCCCGCACCGTGGGGCAAGAGCGCGGATGCCGTCACCCAACTCGTGATCGCCGAGGAGCTGGCGGCGGCCGACGTGAAGCCGCACGACATGATCATCGGCAACTGGGTGATCCCGACGCTGATCGCGCACGGCAACGCCGAGCAGCTCGACCGGTTTGTGCCGGGATCGCTGCGCGGCGACATCGTCTGGTGCCAGCTGTTCTCCGAGCCCGGCGCAGGCTCCGACCTGGCCAGCCTGTCCACCAAGGCCACCAAGGTCGAGGGCGGCTGGAAGCTCAACGGCCAGAAGGTGTGGACGTCGATGGCACGCGACGCGCACTGGGGCATCTGCCTGGCCCGCACCGACGCCGACGTCCCCAAGCACAAGGGCCTGTCGTACTTCCTGGTCGACATCCGGAACTCGGAAGGCCTCGACATCCGCCCGCTGCGGGAGATCACCGGCGAGGCGCTGTTCAACGAGGTGTTCATCGACGACCTGTTCGTCCCCGACGACTGCCTGGTCGGTGAGCCCGGTGACGGCTGGAAGCTGGCTCGTACCACCCTCGCCAACGAGCGGGTGTCGATGACCGGTGGGTCCTCGCTCGGTGACGGCGGCGAGGCGCTCGTCGCGCTGGCCGACACCCTGCCCGGAGGCATCGACGCCCATCAGCTCACCGTGCTCGGTCAGATCCTCTGCGACGCGCAGTCCGGTGGGATCATGGGTCTGCGGACGACGCTCCGGTCGCTGGCGGGATCGCAGCCCGGAGCCGAGTCGTCCGTCGCGAAGCTCCTCGGCGTCGAGCACATCCAGCAGACGTGGGAGGTCGCGATGGAGTGGGCGGGGCCGTCGTCCCTGCTCGGTGATCAGGAACGCACCTCGGCCACGCAGATGTTCCTCAATTCCCAGTGCATGTCCATCGCCGGTGGTACGACGAATGTTCAGTTGAACATCATCGGCGAGCGGATCCTCGGACTGCCTCGCGATCCCGAACCAGGAAAGTAGGCACTGCAGCCCCATGAACCGCACCTTCGTCGTCGGCGTCGGCATGACCAAGTTCGAGAAGATCGAGTCCCGTGACTGGGAGTACCCGGACATGGTCACCGAGGCCGTGAGCAAGGCGCTCACGGACGCGGGCATCGACTACTCGCAGGTCCAGCGCGCCGCGGCGGGGTACGTGTTCGGCCCGTCGGCGGCGGGGCAGCGGGCGCTGTACGAGACGGGGCTGACCGGTATCCCGGTCGTCAACGTCAACAACAACTGCGCGACGGGGTCGACGGCCCTGCTGATGGCCCGCGAGTGGGTCCAGGCGGGGTTCGTCGACTGCGCGCTGGCCGTCGGCTTCGAGAAGATGACGAAGTCGTCGATGGCGGGCACCGGCGAGCTGCCGAAGGTCACCACCCTCGATGACCATCTGAGGGTGATGACCACTAAGCACGGCTGGGGCAAGGGCCCGATGACCGCGCAGCTGTTCGGCAACGCCGCACTCGAGCATATGGAGCGCTACGGCACCACCGCCGAGCAGATCGCGGCCGTCGCGGTCAAGAACCACAAGCACTCGGTGAACAACCCGTACGCGCAGTTCCAGGACGAGTACACCCTTGAGCAGGTGCTGGGCGACAAGATGATTCACGCCCCGCTGACCCGGTCGCAGTGCTCGCCCACCTCCGACGGGGCCGGTGCCGCGATCGTCGTCAGCGAGAAGTTCGTCCGCGAACACGGCCTCGAGGGCCAGGCAGTGGAGATCGTCGCGCAGGCGCTCACCACGGATACCGCCGAGGCGTTCGCGGACCAGTCGATGATCGACGTCGTCGGCGCGCCGATGACCCGGGCCGCGGCCGAGCAGGTGTTCGCCGAGTCCGGGCTGAGCATCGACGACGTCGACGTCATCGAACTGCACGACTGCTTCGCGATCAACGAGATCATCACCTACGAGGGCCTCGGCCTGTGCGCACCCGGTGAGGGCGGCAAGCTCGTCGAGTCCGGCGCCACCACCTACGGCGGCCGCTGGGTCGTCAACCCGTCCGGTGGGCTGATCTCCAAGGGTCACCCGCTCGGCGCCACCGGTCTCGCACAGTGCGCGGAACTGAACTGGCAGCTGCGCGGGCAGGCCGATGCACGTCAGGTGGACGGTGCTTCCGTTGCCCTGCAACACAATCTGGGTCTCGGTGGCGCGTGCGTCGTCACGCTCTACCGGTCCGGAACCATTTCCAAGGAGTCATAGACACATGCCGATCGACGTGAGCGCCGCCCTGGCGGCCGCCCCCACCGTCCGCGAGGCCAGCTGGACCGAGCGCGACGTGATCCTGTACCACCTGGGTCTCGGGGCGGGCGTCAACTCGCTGGACCCGGCCGAACTGGGTTGGGTGTACGAGAAGGGTCTGAAGGTGCTGCCGACCTTCGCGATGGTCGCCGGGCAGGGCGTCTCGGCGGGCACCCTGAAGCCGGCCGGGATGAACCTGCCCGGCATCGACATCGACCTGCGCAAAATCCTGCATGCGGGGCAGGCGCTCACGTTGCACGCCCCGATTCCGACGTCGGGGACCGCGACCATCTCGTCGCGTGTTGCCGACGTCTGGGACAAGGGCAAGGCCGCCGTCATCGTGCTCGAGCAGGCGGCCGCCGACTCGGACGGAAACCCGTTGTGGACCACCGCGATGCAGATCTGGGCCCGTGGTGAGGGTGGCTTCGGCGGCGAGGCCGGACCCGAGCTGGCCGCGGGCGTGCCGGAGCGGGCTGCGGACACGGTGCTGGTCTCGCCGACGAGCACCGCGCAGGCGCTGGTGTACCGGCTCAGCGGAGACCTGAACCCGCTGCACGCGGACCCCGAGTTCGCGAAGATGGCCGGATTCGATCAGCCGATTCTGCACGGCCTCGCGTCGTACGGTGTCGTGTGCAAGGCCGTCGTCGACGGTGTCCTCGACGGGGATCCGGCACGGGTGCAGTCGTTCTCGGTGCGGTTCGCCGGATCCCTGTACCCGGGGGAGACCATCGAAACCGCCGTCTGGCGGGACGGTGACACCCTCACCCTGCAGGCCACCTGCCCCGAACGGGACGGGCAGCCGGTGCTCACCCACGCCACGATGGAGGTTCGCTCGTGATGGAATCCGGGGACCACCCCACCGCTGCGACCCATCCGCACCGGACGGTGCTGACGTCGGCGCCGCAGGACGCGCCGGTGGACCGCGCGACCGCCGCGGCCCGCCGCGTCATCGACGCGATGATCCGCACGGACCGCGGCAACGCGAACCTGGACCGGGTCGCGGAGGAACTGAACAGCATCGCCGACCATCTCGAGGAGCACGCCCCCGAGGTCGCCGACCGGATGGTCGACATGTGGAGCGGTGAGGGCGTCACCCGCCACGACCCGATCACCGGTCCGGAGAACGCAATTGCGCCGCCACTGGTGATCGAGGGACTCGAGGACGGGTCGGTGCAGGGCGTCGTGACGCTGACCCTGCCCTACCAGGGGCCTCCCGGATGCGTGCACGGCGGCGTCTCCGCGATGCTCCTCGACCACGTCCTCGGCGTCGCGAACGCGTGGGGCGGCACGGCGGGGATGACCGCGCAGCTGAACACGCGGTACCACAAGCCGACACCCCTGTTCGAGCCGCTGACCATCACCGGCAAGCAGATCTCGATGGAGGGACGCAAGATTCGTACCATCGGTGACATCAAGAACGCGGCCGGAGAGGTCTGCGTCTCCGTCGACGCACTGTTCATCCACGCGGGCGTCCCGCGCCCGCGGTAGCGGGTTCACGTATTCACGGGGTGAGGGGAACCTTCGGCCGGTCCAACCGGCTGAAGGTTCCCCTCACCCGTATCTGGAGGTCGAGAGATGGGAGCAGGAATGGGCAAGCTGGACGGGCGCGTGGCGATCGTCACCGGAGCGGGGATGGGTATCGGTCGCGGGGTCGCGGGCGCACTCGCGCGTGAGGGCGCGAGCATTGTCGTCGCCGAGATCGACGAGACCGCGGGCGCGGACACCGCGCGATGGCTGACCGAGGAGTGGGGTGTCGGGGCGAGTTTCGTCCGCACCGACGTCACCGATCGCGAGCAGGTGCACGCGATGGTCGACGTCGCCACCGAGCAGTTTGGCCGGCTCGACATCCTCGTCAACAATGCCTGGCGCCCACTCGGTTACGCGCGGTTCGAGAAGACCGCGGACGAGAACATGCGCGCCGGGTTCGATATGGGTGTCATGTCGGCGTTCTGGGCGATGCAGCACGCCTACCCGGCGCTGGCCGAGCACGGCACCGGACGCGTCGTGAACATGTGCAGCCTCAATGGCGTCAACGCCCACATGTACTCCGTGTACTACAACGCCGCGAAGGAGGCGTTGCGCAGCATGACCCGCACCGCCGCACGCGAGTGGGCGCCGAAACAGATCTGCTGCAACGTCATCTGCCCGGGCGCGCAGAGCGCAGCCTACAAGAGGGTCGCCGAGGCCAACCCGCAGATGGCCGCCGCGCAGGAAGCAGCCAACCCGATGGGACGCATCGGCGATCCACTCGACGACATCGGCACCGTCGCCGCGTTCCTGGCGAGCGACGACTCCCGCTATCTCACCGGCAACACCCTGTTCGTCGACGGCGGCAGCCACATCAACGGCGTTCAGTGGGCGCCCAACGTGGATTGACGGCGGCTGCGCCACCTGTGCGCGCGGCGGCATTCCCGCCGGATCCCTCGTTGCTTTCGCCATCGAATCGAATCCAACTGTTAGACACAATGTTTCCGCGGCGACGACAGATTTCGCGAATCGCTGCTCAGGGCGTGCGAGGCGTGCATGATGGCTGCGGTCTCGTGCGGAGATCGGCACGGGCCGCCCCGACACCCTTGAGGAACGGACACGCTGTGGACACGTCACGCAAGAACATCGCCCGAGTGGCCGTGATCGCCGGAATGGCGACCGCGGCATTGGTCGCCACCCCCGCCGTCGGCTCCGCCGCGGTCACCGGGAACGCGGCCGTCACGACCGGCGGCAACACCATCACCGTCAAGTTCACCGACATCGCCTCGCCGAGCCTGGTCGGGTGCGTGGTGCGGGCGGACAACGCGAGCGGCACCGAGATCACCGTCAACCCCGTCCTGATCGTGGGAAATCCGGGTACCGGCCTGTACGTCTCGCAGCCGCTGTCCAGCGGCGACTACACCGTCCACGCCTCCTGCCTCGACGCCGACGGGGCGACGACGCTCACCCCGGAGGGCGGGGTACCCGTGTCGCTGGGGATCAGCTTCGGCAGCCTCACTCTCGACACCGGCAGCCTGGGGGCACTCTTCAGCAGCTGACGCCGCGGTGCTGCCCGTCGTCCGGGACGGGCAGCACCGTCACGTCGACCTCTCCACTCGGGCGCGCAGCGCATCGAGCAGGTCGCGGCCCCCGCGGGCCCCGCGCGGGCCGGCCGCCTCCGGTGCGATCATCCGGCCCGCATCCGAGCGGGTCCACTCCCGCACCGCCCAGCGCTCCGCGATGGCCCAGCGGGCGCCGCGCCGCTCCATCAGGTCCACGAACCGGGCGCCGCTGGTGAAGTCACCGCGCGTCGCGTGCCCCCAGTGCACGTTCGTCGCGTACGCCTCGCTGAGTGCGGTGTCGCCGTACAGTTCCACCAGGTGATTGCCAACGTGGTGCATCGTGCCGCCGAGCTGCGTCAGCTTCGGCTGCACCCAGGCGATGTACTCGTCGACCGTGCCGTCGAATCCGGTGTGGTGGTCGATGCCGTCCGGGTGGTAGCAACTGCGGACCAGGTCGAAGTCGAGGCGGTCGATGCCGCGGCAGTACCGCAGGACCACCTCGCGAATCTCTTGCTTGTCGCACATTTCCCGCAGAGCGCGCGCCGTGTCCGTCACCGGGTTCCCTCCTTCACTCCGACCATCCAGTCGAGCAGGCTCGCGAGGCCGTCGGTCGCGGTGCCGAACGACGCCGGCCGGAACACGGCGACCGTTGCCCCGGCCCGGTGCCAGCCCCGGACCTGTTCAGCCGTGGCGTCGAGGTCGACGGCCCCGGCCGCGGTCCGTACCGGAGCCACCGACACCTGGACCCGTGCCGTACCCGGATCCCGGCCATGGTCCGCGAAGCATTCCCGCAGCAGGGCAACGGATTCGGGGAACGATTCCATGTCGGTGGGGTTGACGGTCCAGCCGTCCGCCACTCGGGCGATCCGGTCGAAGTTCCGCCTACTGGGACCGAACCCAAACAGCACCGGGACCCGGGCCTGCACCGGGACCGGGTACGCGTGGAAATCCTCGAACGAGTAGTCGCGCCCGGTGAAGGTCGCGGGCGGCGCCCACAGTGCCCGGCACGCGGCGACCGTCTCCTCCAGCCTGCCGAATCGGGCGTCGAACGGCACACCGACAGCGGCGTACTCGGCCTCCTGCCACCCGACCCCGAGTCCGATCGTGACCCGGCCTTCCGACAGGCCGTCGAGCGTGGCGAGCTGCTTGGCCAGCAGCACAGGTGGGCGGACGGTGCCGACGAGCACGGACACCCCGAGCCGGGTCGCCGGGTCACCGCCGCGACGGCCGACAGCAGCGCGAGGGGCTCGGGCCACGGGTGGTCGAGGGCGAACGGGAATCCGTGGCCGGTGACCCGCTCGGCGTGCGCGGCCCCGTTGAACCCGAGATGGTCTCCGGTGGAGATCAGATCGATTCCGGCTCGATCCGCATCCGCGGCCAGGTCCACCACCGGTCGGACCCGACCGTCGTAGAACGCCTCGGCACCGAGCAGGTTGAGGCCGATCTCCAGCGGTGCCACGTGTGTCCGTCCTTGTCGAGCGGTCGAGGGGTCGGCCCGCGGATCAGGTCAGGGTACGCCGGGCGTGCTCGGTCAGGTTTCCCGTGTGGTCGATGCAGCACAGCCGCTGGGTGAATCGCCAGCCGCCGTCCACGCACTCGAACCGATCGAAGTAGCGTCCGGTAAGGATCGGCTGCAGCGGAAGGTCCGTGGTGCCCTGCAGCACCGTCACATACGACACGGCGGACGCCTCGGAGTTGTTCTCCGCCACGGTGACCCGGACGTTGGTGGTGACGTGTTTGGTGCGCGGCGACGGCGGCGCACCGTGCATCCGGACGAACGACTCGATCGCGTGGTGCACCGCGGCCCGGTCCCGCTCGATGGGATCACCGGCCGGGACGCCGTCGCCGTCGCACCGGCCGTAGCGCGCGTCGGCGAACAGGGCGGCCACCGACTCGAGCTCCCCGCGGTCGATCAGATGCGAGTAGGCGAAGATCAGGTCCCGCACCGCCTCGGTCGCCGCGAGACGCTCGATCGTGTGCCGCAGGTCCACCGCTAGAACTTCACCTGCGCGCGGGACACCTTCCCGGTCGCGTTGCGCGGCAACGGTTCCGTGGTGAGCCGCCACCGCGTCGGCACCTTGAAGTAGGACAGGCGATCGGCGACGAACTGGCGCAGCTCCTCCTCGCTCACGGTCGCGCCCGCGCGGACAACGACGATCGCGGCGACCTCCTGCCCGAGGTCCTCGTGTGCCTCGCCGACGACCGCGCACTCGGCGACGTCGGGATGCTCGTCGAGGACCTGCTCGATCTCGGTCGGGTAGATGTTCTCGCCGCCACGCAGGATCAGGTCGGAGCGCCTGCCGGTCAGGCGGAGTCGGCCGCCGTCCAGTCGGCCGAAATCGCCGGTGTGCAGCCAGCCGCCAGCCCGGATCGACGCGGCGGTGGCCTCCGGGTTGTCCCAGTAGCCGAGCATCACGTAGGGGCTGCGGACGCAGACCTCGCCCTCCTCGCCCTCCGGCAGCACCTCGCCGAGGGGGTCACGGATCTCCAGGGCCACCCCGAAGACCGGCTTGCCGAGGGTGCCGGGGAACTGCTGGACGTCGATCGGGGTTGCGACCGCGATGCCGGTCGAGCACTCCGTCATTCCGTAGCTGTCGACCAGGGAGTTCGTCGCGAACGGCACCTCCTCGCGCAGCCGCTGCTTGAACGCGATCGACGAGGGGGCCGACGCGAGCGAGAACGCGGTCAGCGAGGAGGTGTCGTAGCGGCGGACGTTGCCGTGCTCGATCATCCGGGCCGCCATGGTGGGGACCGCCCCCCAGTTGGTGACCTTCTCCCGCTCGACGAGGCCGAGCGCCCGGTCCACGTCGAACGCGCCCTGGTACATGATCACCGCGCTGCCGGACACCAGCTTCGGCACGATGATGTTGTGCAGGCTCGCGATGTGGAACAGCGGCGAGGTCAGCAGGTACCGCAGCTCGCTCGGCGTGTTCGGGTCGTACTCGCGGCCAGCGAACGCGTCGATCTGGGCGTCGCTGAACCGGTGATAGTCGGAGACCGCGATCAGGTTCCGCTGGGAGTGCAGCGCGCCCTTCGGCTTGCCGCTGGTGCCGCTGGTGAACAGGATGACCGCCGGGTCGTCCTCGCCGACGTCGGCGGTGCGCAGGTCCGCCCCCCGATGGGCGTCGATCAGCCGCGGGACGTCCTCCTCCATGGTCAGCACCGGAACGTCGATGTCGGTCTCGGCGACCAGCGCGGCCCGCTTGGCGTCGACGATGAGCACCTTCGGCGTGGTCAGGGTGACGCCGTACTCGATCTCGCGCGGCACCCACCAGGCGTTCATGCCGACCGTGATCGCGCCGAGCGACTGCGTCGCCCAGAATGCGATCACCCACTCCACCGTGTTCGCGGCGAGGATCGCGACCCGGTCGCCGACGCCGACGCCGTAGTCGTCGGCGAGCACCGTCGCGAACGCCGCCACCTGCTCGGCGTGCTCACGGAACGACAGGCGGCGATCCGCGGTGACGAGGTAGTCGCGGTCGCCCCAGGCGAGCGAGCCGGTCAGCAGCTCGTGCACCGCGTGCTTGCGCTCCCGCATCACCGGCATCCGCGAACCCCGCACGTCCTCCTCGGCCAGCTCGAAGGGAGCTCCGGGTCCCGTCAGTCGGGACACGACGGCCGCGAGGTACGCCTGGGGATCGGTGGATGTGGTCATCTGATCGGGACCTCTCTGTACTCGAATTGCAGGGAAGGATCACACGGGCGGAGGGTTCGGCGGACGGCATTTCCACTGACCGGGACTGGCTCGGTTCGGCACTCGGGGCCTCGTTAGCGTCGCTCCGACAACGTTGTACGAGGAACAGCATCCAAGCCTAGCCAAGCGCGGATCCGGGACGGAACCTCCTCGTGCAACCACGGCAGCAAGGGCGCCTTGGCCTCTACGGTGGGATCCGCCGTCGTCGGCCGCGGACCCTCGCGCTCGCACCGATGCGCGCGACATGACCGCCGTGGTGCAGGACTCGAACACAGGAGTGAAGTTGGAACGCGCGACGATCGCCGAGATGCTGCTCGACCGCCTCGGGGACGAGCACCTGGGCACCCGGACCCGAGACCGGGACTGGACCTGGGACGAGACCGTCCGCGAGAGCGCCGCCCGCGGCGCCCTTGCCGCGTCGCTGCGGCGCGAGGGCCCGTTCCACATCGGGGTGCTGCTCGAGAACGTTCCCGAGTTCCTGTTCTGGCTCGGCGGCGCCGCGCTGAGTGGGGCGGCGATCGTCGGGATCAACCCGACCCGCCGCGGCGCGGAACTCGAGGCGGAGATCCGCTACGTGGACTGCCAGCTCATCGTCACCGACGCCGACGGCATGGCCAAGCTCAAGGGGCTGGACCTGGGGTTGACCGACGACCGGTTCGTCCTGGTCGACGACCCGGCCTACCCGGCGACCATCGACGCGCACCGCGTCGCGCAGCCGGTGGCGGACCCGTCGGTCGACGAGTCGACGCTGATGCTGCTGCTGTTCACCTCGGGGACCACCGGCATGTCGAAGGCGGTGCGCTGCAGCCAGGGCAGGCTCGCGCGGCTCGCGTACGCGAACAGTGCCAAGTACGGGCACGTCCGCGAGGACGTCGACTACTGCTGCATGCCGCTGTTCCACGGCAACGCCCTGATGGCGCTGTGGGCGCCCGCGCTGGCCAATGGCGCCACCGTGTGCCTGCCCGCCGCCCGCAAGTTCTCCGCGTCCGGGTTCCTGCCCGACGTGAAGTACTTCGGCGCGACCTTCTTCACCTACGTCGGCAAGGCGCTGTCCTACCTGATGGCGACGCCGGAAAAGTCCGACGACATCGACAACACCCTGGTCCGCGGGTTCGGCACCGAGGCGTCGCCGGAGGACCAGGTGGAGTTCGTTCGCCGCTTCGGCGCGCGGCTGATGGAGGGTTACGGCTCCTCCGAGGGCGCCGGATCGGTCACCCTCGACCCGGAGGCGCCCGAGGGCGCGCTGGGCCGTCCCGCCCACGACGAGATCGCCGTCGTCAACCCGGACACCCGGGTCGAGTGCGCCCGCGCGCAACTCGACGAGCACGGCCGGGTCCTGAACCCGGACGAGGCGATCGGCGAGATGATCGACAAGGGCGGCGCGAAGCGGTTCGAGGGTTACTACAAGAACGAGCAGGCCGTCGCGGACCGGATCAAGCACGGCTGGTACTGGACCGGCGACCTCGGCTACATCGACGAGGCCGGGTTCATCTATTTCGCGGGCCGCAAGGGCGACTGGATCCGAGTCGACGGCGAGAACACGTCCGCGCTGATGATCGAGCGGATCATCCGCAGGCACCCGAAGGTCGTCGCGACCGGCGTGTACGCGATCCCGGACCCGCAGTCGGGCGACCAGGTGATGGCCGCGATCGAGGTGGCGGACCTGTCCGACTTCGACCCGACGGAGTTCGCGTCGTTCCTCGGCGCGCAGGACGATCTGGGCACCAAGTCCGCCCCCCGGTTTGTTCGGGTGTCAACCAACCTCCCGGTCACCGGATCGAACAAGGTGCTCAAGCGGGAGCTGCAGGCGCAGTTGTGGCGCTGCGACGAACCGGTGTACCGCTGGGAGGGACGCGGCGAACCGGTGTACGTCCCGATGGCTGAGGATGGAAAGCGTGATCTGGAAGCGCAATTCGAGGCGTCCGGCCGGCAACGGTTCCTCGGAGCCTGACCCCCGGCCGTCCGCCGGTGCCGCGCCTCGCGCGTGGCCAAGCGGGCGCCGGGTCGCCCTGGTGGCGGGTGTCCCGCACGGCATCGGCGCGGACGTGGCTCTGGCGTTTGCCCGCGACGGCTTCGACGTGGCGCTGGCGATCGGTGACGGGGCAGGGGACCGGGCGGAGGCGGAGCGGATCGCGGCCGCGGTCCGCTCGTCCGGTGTCGCTGCGTTGATCGTCCCGATGGACCCGAGCGACGGCGCCAGCGTGCTGGCCGCCGCGGACCGGATCCTCGAGGCATGGGGCCGGGTGGACGTGCTGGTCAACAACGCCCGTACCCGCGCATCCGGCCACTACCGGCACCAGTTGGCGCTGATCCAGCGGCTGCTGCCCACAATGGTCGACCGCGCTGCCGGGGTCGTGATCAACCTGCTGTCCAGCCCGGACCCGGCGGCGCAGGATGCCAACGACGCCGCATCGCAGGACGCGTTCCGGCGTATGACGAACACGGTGAACGCGCAGTACCGCGGCCGGGGGGTGCGCGCGTTCAACCTCGGGCCCGACGAACTGCTCGCCGATCCCGGCCACGGGGTCGACACCCTGCCCGCGGAACTGGTTGCGGCGTCCGCCGTCTGGTTGGCGACCGATGCGGAGGCGGATCGGTTCCTGCACAAGGACGTGTGGGTGCCCAAGCGGGTGGGTACGCTCGCGGCGTGAGCGGCCACATCGGGTGCGCCGCCAATGAACCCGATGGAGGCGGTGCGTGGTGAAACTCGGAGTGGTGATCCCGGTCGAGCTCGGGATGGCAGCCGATCCCGAGCGGGTGCTCGAATTCGCCCGCACGGCAGAACGGTTGGGTTTCGACGAGATCTCCGCGGTCGAACACGCGGTGGTGATTGCGAACACCGCGAGCGACTACCCGTACTCCCCGACGGGCAAGTCCCACCTGCCGGACGACTGCCCTCTTCCCGACCCGCTCGAACTGCTCTCGTTCGTCGCCGGTGCCACCACCCGACTCGGTCTGGCCACCGGAGTTCTGGTGGCGCCCAACCATAATCCGGTCGTCCTCGCCAAGCGGCTGGCCACCCTCGACCGGCTCTCCGGCGGGCGGACGCGGATCTGCCTCGGTGTCGGATGGATGCGCGAGGAGATCGAGGCCTGCGGCGGCGACTTCACCCGCCGGGGGAGGTCCACCGACGAGGCGATCGCCGTGATGCGGGCCCTGTGGGCCGGAGGTGCCGACGGCGCGTCGTTCGCAGGCGAGTTTCATTCGTTCGCGGGCGCCTACTCGTTCCCGAAACCGTTGCACGACAACCGGGTTCCGTTGTACATCGGTGGCCACAGTGCGGCAGCAGCGCGCCGTGCGGGACGGCTCGGGGACGGCTTCCAGCCGCTGGGGCTCGGCGGCGACGACCTTGCTGGCGCGGTCGCGACGATGCGGGCGGCGGCGGCGGACGCGGGTCGTGACCCGTCCGAGGTCGCCCTCGTCCTCGGCGCGACGCTGCCGCGGATGGACGAGTCGAAGGTCGAGTGGGCGCGCTCGCTCGGCTCCGACCGGATCCTGCTGTCCGCGTCCCGTCACGCCACCACCCTTGAGGCCGTCCTCGACGAGATGGCCGCCTGCGCGGACCGCATGCGGCTCTCCTGACACCCGCAGGGGTCGTTGTCACCGTGGCTGACGGGGCGATTCCCGGTGTGACATGCGGGAACGTCCCGGCTCAGGTGTGCTCGGACACGAGCACCGCGCGGGTGCCCCGCTCCAGGGCCTGGAACACGTGGGCGACGTCGCCGGGGTAGGCGATGTAGTCGCCGGGGCCGAGTTCGACGGGGTCGTCGAGCAGCCCGACGAGCGCGCGCCCGGAACCGACGAGCACGTGCTCGACGGTGCCGGGCAGGTGCGGTTCGGATTCGCGCGGCGGCCCGGGCTCGACGTCGATGCGGTAGATGTCGCGACGCGCGTTCGGGGGGCAGGACGCGACGAGGGTTGCGCTGTAGTCGGTGCGTTCGGACCGCAGGATCGGCCCCTCATCCGCGCGGATCACCTGGACCCGCGGTCGCGGTGGGTCGATTAACTGGGCGAACTGAATGTCGAGGGCGACGCTGAGCGCCCACAGCGTTTCCACGCTGGGATTCCCGGTGCCCGACTCGAGCTGCGACAGCGTCGACTTCGCGATGCCCGCGCGCCGCGCCACCTCGGTCAGGGACAGTCCCGCGCGGTCGCGTTCGCGGCGCAGGGATGCCGCGATGACGTCGAGTGGTGCCTTCGCATCCGGAGCCATGCGTTCACTATATCGGCACGAGTGTTCGACTTGACGAACATGTGGACGAGTGTTCACCATAAAGATCATGCGTTCGATATGGCGAACACTCGATCCGGGGCTGAAGCGGGACATCGCGCTGGTGTCCCTGGCCGATGGCCTGGTCGGCGTCTCCTACGGGGCCATCGCCGTCGGGCTCGGGTTCGCGCCGTGGGTGCCGGTCCTGATGTCGGTGGTGGTCCTCGCGGGCGCCTCCGAGTTCCTGTTCGTGGGGATCGTCGCCGCGGGCGGCAGCCTGCTGGCGGCGCTCGCAGGCGGACTGCTGGTCAACGCCCGGCACCTGCCGTTCGGGCTCGCGGTCGGCGACGTCGCGGGCCGCGGCTGGCGACGCATCCTCGGCGCACACCTGCTCAACGACGAGAGCACCGTCTTCGCGCTCGGCCAATCCGATCCCGCCCGCAGGCATGCCGCCTACTGGCTGTGCGCGATCGGCATCGGGGTCTGCTGGCCGCTCGGCGCCCTGATCGGCGCGACCGCGGGCACCTTCATCGACGACATCGGCGCGTTCGGGCTGGACGCGATGTTCCCGACCGTGCTCCTCGCGCTGGTGTTCCCCGCGCTGCGGGACCGCGCGACCGCCGGGATCGCGCTGCTCGGGGCGGTCATCGCGGTCGCGGCCACACCGTTCCTGCCGACCGGGATCCCGGTCCTGCTGGCACTGCTGGCGCTGGTCGCCTCGATCTGGGCCACGCCGGGAACCCCCGGATCGCGGTCGTCCGACGCGGCGGACGCTCGATGACGGCGGGCCTGCCGCTGATCGTGGCCGTCCTCGTGCTCGGCGCGGGCACCTTCGCGTTCCGATTCGCCGGACCTGCCCTGCGCTCGCGCGGCATCGTCCCGGACCGGCTCGACACCGTCCTCGCCCTCGGCGCGATCGTGCTGTTGGCCGCCGTCGCGGCAACGCAGGCACTCACCGAGGACGGTGGGGCCGCGGGCATCGCGCGTCCGGCGGGCGTCCTCGTCGGGGGAGTGCTCGTCTGGCGGAGGGCGCCATTCGTCGTCGCCATCCTCGCCGCCGCCGCGACCGCCGCCCTCCTGCGCCTGCTCGGCGTCCCCTGACCACGGCAGGGGAGCGCGCCGGGGTCAGGGGACCGTGACGACGCGGTCCTCGGCGTAGTCGACGACCAGCTCACGGCGGGCGATCAGCCAGCGCCCGTCCACCCGCCGGTACCGGTCCAGGTAGCGGATCGCGATCGCGTTGTCGCGCATCCCGTCGCGGCCTCGATACAGGTGATGTGCCAGGCAGTACGCCCGCCCGGTCGCGGTGTCGCCGTCCAGGTCCACCACGGACTGGTGCACGTCGTGGCGGGTGGCGTGCAGGTGCGCGGTGCCGTCCAGCACGGCAGCGACGATCGCGTCGACACCCGCCGCGACGACCTTCCCCGCGCCGCGGGTCAACGCGGGCGGCTGGACCAGGGCGGCGTCGACGGTGAACAGGGCGGCCAGGGCGGCCGCGTCCCGGTCGTCCACCGCCACCGCGTACCGCCCGGCCAGGTCCGATGGATCACTCATGACGACGAGTATGCGGGCCGCGGGCCGGCGTCGTGGTCGCAACCCGCTCAGCGGAACAGCGGCATGACCACCGGCCCTCGGGTGGCCTAGGGTCCGAGCTGAACAGATCGTTGGGAGGGGTCCGTGCCGTCACCACAGCGCGCCGCGTCCGGCAGGCTCGTTGTCCTCGCCCTCGCCTCCTGCGGCATCGTCGTCTCGCTGATGCAGACCATTGTGATGCCGCTGCTGCCCGAGTTCCCGAGGCTGCTCGACACCACGCCCGGCGGCGCGGCCTGGCTGGTGACCGCGAACCTGATCGCCGGCGCGGTCTGCGCCCCGGTGCTCGGCCGTCTCGGCGACATGTACGGCAAGCGCCGGCTGCTGCTCGTCGCGCTGGCGGTGATGGTCGCCGGGAGCCTGATCGGCGCGGTGTCCGACGCGTTCGCCGTCGTTCTTGGCGCTCGCGCCCTCCAGGGCGCCGCGATGGGGGTGGTGCCGCTCGGCATCAGCATCATGCGCGACGAACTGCCGCCGGAACGGGTGGCGGGCGGAATCGCGCTGATGAGCTCCACCCTGGGGGCGGGCGGCGCGATCGGGCTTCCGCTCACCGGGGTGGTCGCCGAGCACTTCAGCTGGCATTGGCTCTTCGGTGGCGCCGCGGTGACCGGATTGCTCGGGATGGCGGCGATCTGGCGGATCGTCCCCGAGTCGCCGGTTCGATCGGGCGGACGGTTCGACCTGGTTGGGGCGCTTGGACTGTCGGCGGCGCTGGTGTGCCTGCTGCTGGCGATCACCCAGGGCAACGGCTGGGGTTGGGGCAGTATCCCGGTCGTCGCCCTGTTCGCCGCCGCGGCGATCCTCTTCGCCGGGTGGGGATGGTACGAACTGCGACTCGCGCCGCCCGGCCGGGGCGAGGCCACCCGGCAGCCGCTGGTCGACCTGCGGGTCTCCGCGCGCAGGCAGGTCCTGCTGACGAATATCGCGTCCGTCCTGGTCGGCTTCGCGATGTTCACCTCGTTCATGGTCAGCGCCCAGATCTTCCAGGCCCCTGCCGAGACCGGATACGGGTACGGCATGTCGCTGACGCTCAGTGGGGTCGCGCTGCTGCCCGGCGGCCTGATGATGATCGCGTTCTCGCCGGTGACCGCGCACCTCTCCCGCAGCCGGGGTCCGCGGATTACCTTCCTGATCGGTGCCGCGGTCCTGATGGTGGCGAACCTCGCCAGGGCCGTGACGCCGCCGCAGCTGGGCGTGGTCATCGCGGCGACCACCGTCACCTCGATCGGCGCGGCCCTCGCCTACGGGGCGATCCCGGCGATGATCATGCGCGCGGTCCCGGTCTCGGAGACCGCCGCCGCGAACAGTCTCAACGCCCTCGCCCGGTCCCTGGGCACCTCCACCTGCAGCGCGGTGGTGGCGGCCGTCACAACCGGATCGGTGATGCACATCGCGGGCGTCGAGTTCCCGACCAACGCCGCGTATGCGGTGGTGTTCGGGATAGGCGGTGCGGCAGCCCTGTTCGCGATCGTGATCGGCGTGTTCATTCCGCGTGACCGGGACGTCGCGGGCGGAGACCGGAGGCGCGACGATCTACCGCTCAGTGAGACTGACAACGACCAGGTCCGCATCACTCCGTAGCGTCCGACGTTCGCGGGATCGCGGGATGGGAGAGCCAAACGATGGAGTTGAGGGAGTCGGCGGCGCAGCAGGAGCTGCGGCGGGAACTGCGCGCGTACTTCGCGAACCTGCTGCCGGAGGAGAAGCGGCGCAAGGCGGGCGAGGAGGGCGTCGGCGGCCAGTACTTCCGTGAGGTCGTCAAGCTGCTCGGCAAGGACGGCTGGCTGGGCATCGGCTGGCCCAAGGAGTACGGCGGACAGGGCCGGTCCATCGAGGAACAGTTCGTGTTCTTCGACGAGGTGCAGCGCGCCGGGCTGCCGTTCCCGTTCGTCACCGTGAACACCGTCGGCCCGACGCTGATGAAGTACGGCACGCAGGAGATGAAGGACCGGTTCCTGCCGGGGATCCTCTCCGGCGACATCGTGTTCGCGATCGGCTACACCGAGCCGGAGGCGGGCACCGACCTCGCGTCCCTCAAGACCCGTGCGGTCCGCGACGGCGACGACTTCATCGTCGACGGCGCCAAGATCTTCACCTCCGGCGCCAACACCGCCGACTACGTATGGCTGGCCGCCCGCACCGACCCGGACGCCCCCAAGCACAAGGGCATCTCGATTCTGGTGGTCCCCACCGACGACCCCGGCTTCTCGTGGTCGCCGATCAACACCGTCGGCGGCCTGATGGTCACCGCGACGTACTACAGCGGCATCCGGGTGCCCGCGTCCGATGTCATCGGTGACGTCAACGGCGGTTGGCAGCTGATTGCCGCGCAGCTCAACCACGAGCGCATCGGCCTTGCCGCGATCGGCGGCCGCACCTACGGCCTGTGGCACCAGGTGCTGGACTGGGCCAAAGACAACGGCGCCATCGAGATCCCTTGGGTGCAGCAGGAATTCGCGCGGACCCACGCCAAGCTTGAGGCGATGCGCCTGCTGAACTGGAAGATGACGGCCGCGGTCGCCGCGGACACCCTCTCCGGCGCGGACGCGGGTGCCACCAAGGCGTACGGCACCGAGACGCACATCGACGTCTACCGGTCGCTGCTCGCGATCCTGGGCGCCGCCGGACGCATCCGGCCCGAGTCGCCGGGCGCGCTGCTCGCCGGTCAGGTGGAGCAGATCTCCCGCCAGGGCATGGTCAACACGTTCGGCGGTGGCGTCAACGAGGTCCTGCGCGACATGGTCGGCACGATGGGCCTTGGCCTGGTCCGGGAGAAGAGGGTCAAGTGAGCGAATTCGCTACCAAGATCAAGGAATTCGAGGGTCAGATCCTGACCCCGACGACCTGGGGTCCGGACGCGGTCAACACCCCGATGATCCGGCACTGGGTCGAGACGATGGGCGACACCAACCCGATCTACCTTGATGACGAGGCCGCCCGCGCCACCGGCCGGGACGGCGCGGTCGCGCCCGCGCTGATGGCGCAGGTGTGGATCATGCGCACGTTCACCGACAAGATGGCGAACAACGATCCGTCGCAGGTGTGGACCGACATGATCGCCGCCTTCGACGAGGCCGGATTCAGCTCGGTCGTCGCAACCGACTCGGACTTCGAGTTCTTCGCCGAACTGCGCGCCGGTGACCGGGTTTCGGTCACCGAGACCATCGAGGCGATCTCCGAGGAGAAGACGACCGGCCTGGGTACCGGGCACTTCGTCACCACCCTCAAGACGTACTGCAACGGCGACGACGAGGTCGTCGCGACGCAGCGCTGGCGGACCCTGCGGTTCGCGCCGAAGCCGAAGAAGGCCGATGTGGGCCTGCGCCCGCGCCCGGCCCTCAACCACGACAACGCCTTCTGGTTCGAGGCCGCCAAGGAGCACCGCCTGGTCATCCAGCGCTGCACCGCCTGCGGCGTGCTGCGGCACCCCACCGGACCGATGTGCGGCGAGTGCCAGTCGCTTGAGTGGGACACCGTCGACGCCTCGGGCCGGGGCACCGTCTACAGCTTCGTCGTCAACCACCACCCGAAGATCCCCGGCTTCGAGTACCCGCTGATCGTGGCGACCATCGAACTCGACGAGGGCACCCGACTGATCGCGAACATGACCGGCATCACGCCGGACGAGGTCGAGATCGGCATGCCGGTGGAACTGGACTGGATCGACGCCGACCCGGATCTGACGCTGCCCGCGTTCCGGCCGGCCGCACGGGAGGAGCACTGATGGACTTCAACTTCAGCGAAGAGCAGGACGCGATTCGCACCCTCGCCGACGAGGTCTTCACCAGCAAGGCCGACATCGACCGGGTCAAGGCGATCGAGCTGAGCGACGAGCGCCTCGACCGCGACCTGTGGCGTGAGCTCGCGAACACCGGCCTGCTCGGTATCGCCCTGCCCGAGAATCTCGGCGGCGGCGGCATGGGCCTTGCCGAGCTGTACGTGCTGCTCGTGCAGCAGGGCAGGCACGTGGCACCGGTGCCGATCTGGCCCGCCACCCTCGCGGCGGCGGCGGTCGCCGAGTTCGGCACCCCCGAGCAGGCGTCGGCGCTGGTTCCCGGTGTCGCCGAGGGCAGTTCGTTCCTCACCGTCGGTCTCGAGGAGTTCGGTCCGTACGTCGATGGCGACCCGCAGACCACCGCCACCGAGGCGGGCGGAGCGTGGACGCTGACCGGTGCGAAGGCCGTCGTCCCGATCACCCACGTTGCTGACCGCGCGATCGTCTCGGCCACCACCGAGTCCGGTGCCGCGCTGTTCGTCGTCGACCTCGCCGCTGCCGGTGTCGTGGTGGAGCAGACACAGTCGACCGACTGGGAGATCTGCGGCAACCTCACGTTCGAGGCGGCCCCGGCGGAGCTGCTCGGTCCCGCCGACGGCACCGCCGCGCAGTGGCTGCTCGACCGGGTCGAGCTGGCGCTCGCCGCGATCCAGTTGGGTGTTGGCGAGGGCGCCGTTGCGCAGGCCGTCGAATACCTGAACGGCAGGCAGCAGTTCGGTCGTCCGCTCGCCACGTTCCAGGCCGTCAACCATCAGCTGGCCGACTGCTACATCGACCTGCAGGCGATGAGCGTGACGCTGTGGCAGGCCACCCAGAACCTCGTCGATGGGATCGACCCGGGCACGTCGGTGCTCGTCGCGAAGTGGTGGGCCACCGACGGCGGCCAGCGCATCGTGCACCGCACCACCCACGTCCACGGCGGCATGGGTGTCGACACCGACTACCCGGTGCACCGGCACCTGTTGTGGGGCAAGCAGATCGGCGCCACCCTCGGCGGCTCCGCCTCCGACCTCGCGCGTCTGGGCGCGCAGCTCGCCGCCGGTGTCGAGGTGGTCGCATGACCGCCGCCATCACCGGACGCAGCTACGACGACATCACCGTCGGCGAGACGCTGCCCGAGCTGGCCATCCCGCTCACCCGCACCCTGATCGTCGCGACGGCCCTGGCCACCCGCGACTTCCAGGACGTGCACCACGATCCCGAGCTGGCGCAGCAGCGTGGCAGCAAGGACGTGTTCATGAACATCCTCACCAGCAACGGGCTGGCCGGACGGTTCGTGACGGACTGGGCGGGTCCGTTCGCGCAGGTGCGCCGCGTCAAGATCCGGCTCGGCGCACCGAACTACCCGGGCGACACCATGACCATGACCGGCGAGGTCGTCGGCAAGGAGAACGGCACCGTTGAGGTGAAGATCGTCGGCGCCAACAGCCTCGGCAACCACCTGGCAGGCACCGTCACCGTCGCCTACCCGGCCCACGAAGGGAAGGACGCCTGATGGCCGTCAGCCCGCTCTCCGGTGCCGCCGCGATCGTCGGCATCGGCGCCACCGAGTTCTCCAAGAACTCGGGCCGCAGCGAACTCCAACTCGCCTGCGAGGCCATCGTCGCCGCGCTCGCCGACGCGGGCATCGACCCGTCCGAGGTCGATGGCCTGTCCACCTACACGTCCGAGACCAACGGCGAGGCGATTGTCGCCCGCAACTGCGGCCTCGGCGAGCTGAAGTTCTTCTCCCGCGTGCACTACGGTGGCGGCGCAGCCTGCGGCACCGTGCAGCAGGCCGCGATGGCCGTGGCGACCGGCGTCGCTGACGTCGTCGTCGTGTACCGCGCGTTCAACGAACGCTCCGGCGTCCGTTACGGTCTCGGCCAGCATGACCGCCCGATGGACTCCACCGCGGACCGCGCCGCGTACGCGTGGATGACGCCGCAGGGCCTGTCCACTCCGGCGCAGTGGGTCGGCATGTTCGCGCGCCGATACATGCACCAGTACGGCGCAACCAGTGAGGACTTCGGTCGGGTCGCCGTCGTCGCCCGCAAGCACGCGGCGAACAACCCGAAGGCGTGGTTCTACGGCAAGCCGATCACGCTCGAGGACCACCAGAACTCGCGCTGGATCTCCGAGCCGCTGCACCTGCTCGACTGCTGCCAGGAGACCGACGGCGGCCAGGCCCTCGTCATCGTCTCCGCGGAACGCGCCAAGACCCTGACGAACACGCCCGTTGTCATCAAGGGCGCGGCGCAGGGCTCCGGCAAGGACCAGCACATGATGACCAGCTACTACCGTCCCGACATCACCGGCATCCCGGAGATGGGCCTGGTCGGCCGCCAGCTGTACGCGCAGTCCGGGCTCACCCCGGAGGACATCGGTGCCGCGGTTCTCTACGACCACTTCACTCCGTTGGTGCTGCCGCAGCTCGAGGAGCTCGGTTTCTGCGGCGTCGGCGAGGCCAAGGACTTCATCCGCGAGGGCAACCTGGAGATCGGTGGCCGGCTGCCGTCGAACACGCACGGCGGCCAGATCGGTGAGGCGTACCTGCACGGCGTCAACGGCATCGCCGAGGCCGTCCGTGTCCTGCGCGGCACCTCCACCAACCAGCCGGGCAGCGTCGAGAACATGATCGTCACGGCGGGAACCGCGGTTCCCACGTCGGGCCTTATTCTCGGCGTGGCCTGACAGAACACTCGGAAGGACTACAGGAGAATGACGGCAGTGGAGCAGAAGCCGGCCGGTGCCTGGAAGGGTGTCGATCTCGGCACCCGCACGGTGAGCTACGACGAGCGCGACGCGATCCTCTACGCGCTCGCCGTCGGTGCGAAGGCCACCGACCTGGACCTCGTGATGGAGGACCGGCTGCGGGTGCTGCCGACGTTCGCCCTGACCCTCGCCCAGTGGGCACCCGACGAGCTCGGCTCGCGGGGTGCGTTCGACACCAAGACGGCGTTGCACGGATCGCAGGAACTGACCGTCCGCAAGCCGCTGCCCCGCTCGGGCGAGGTGACGCTGTCCGCCCGCGTCGGTGAGGTCTGGGACAAGGGTGCCGCCGCGGTGTTCGAGGTGGTCGTCGAGAGCGAGTACTTCGTCGCCACCTGGTCGCTGTTCGCTCCCGGCGCAGGAGGATTCGGCGGCGAACGGGGCCCGTCCAAGCCGGCCGGACCGCAGGGTGATCCGAACCTCACCGTTGACCTGGTGACCGCCGCCAACCAGACGGCCCTGTACCGGTTGCTCGGCGACATGCACCACATCCACATCGACCCGGCGGCCGCCGCGGTGATCGGGCAGCCCCGGCCGATCATGCACGGACTGTGCACCCTCGCCGCCGGAACCCTGCCGCTGGCCAAGGAACTCGGTGTGCACCCGGCCGACCTGACCGGGCTGTCCGGACGCTTCGCTGCCCCCGCCTTCCCCGGCGACACCCTGGTGGTGCGTGCCTGGCGGGCAGGCGACGGTGTCGACTTCGAGGTCGGCGGCGCGGTCACCGGCGCCCACGCCGAATTCGGAGGATGGTGACATGGCAGTGCACAACCCCGCCGATTTCACCGGCAAGAAGATCCTGATCACCGGCGGCACCAAGGGCATCGGTCGGGTCACCGCCGAGACCTTCCTCGCCGCCGGGGCCGAGGTCACCGTCTGCGCACGCAGCGAATCCGAGTCCCCGATCGAGAGTGGCGGACGCCGAGCGCATTTCCTGTCCGTCGACGTCCGTGACGCCGACGCGGTCAAGGAGATGGTTGGCACGGCCGCCGCCGCGATGGGTGGCCTGGACGTGCTGATCAACAACGCGGGCGGCTCCCCGGACGCGGATGCCGCGACCGTGTCCACCCGGTTCGTCGACAAGATTGTCGCACTGAACCTGCTGGGCCCCTTCTACGTTGCGCAGGCCGCGAACGCGATCATGCAGCAGGAGGCGGGCGGCGCGATCGTCAACATCGGATCGGTGTCCGCGCACGACCCGCAGCCCGGCACCGCCGCCTACTCCGCGGCCAAGGCCGGACTGCTGATGCTCACGAAGGCCCTCGCGCTGGAATGGGCGCCGAAGGTACGGGTCAACCACATCACCACCGGCCTGATCCGCACCGAGGCCGCGGCCTCGGTGTACGGGGAGGATGGCGGCGCCGCGGTGACCCGGACCCTGCCGATCGGCCGGATGGCCGTGCCGTCCGACATCGCGGGCGCCTGCCTGTTCCTGGCCGGGTCGCTGTCGTCGTACGTCAACGGCGCCGACATCGCCGTCCACGGCGGCGGCGAGTACCCGGCGCGCTACCTCGCCACCCACCCCGAAATCGGCTGACGCCGTACACGATCGGAGACGAAGAGCAATGGGAATTCTGGACGGGAAGGTGGCCATCGTCACCGGTGCCGGGCAGGGCATCGGCCGGGGCATCTCGCTCGCCCTGGCGAAGGAGGGTGCGGCCATCGCGGTCACCGGGCGCACCGAGTCCAAGCTGCACAACACCGTGGCGGAGATCGAGGCACTCGGCGGGCGGGCGGTCCCGGTGCGCTGTGACGTCTCGGTCGCCGAGGACATCGTCGCCGCCGTCGCGACGACCGTCGCGGACCTCGGTGCGGTGGACATCCTGGTCAACAACGCCAACGACTCCAAGCCCGGCCCCCTCCTCGACGTCGTCGACGAGAAGTTCGAGAAGGCGTTCGCGTCCGGGCCGCTCGCGACCCTGCGGTTCATGCGCGCCTGCCATCCGCACATGGTCGCGCGTGGCGGCGGCTCGGTGATCAACATGGTCACCTCGGCGGCGGTGCGCTGGGATGCCAGCAACTACGGCGTGTACGGCGCGATCAAGGAGGGCACCCGGGTGCTCACCCGGGCCGCCGCCGCCGAGTGGGGCCGCGACGGCATCCGGGTGAACAATGTTGCCCCGCACGCCGTGACGCCCGCGTTGGAATGGTGGATGGAGAAGAACCCGGAAGAGGCGGCCGCGTTCGTCGCGGGCATCCCGCTCGGCCGGGTCGGCGACCCCGAGGCCGACATCGGCCGGGCCGTCGTCTTCCTCTGCTCAGAGGACTCGCGCTACCTCACCGGCTCCACCATGCCGCTCGACGGCGGCCAGTCCCGCTGGGGCTGACCCCGAAGGCGGGTCCGCCGCAACAGTCGTCCCACGAAAACCCCTGTGCGCAGGGGTTTTCGTGCGTTCGCAGGGAAACTGAGCGGACAACCCCGCTGTGCGTGCGGCACCCGCACTGTGCACAGGTGGGTTCGGGGCGAGGGAGCCGGGTGTCGGTCGAGCGGATGATTCGGGTGCCCGTGGTGCCGGGGCTCGCCGGCACCACTGGTAGGCATGGGAGGTGACCGCTCTCCCCAGACCCCGACGTATCCGCTGCGACATCGCCTGGGCGGCCGGACTGGTCGCCGTCGTCGGCCTCACCGGCTGCGGTGCGTCTGAGTCGCCGACGATGACCGCGACCACCGCCGCCCTCGACTCCACCACCGCGGTGACCCGCCCGACGACGCCCACCGCCGCACCGACCACGACGACGACGGCGCCTGCGACATCCGCTGCCGCGGCCGCCGGGCCGGGATCGGGAGGCAGCGGTGACGCCGTGGCCGCGCTCGCGCTGCTCGACACGCTCGCGGTCAAGGGACGCGCACCCAAGACCGGGTACGAGCGGGACCTGTTCGGGCAGGCCTGGTCCGACGACGTGAGCGTCGCGGGCGGACATAACGGCTGCGACACCCGCAACGACATCCTGCGCCGCGACCTCATCGAGGTCGAACTGAAGCCGGGTACTCGCGGGTGCGTGGTCCTGACCGGGGTGCTGCCGGACCGGTACACGGCAACCACGATCCCGTTCACCCGCGGATCGGACACCTCGTCCGCCGTCCAGATCGACCATGTCGTCGCGCTGTCCGACGCCTGGCAGAAGGGCGCCCAGCAGCTCGACGCGCCGACCCTGCGGAACCTCGCGAATGACCCCCGCAACCTGCAGGCCGTCGACGGGCCGACCAATCAGCGCAAGGGTGACGGTGACGCCGCGACCTGGCTGCCGCCGAATCGGGAGTATCGGTGCACGTATGTCGCGCGGCAGATCGAGGTGAAGGCCGCCTACGGGCTGTGGGTGACCACCGCCGAACGGGACGCGATGGCCCGGGTGCTCGCGGATTGCGGTGCGGCGCAGCCCCAGGTGGCTCCCGCGGCCGCGGCCGGGGGTGATGACCGCCCGCCGGTGGCACCCGCCCCCGCGCCTGCCGCGCCGGCACCGGTCCCGCTGGTCGGCGCCGCTCCCGCCCCGGCCCGGCCCGATGCGGGCGCCACCGTCAGCTACGCGAACTGCGGGGAGGTGCGCGCGGCAGGCGCCGCGCCGATCCGCGTCGGGGAGCCGGGGTACAGCGGCCGACTCGACCGCGACGGCGACGGCATCGCCTGCGAGTAGCGCGCCCGCGCCGGCTACCCGAGCCGCGCGTCCCCGGCCGCGACCCGCAACTCCTTCGACGTCGCAACGGCTGCGCCCCGATCGAGCTTGTCGACCGCACGGAACGCGAACCGCGCCTCGCCCGCGTCGACCTCGAGCACCCCGTACCCGTGGGACACCATGTCGGCGTGCGCGAGGTGCGGGTTCCTCGCCCGGCGGGCGGCCTCCTCGGCGCGCGCCCCGCCGACGTCGCTGCTTCCGGTCGCGCCGCCGTCCCCGGTGTTGGCGGAGGTGACCGACGGGACGACGAACTCGACCCCGGCGCGCCGCGTGCCGGGGGCATTGACCTGCGCGCCGGTCGCGGTGCCCGGCGCGAACCCGGTGTCCCACAGCTCGCCCGCCCAGCCGTCGTGGTCGTCGCCGGTCACCAGGACCAGGTTGTCGACCGATTGTGCTGCGGTGGAGAGGATCTCGGCGCGTTCGGCGCCGTAGCCGTCCCAGGTGTCCATGTAGGCGCGGGCACCGTCGTCGGCCACCGCCATGCCCATCATCATGTTGGCGTTCGCGACCACCTTCCATCGCGCGTCGGAGGTGGTGAGCCCGTCGAGCAGCCACTGCTTCTGGGCTGCCCCGAGCATGCTCCGTCCCGGCGCGTCGGCCTCGGTGCAGACGGCGAACTCGGCGTCGTCGCAGGCCTGCCGGTCCCGGTACTGGCGGGTGTCCGGCGCGAAGAGTTCCACCGTCCGGCCCACCCGCAACGAGCGGTAGGTGCGGGTCGGGTCGCCGGCGAACCGCGGCACCGGCATGTGCTCGAACCACGACTGCCACGCCCACTGCTTCTTCTGCTGGAAGCCGATCGCGCCGTCGATGTCCGAGACGACCGGGAACGTCCAGCCGTCCGTGCTGTAGTTGTTGCGGAACTCGTGGTCGTCCCAGAGCGGGACGAACGCGTGGCTGCTGTGCATCAGCCGCAGGTCGGCGTCGGTGCGGTACTGGCGGTACTTGTCCCGCATGCCGTCGATGGTCTGGGGGAACGCATTGGTTGCGACCCCGCGGACGCCCGGCTTGGTGAACTCGTACACGTAGTCCCCGAGGCACACGACGAAGTCGAGGTCCTCCGCGGCCAGATGTCGGTGCGCCGCGTAGTAGCCCTCCTCGAAGCCCTGGCAGGTGAACCAGCCGATCCGGGCCGGTTCGTTGGAGTCGGCGGGCCGCAGGGTCCGGAACCGGCCGACCGGTGACTCGCCGCCGTCGCCGCGGAACTGGTAGTACCAGGTTTCGCCCGGCGCGAGGCCGGTCACGTCGAAATGGACTGTGCCGTCGGCATCCCCGCGTACCGGTACCCGCTCGGCGATGGTCGGCGAGGTCAGGTCCTCACGCGACGAGACGATCACCGCCAGTTCGCCGTCCGCCGCACGGCCGCCGATGCTGCCGGTGCCCGCGCTGCCGGTGCCGATGCTGCCGGTGCCCGCGCTGCCAGCACCGACCCGCGTCCACAGCGTCGCGCCGTCGGTGCGCGGCACCCCGGCCATCACCCCGTTGCCGAACTCCGGATTGCGGATCAGGCCCGCGCCGGTGTCCGGGGCCTGACGCAGCAGCGGCGCCGCGTGCGCGGCGGTGGGCAGCAGCGCGCCGCCACCGAGCGCGGACAGGCCGACCAGAAACGCACGGCGGGAAACGTTGGACGTTGGGAAGGACACGGGCCACCTCGGATGCGCCGGGACGAAAGAGTCCAGATGACCCTAGACGTCAATGGCGCGGCGCCGCCCGTTTTCCCGGTGTTCACCGGCAGGGGGTTGCGGCGGCGGGCCCTCTCAGTTTCCTACCAGTTTCGCCGCGTACATTCCGCCGGGTGCGAACCCGATTCCTCCCCAGGCACTGGCCGCTCGGCCTGGCCGCGCTGATCGTCGCGGCGGGCATCCTCGCGGTGTTCGGACCCGCCGACATGGAGGCCAACCCGGTCATCGGCTGGTCGACGTCGCTGTACCGCAGCGTCGACTCCGTCACCGCGGCCTGGCCCGCGGGCGCGGGCACCGTCAGCGACCTGGTCGCGGAGGCGGGATTGTTCGCCCTCGCCGGAATGCTCGCGCTGTCCCTGTGGTGGGGGCGCGGCGACACGCACACCCTCGCGGTCGGGTTGGCGGCCGGGGCGGGGGCCGCCGGTTCGGCGCTCGCCACCCTCGCCGTCAAGGCGGTCGTCACCGAGGAGCGTCCCTGCACCGCCCTGCCCGGGGTGCACGCCCTGTCCGAGTGCCCTCCGCTCGGCGACTGGTCGTTCCCGAGCAACCATTCCGGAATCTCGGCGGCCCTGGCAACGGCGGTGGTCCTCGCCGGGTACGCGGCCCGGCGAATGTGGATGGCGGCCCTCGCCGCGGTCACCGCGGTGATCGTCGGGCTGTCCCGGGTCGTCAGCGGCGTGCACTATCCACACGATGTCGCCGCGGGCCTGGTGTTCGGCTCCTGCATCGCCCTCGCGTTCGCGGTCGCGCTGACCCCGGTCGCTGCCGTTGTCGTGCGGCGGGTCGGGCTCGGCACGTCGGGACGGGAACCCGCGCACTACTGACCCGGCCGCAGCGCCGCGTCCGCACCGGTCGGCGGCCGCGGCCACGCCGTCATGCTCCCATATCCGCACCACGGCCCACCCGGCGGCGGCCAGTCGCATGCCGGTGCCGCGGCCGCGGATGCCTGAAAGTTTGGAGACCCGAACTTCTTGATATGGTGAGGCGAATAGTTGCCGATGTGGGCGGGAGACCAGTCGCGGTGAGCGTGCGCACCCTCGAACCGAGCGGACCGTCGACCAGGAGATGGGCGGGCCTCGGCCGGCTGATCGCGCTGGCCGGACCGGCCTTCGTCGCCGCGATCGCCTACGTGGACCCCGGCAACGTTGCCGCGAATCTCACCGCAGGCGCCAAGTACGGCTACCTGCTCGTGTGGGTGCTGGTGCTCGCCAACGCGATGGCCGTGCTCGTGCAGTACCTGTCCGCGAAGCTCGGGCTGGTCACCGGCCGGTCGCTCCCCGAGCTGCTCGGCGACCGGCTCCGGCCGACCCAACGCAAGGCGTTCTGGGTGCAGGCCGAGCTCGCCGCGGTCGCGACGGACCTCGCCGAGGTGATCGGCGGCGCGATCGCCCTGCACCTGCTGTTCGGGCTGCCGCTGTGGCTCGGCGGACTGATCACCGGCGCCGTGTCGATGGCCATCCTCGCGACCCAGGCCCGCGGCCAGCGGACCTTCGAGTTCGTCGTCATCGGCCTGCTCGCGATCATCACCCTCGGCTTCGTCAGCGGTCTCGCCTTCACCGACGTGTCCCCGCGCGAGGCGCTCGGCGGCCTCGCGCCCCGGTTCGACGGGGCCGAAACGGTGCTGCTCGCGGCGAGCATGCTTGGCGCAACCGTGATGCCGCATGCGATCTACGTCCACTCCGCGCTCGCCAGGGACCGGCACGGGCGCGGGATCCGGCCCGCGCTGTTGCCGCGCCTGCTGAAGGCCACCAAGCTGGATGTCGGGGCGGCCCTCGTCGTCGCGGGCACCGTCAACATCGCGATGCTGCTGCTGGCCGCGTCGGCGCTGCGCGGCGTCGAGGGCACCGACACCATCGAGGGCGCCCACGCCGCGATCACCTCCGCGCTCGGACCGACGGTGGCGGTGGTGTTCGCGATCGGGCTGCTCGCGTCCGGCCTGGCGTCCACCTCGGTCGGCTGCGCCGCGGGCGCCGAGATCATGGCCGGGCTGCTGCACTACCGGATCCCGATGCTGCTGCGCCGGATCCTGGTCCTGATTCCCGCGCTCGTCATCCTCGCGATCGGCGCCGACCCGACGACGTCCCTGGTGATCAGTCAGGTCGTGCTCAGCTTCTGCATCCCGTTCGCACTGATCCCTCTGGTGCGGATGACCTCCGAACGCGCCCTGATGGGTGACCACGTCAACCGCCGCGGAACCGTGATCGCGGCCTGGTCGGCAACCGCGGTGATCGTTGCCCTCAACATCGCGCTGCTGGTGCTCACCGTCCTCGGCTGACGTCCGAACGCCCCGAAATCCTCGCGTTCCACTGCGAGTCCCGGCGGGTGCGCGCACACTGGTGGGTGCTCGTCTTCCTACGGACCGGGCGTCAGGCCCGGTGCCGGTGTATCTCCCGGAGGGTCGGACGATGGCCAAGAAGTGTGCAGTCCTGTTCGCGATGGTGGCGGCGCTGTTCGGATTCCTCGGTGTCGGCGTCTCGGCCGCGGCATCACCGGCGCCGCTGGGCGGCGGATCGGGGATCATCGTCGGGGACGAGGCGCTGTGCACGCTCACGGCGATCGGACGCGACAGCGCGGACCGTCTGGTCGGCATCACGGCCGGCCATTGTGGTGAACCCGGGTATTCCATCGTGCCGGAGCACCGTCAGGACGCGGGAACGGTCGGCCGGATCGTCGGGAAGAACAGGTCACTCGACTACGCGGTCATCGAGTTCGACCCGGCCAAGGTCGCACCCGTCAATCGGGTGGGGAACGTGACGATCACGACCGTCGGTGCGCCAGCGGCCTTCCCGGATGTGGTGTGCAAGCAGGGTTTGCGGACCGGCAACACCTGCGGCGTCGTGTGGGGGGATCTGCTGGCGAGCAACGAGACCTGGACGCAGATGTGCGTCATCGAGGGTGACTCGGGAAGCCCGGTCGTGCGCGGTACTACATTGGTCGGCATGGTGAACGCCTACGTGGGGGTCGCATGTCTCGGCCCCGAACTCGGAACCGATATCGATGCCGTCCTGGCCGACCTGAACGCGCACGGCGGTGTCGGCGCGGGCTTCCGGCCCATCTGATCGCGGATGGCCCCTCGCACACGGCCCGGTGATCACCTCACCGGGCAGGATCTGACCGACCTGGCCGCGGCGGTGTCCGCCGGTAAACGCGCCACCGTCTACCTCAACGAGGCGACCCCGAGCCTCGGCCTTGCCGCGGGCTGCTCCGCGAAGGTGGTGTCCGTCGACGGCACCACCGTGCTGATCCGGCCGAAGGGTGTGAACGACGAACTGCCGTTCGAGGCAGACGAATTGCGCCTGACCCGGGCGCCAGCGAAGCAGGCGGCCAAGGCGGCTCCGAAGCCGGCGGCGGCGCCGGGCCGAACCCGGTCGGCGTCCGCGCGATCCGCCTTGGACCGGTCGGCCGCTGGCGCACCGACACCCTCGGCACCACCACGCACCTCCACCCCGCCCGCCCCGACGACCGCGAAGGCTGCCGTGACCGCACCGAATACCGATGTCCCGCAGGCCTCATCGCCCACGCCTGCACCCAAGCGGCCCCGGCGGGCGAAGGAACCGGCTGGCGTCAGCGTGACGCTGCACGCCGCGGCGGGCGGCGAATGGACGGTCACGGTCACGCACGGCGCGAAGCGGCCGGGGAAGGCGGCGCCGGTCGCCGCCGACGCGGTCGAGCGGGCCGTTCGCGAGCTCGGTGACCCGACCGCGCAGGACGCCGTCGAGTCGGTGATCACCGCAGCACGGGATGCCGCGGCCAAGCGGGTCGAGGAACTGAGCAGGCAGCTCGAGGAGGCGCGGACCGCGCTGGAGTCGCTCGGCACGTAGGGCCCGCGGCGAGGTCACCGGCGCAGCGCGTACGCCCGCAGTCGGTTGTAGCCGCGGACCCGGAGGGTCCGCAGCGACCGCAGCTGGACGTCGTCGGCCGCGCCGAGGGCCTCGGCCATCCTCTCGTCGACGAGCACCGTTCCCGGGCGCGCGGCGCTGGTGAGCCGGGCGGCGATGTTCACGACCGACCCGTGCACGTCGCCGAAGCGCACCAGCACCTCGCCGCGCGCGAGGCCGACCCGCAGGCTCGGCAGTTCCTCGGTGCTCGACGCCGCGTCCTGCAGTGCCAACGCAATCCGCGCACCGTCGGCGGGATCCTCGACCGCGAACAGCACCTCGTCACCGACGTTCTTGATCACCCAGCCGCGGTTCTGACCGATCACGTTCGTGACGGTGGATTCGAAGAACTCGAGCAGATCGGTCAGTTCGGTGATGTCGAGGCGCCGGGTCAGGCTCGTGTAGCCGACCATGTCCGCGAATCCGATCGTCAGCGTCCGGGTGTCGATGTCCTCACGTCGACTGTCGAGGAACCGTGCCGCGTGGGACGCGAGGTGCCGACGCCACGCGTACGACTGCAGCGCCTCCAGGGTCGGCAGCATCTGCTCCGCGACGAGGGTTGCCTCCGCCGCCACCGCGTGCACGTCGACGACTTCCTCGGGTTCGTGGTCGCGGATCCGCGCGACGATGTGCCCGTTGAGCAGGCCGAGCTGCCACTCCGCGAGTCGTGCGAACGACTGGCCGAGCGCGCGCGTCACCGGTACCTCCAAATCCGGATCGATGATGCCCCGGTCGACGAGGGAGGTGATCGACTGCAGCGCAGCGACGTCGGCATCGGTGAACATCGGCACATCCGGATTGGTGGCGTGCGCGAATCCCATTGCCACCCACAGGCGTTGCGCTCTCTCCAAGGGGATCCCGGCGAGCTCGGCGACCTGGTCGCGGGTGTACTTGATCTCCCCGCCGAGCAGATTGCGCTCCACCTCGGCCTGGATCATCGCGAACTCGAGGGCCTGCCGCCGTTCGCTCGACCGCTCAGCCACACACCGCTCCGTTCGACGCCGACCCGACGAGCTTCGCGTACTTGGCCAGTACCCCTCGGGTATACCGGGGCGGCAGCGGTTCCCAACCGTGTGCGCGCCGCGTCAACTCGGATTCGTCGATCAGCACGTCAAGGCGGCCGGTCGCGACGTCGAGACGGATCGTGTCGCCGTCCCGGACGAAGGCGATCGGTCCGCCGTCCACCGCCTCGGGCGCGACATGACCGACGCAGAGCCCGGTGGTGCCGCCGGAGAACCGCCCGTCGGTCAGCAGCAGCACGTCCTTGCCGAGCCCGGCGCCCTTGATCGCGGCGGTGATCGCGAGCATCTCCCGCATCCCCGGTCCGCCCTTCGGCCCCTCGTAGCGGATCACGACCGCGTCGCCCGCGGTGATCGTGCCGTCCTCGAGGGCGTCGAGCGCCGCCCGTTCGCGGTCGAAAACCCGTGCGGTACCGGTGAAGACGTCGGATTCGAAGCCGGCGGATTTGACCACCGCCCCGCCCGGCGCCAACGACCCGGACAGGATCGTGATGCCACCGGTCGGGTGAATCGGCGTGCTCATCGACCGCAGCACCTTGCCGTCGGGATCGGGCGGGGCGATGTCGGCGAGGTTCTCGGCGACAGTGCGGCCGGTCACCGTCAGGCAGTCGCCGTGCAGCAGCCCGGCGTCGAGCAGGGCCTTCATGACGACCGGGACGCCGCCGATGCGGTCGATGTCCTTCATCACGTACGCCCCGAACGGCTTGACGTCCGCCAGGTGTGGGACCCGCGCACCGACCCGCGTGAAGTCGTCCAGGGTCAGCGGAACCCCGGCCTCGTTCGCGATGGCGAGCAGGTGCAGCACCGCATTCGTGGAACCGCCGAACGCCATCACCACCGCAATCGCGTTCTCGAACGCCTCCGCGGTCAGGATGTCCGACGGCGTGATGCCGCGGCGCAGCAGCTCGACCACCGCCTGCCCGCTGCGGCGGGCGTAGCCGTCCCGCCTGCGGTCGGTGGCGGGCGGGGACGCCGAACCGGGGAGCGACATGCCAAGCGCCTCCGCGGCACTCGCCATCGTGTTTGCGGTGTACATGCCGCCGCACGCGCCCTCGCCGGGGCAGATTGCCCGCTCGATCGCATCGACGTCCGCGCGGCTCATCAGCCCGCGCACACACGCCCCGACCGCCTCGAACGCGTCGATGATCGTGACGTCCTTCTCGGTGCCGTCGGAGAGGGTCGCGGTCCCCGGCAGGATCGACCCGGCATACAGGAACACCGACGCCAGGTTCAGTCGCGCGGCGGCCATCAGCATCCCGGGCAGCGACTTGTCGCACCCCGCAAGCAGCACCGACCCGTCGAGACGCTCCGCCTCCATGACGGTTTCGACGCTGTCCGCGATCACCTCCCGGGACACCAACGAGAAGTGCATGCCCTCGTGGCCCATCGAGATGCCGTCGGAGACCGAGATGGTGCCGAACTCGAGGGGATACCCGCCCGCGGCGTGCACCCCGTCCTTGACGGCCTGCGCCAGCCGGTCCAGGGACAGGTTGCACGGGGTGATCTCGTTCCACGACGACGCGACACCGATCTGCGACTTGCCCCAGTCGTCGTCGCCCATGCCGACGGCCCGGAGCATCCCGCGCGCCGCGGTCTTCTCCAAGCCGTCGGTCACGTCCCTGCTGCGGGGTTTGATGTCGGGTTCGCTTGTCATCGCATACCTCCCGAAGTGCGCCCGGTCGCGGAGGGCCGCGGGTCGCGGCCGGTCAACGCGAGAAGCCGGTCCTGGGGCGACGCGTCCGCCGGTATCGGCACCGGTGTCGCGAACAGACCGCTGGCGGCGAGCAGGTCCCGCTGCTCGTCGAGGACATCCCACACCGCGGCGACGAGACCCGGATCCAGTTCCTCATCGGCGCCGACCGCGCGGGCCAGATCCCACGCGTGGATGGTGATGTCGGAAACCTGTTCGCGCAGATAGTGCTCCACCGTCGCCGTCGCGTAGGACAGGTGCACGGGCGCGGCCGGTGGTGCCGCGTTCCACGCGGCGATCGCCAACCCGGAGTGCAGTTGCCATTCTCGGCGCAGGTCCTCGCCGAGCGGCCGAATCCGGGACTCCGCCTGCTCGACGGTCAGACCCCCGAGAAGTGGCGGCACCCACTGCTGTTCGGTGACGACATGCCGGACCAGATCGGTGACGTCCCAGTCGGTGTCGGGGGTCGGGACGGACCACTCGGTGACCGCGGTGATGCGGGTGGAGAACTCGTGGTGGGCTCGCCGCAGCAGCGCGAGCCACTCCAGTGCCACGGCCGCCCTACCGTTGGGTGGGGTCGGGTCGTAGGACGCTGAACACCCCGCCGGTCGGATCAGCGAGCACGGCGATGCGACCAGCGCCGGCGACGTCGAACGGTGCGACGAGCACCGATCCGCCTGCGGTGGAGGCTGTTTCGGCAGCGATATCCGGGTCGTCGACGGCGAAGTAGACCTGCCAGTGCGCGGGGGCCTGCGCCAGGCTCGGTCGTGTGCACCCACCGATGTCCTCGCCGCCGGCGTGCAACACGAGGTACGACCCGCCCGGCATCGGCGTCGCGGTGTGCGTCATCCCCACCACGCTGCCGTAGAAGGCGAGCGCGGTCTCCGGTTCGGGGGTGACCAGCTCGGACCAGACGAGCGTCCCCGACTCCTTGTCCAGCGTGGCGCCGAGGTGCTGCCCGGACTCCCACAGGCCGATCACCGCCCCGGTCGGATCCGTCAGGAACGCCATTCGGCCCGCGTCCCCGACGTCGTCGGGCCCCATCAGGACCTGCCCGCCTGCGCTGACGGCCCTCGCGGTCGCCGCGGCGACATCCCCGGCGGCGAGGTAGGTGTTCCAGTGCGATGGCGTGCCGTCCGGGACGCCGGGTGGGTGCCCGCCGATCGCACCGACGGTGTGGCCGCGCAGGTGGGCCATCGAATAGACACCGCCGCCGGGATTGGGCATGTCCTCGAACTCCCACCCCAGCAGTCCGGTGTAGAAGTGCTTCGCGGTGGCCGGGTCGGCGGCGGACAGGTCGACCCAGCACGGGACGCCCTCCGGGTAGCGGGAACGTGTGGGCATCGGCGACGTCCTTTCGCGGTGGAAATTCGGTCCGGCTGGCCCGCCCGCACGAACGCCGGGCGCGCACCACCGTCCACGTTTCCAGCCCGCGGCCGGTTTGGAAAGGGGCAGTCGCGGCTCAGGCGTCGTCACGGCCGGTCGGTTTCGGGCCGCCGCGGGTCGAGGGTCGGTGCCGCGACGTCGCAGTGCGGGCGGCACTCGATCGAATCGGGTGCCGTCACGACGGTGCCCTGCCGCGGCAGGAGCACCGCTGCCAGGACGGCTCCCGCCAGCATCAGCCCCGCGCAGGCCAGCATCGCAACCCCGAATCCGTTCGAGAACGCCCGCACATCGGTGGTGCCGGTGATCCCCGCGAGCCCGGGAAGTGCCGCAACGGCGAGCAATTGCGCGGTGCGGGCGACGGCGTTGTTGACTCCCGACGCGATCCCGGAGCGTTCGGTGGGCACCGAGTTCAGCACCGCACCGGTGAGCGGCGCCACCAGCGTGGACAATCCGAGCCCGAACACCGTGACCGCGGGCAGGACGTCGGCGAGATACGAAGCGTCGGGGCCGATTCGGAGCATCAGCACGAGCCCGGCCGCACCGATGAGGGGACCGACTGTCATCGGCAGCCGCGGACCATGGTGCTGCGCCCAGCGGCCGGTCCGAGCGGACAACGCCAGCATCAGGACGGTGATCGGCAGCGTCGCGAGCCCAGCCGCGATCGGCGAGTAGCCGACGACGATCTGCAGCTGCAGGACGAGCAGGAAGAACACCCCGCCCAGCGCGGCATACACCGTCAGCGTGACGAGGTTCGCTGCGGTGAACACCCGGGATCGGAACAGGGACGGCGGGACCAGCGGCTCGGAGCCGCGCAGTTCCGCGGCAACGAACGCGGCGAACGCGGCACCGCCGACGATCAGCGGGGCGGCCTGCCCGGCGATCAGGCCGTAGGTGAGGAAGACGAGCGCGAGGACGCCCAGCGCGGCACCGGGAAGGTCGAGTCGTTCGGACGGGTCGGGGTCGCGGCTCTCGGGGACGTGCCGTACGGACACCCACACCACCGCCGCGGCGAGGGGGACGTTCAGCCAGAACACCGCCCGCCACGACGCGACCTCGACCAGCCATCCGCCGAGCAGTGGACCGGCCGCCGACGCGACACCACCGAGCCCCGACCACAACCCGATCGCGGTGCCGCGGTCGTCGGGTGCGATCGCCCCGGACAGCAGCGCGAGGCTGCCCGGGGTGAGCAGCGCCGCGCCGACCCCCTGCACGATCCGCGCCGCGACCAGCAGTTCGATGGTCGGGGCGAGGGCGCACACCACCGACGCCGCGGTGAACCAGACCGTTCCCCAGACGAAGACCCGGCGTCGACCGAGCCGGTCACCGAGGGCACCTGCCAGCAGGATCAGCGACGCCAGGGTCAGGGTGTATCCGCTGACCACCCACTGCAGGTCGGCGACGGAGGCGCCGAGATCCTCGCCGATCCGGGGGAGGGCGAGGTTCACCACCGTCGCGTCGAGCATCGCCACCGACGAGCCCAGCACCGTCGCGAGGATCACCGCCCGCCCGGTGCGCGTCCTCAGCGGGACCGTCATGGGTAGTGACGGTACGCCGCGACATTGACCTCACCCGGATTCAAAACCGCTGCCTGCGACGACGGGTGGGATCAGGCGTCGGCACACCGAATCGGGCGGTGCGGTCCGGTTACATACATCCCGCTCGCCCACTCACCCATCTCAAGGAGAAGTTCAATGGCAGTCGCACGTGCAACCCGCGCCGGATCGTCCGAGGATGACATCGCCCTCATCAAGCAGATCCAGCCGATCGTGTCCGGTGCTGGCACGATCATCGGCGGTCTCGGCGCGGTCCTCACCGTAGGTGCCGCCCTCGCCTCGCTCAGCTGACCCCCCGCGGCTGCGCCGCCCGTGCGTGATTTTCACCCCGGTCGGGGTGAAAATCACGCACGGTCAGCGGAGCTGACTACTGGTAGTCGTAGAAGCCACGGCCGGTCTTCTTGCCGAGACGGCCCGCATCGACCATGCGGCGCAGCAGGGCAGGCGGGGCGTAGTGCGGCTCGGCGAACTCGGCGTACAGCGACTCCGCCGCGGCAAGCGCGATGTCGAGGCCGACGGTGTCGAGCAGCGTCAGCGGGCCCATCGGGTAGCCGCAGCCGCCCTTCATCGCGGCGTCGATGTCCTCGGCCGAGGCGTAACCCGACTCGAGCATCCGCACCGCCTGGCACAGGTACGGGATGAGCAGCGCGTTGACGATGAACCCGGACCGGTCACCGGCCTGCACCGTGGTCTTGCGCAGCGTGTTCTTGGCGTAGTCGGTGACCGCGGCCGCGGTCTCCGGGGAGGTGACCAGGGTGGAGATGATCTCCACCAGCGGCATCACCGGCACCGGGTTGAAGAAGTGCACGCCGACCACCTGCGCGGGGCGCTGCGTTGCGCCGGCAACCTTGATCACCGGGATCGAGGAGGTGTTGGTGGCGAGGATGCCGGACGGCTTGACGATCCGGTCGAGCTTGCCGAAGATCTCGTACTTCAGCGCCTCGATCTCCGGGGCTGCCTCGATGACCAGGTCGCGGTCCGCGAACTCCTCAATGTCGAGGGTGACCCGGACCCGCGCGATGGCCGCATCGGCCTCTTCCTGGCTGATCTTGCCCTTGGCGACGCCGCGGGAGATCGACGACGCGATCCGCGCGGTGGCGGCGTCCGCGAACTCCTGCTTGGTCTCGAGGACCAGGACGTCGCTCCCGGCCTTCGCGCACACCTCGGCGATTCCGGCACCCATGGTGCCGCCACCGATCACTCCGATCAGCTGCACAGTCATCTCCAAACCTGAAAAGCTCGTCATGTTGTCAGGTCCATTCTGCTACGGACCGGTAACAACATCGCGGGCCACCCGCAGCTCGTTCCTGCGGATCCTCCAGGTCGGGTCCGTGGCCGGAGCCGATTCCTAGCTGCCGCTGCCGGGCCCGTCGCCCCGCCGCTCCACGTTCGCCCACCACCCGATGTTGTTCTGCAGCGGATCGACATCACTCGAGATGGTGTAGCCGGAAATGGAGCTGGGGAAGCAGCCGAACCACTTCGTCTCGATCCGCAGCTTCTCGCCCTGCTTCAGCATCGGGGTGAACTGCTGGGCGCCGTTGAACTCCTGAAGGGTCACGTTGGGCCAGTCCCGGCCGTGCGCGGTGACCTCCATCCACCGGACCATGTACCACGAGTCCACCCACGGATCGCCAGGCCGTCCGAACGCGCAGTAGACCCCGCCGGTCAGATCGAGATCGACGGGGCCCACCGGCGCTGCCTGCGCGGGAGCGGCGGCGACAACCCCGCCGGTGGCGATTCCGATCGCCGCGGCGCCTGCGATGGCGGCGCGAATCATCTTCTGCTTCATCCTCGCTCCTTCGGCTGCATCTCACACAGTGACCTCTGCTGGTGAATCGGCCGAGGGTGACGCCGTGTTACTCGAACCCCGACGGCGGAACCCAGCCGCACCCGGCGGATTGCCTTGCGGTCAGCGGATGTAGACCCAATGGCCGCCCGTGCACTGTTGCTTTCGCATGTCCGGGGTGTGCGTGATCGTGCCCTCCTCGTCGGGGCGGCACGGGCCGGCCACGGCTCCGCCGCCGCCCATCGTTCCCGGCGGGTTGGGCGGATCGTTCACGGCATCGAACTCGTCGGCGCAGGCCTGCGTCCACGGCGACCAGGATCCGTCGTCGTACACCGTCGCGCCACGGTTGTGGACGTTCTTGTCCGTTCCGCACCAGACGATCTGCGGGTTCGCCGGATCGGCGTTCGGATCCGGTTGCGGCGCATCCGGATAGGGATTGGGGCAGATGTCGCCGACGCAGTCGTACGGGTTGGGGTCGACGTACTGTCCCGGATCGTTCCCGCCATCTTCCTGGCCGACACCGGGCGGTTCGGTCGCCTGCTCGACACCGGGCGGTTCGTTCACCACCTCGGTCGCGCCCGCCGCGCCGGCACCGCCGCTGGCTCCCACCGACACCGGTGGCTCGGCGACAGCGGACAGCGCCGGGGCAGCGGACGGCGCAGGGGCAGTGGTCGACGCCGAGGCGGTGATGGTTGTTGCCGCAGGTGATGCGCTCACCGCCCCGTCGTCGTTCGGCGCGTCGCCGTCGGCGCACCCCGCCACCACAAGTCCGAAGGCGACCGCCAACACCGCAATGGTCCTTCTCATAACCCACCCCCATATCGAGACTGCATCGACCCTGATACCTGGAACTCGAATGTCCAGGATCGAGATCGCCCGCCTCCGCGCCGGTGTTACACAGCGCGATCCGCGGAACATCGGTGCTGGCAGGGGGTTCCGCAGCCCGGTCGACGTCGGGGCCTCGCGCGCCTCAGAACTGCCGTTCGGTCCAGGCCAGCAACTCGGGGATGAACCCGGAGTCGTCGGCGACCAGTCCGATGTGGTCACGATCGGGGTACGTGCGGTAGTCGACCTCCCATCCCTCGCGGCGTTTGGCGTCCACGAAGCCGGACTGCATGGCCGGGGTGACGAGCGGATCGGTCTCGCCCTGCGCCAGCAGCAGCGGCACGGAAAGCGGGCCGGCGGGGATGTTCTCGGCGAGCCGCCGACCGAACGCGCCGAGCGTCGGATCCTGCCGGAGGTACGGCCCGTCGCCGGACATCGACAGCGCCGTCAGTGCCGATGCGACCACGCCGGGCTCGGACAGGCACCGGGTCGACATCTCCCGGAGCAGGGTCCGTGCGGCAGGCCGGACATAGCTGTCGGGATCGATGTCCGGGTACACGGCGGGGTAGGCGGCGAGCACATACGACGCGAAGAGGCTGCCGCCGGTGATCCCCGGCAGCGCCCCGACCAGACCGACGAGATCACTGGCCGGTGCCATCGCCGCGACCGCGACCACCCCGGCATCCGGCGCGTAGCTCGGCGCGAGGATCCCCGTCCAGAGTGCGGCGTGCCCGCCCTGCGAATGCCCCCACACCACGGTCCGGTCCGACAGGTGCACGCCGTCCAGCTGTCGGGCAGCCAGGACGGCGTCGAGCACCGACCGGGCCTCGCCCTGCCCGATCAGGTACGGGTGCGAGCCCTCGGTGCCGAGCCCCACATAGTCGGTGGCGACCAGGGCCCAACCGCGGTCCAGCAGCGCGGATTCGGCGGGCAGGGCACCGGACTCGAATGGTGCTGGCACCAGGCTGGGCGCGCACTGCCTGCCATAGCCGGTGGTGCCGTGCGCCCACGCGATCACCGGGCGGGGGCCGGCCGGTGCGCCCCTGCCTACCATCACGATTCCGCTGGCGAGCGCGGGCGCACCCTCGTCGCGGGTGGTGGTGTAGAGGATGCGCCACGCGATGGCGTCGTCGGGCACGTCGCGGGTGAACGGTTCGACCCGCAGCAGTGCCCCCGGCTCGGCGGGGACGCTGGCAGGAGCGGTGTAGAACGCGTCGACCGTTGGTGTGCCGGTGCGCATCTGATGGCCGAGCACCGCCGTACCGATGGCGAGGGCGAAGGCGAGTGTGGCCGCGACGGTCCGGCCGAAGCGCGCGACGGGCCGCCGCACCGGTGGCGCGTCGGACCGGTCGGGGCGGCCGGTGACGCCCGCCCAGATCCGCGTCACCCCGAACACGACCGTGCGGATCCCGAACAGTAGGGACACGACAAGCAGCGTCACATCCGGCCAGAACCAGGCAACGGCGCCGAATACGATGTCCGCCGACCCGAACAGCACGGTGGCGGCGCGTTCATCCGCGTCGCCGCGCAGGACCCGGACGAGCCGGGTGACGCCACTGCACACCAGGGCGACCGCGACGACCGGGGCGAGAAGGCCGATGGTGTGGCCGAGCCACCCCACGATCGCGATACCGAGCAGGATCCATGCCACACCGAGGACGCGGCCGGTACGCGGAGTCGCTGACCGTGACGCCGCCATCAGGTCGCTGACACCGGTGGTGACGCAGGCCGCGCCGATCAGGATCCCGAGGAGGGTGAGGGACGTGAGGGGGCGGGTGAGCAGCGCCAGCCCGAGCGCCGCGCACCCGACGCCGAGCAGGATTGACACCCAGCGCGGGGTCCGGTCGAGGAGTTCGACCGTCCGCCGGAGCGGTCGGCGTGAGGGGGACACGGTCATCGGTCGATCCTTGCGCATCGCCCTCCCCGGAGCGCCGCGAGGCGGGTATCGAGGCGGTCGTGTCGGTGGCGGCGCACTTCCGATGCGGCCGGATAACTGGACCGGGAGGGTTTCCGGCGGTGCCGAGCGGTCAGGCCTGCGCCGGAGCCGGGTCAGAGCTCGTCGAGCGAGATCAGTTCGTCCTGGATGGCGCGGGCGACGAGCGCGGCCTTGGTGGTGGCGCGCCG
Source organism: Rhodococcus sp. NPDC058505 (assembly GCF_042720095.1). NCBI lineage: Bacteria > Bacillati > Actinomycetota > Actinomycetes > Mycobacteriales > Nocardiaceae > Rhodococcus > Rhodococcus sp. NPDC058505. Next base: position 299,784 of record NZ_JBHXNB010000002.1, read on the forward strand.
ATTCACCGCGGCGTACTTGGCGCGGATCCGGGAAAGATGGGTGTTGACGGTGCCGAGGGACAGGAAGAGTTCGGCGGCAACGGTGTTCTTGGAGTCGCAGCGGAGCCAGGCGACCAGCACCTCGACCTCCCGCGGCGAGAGACCCGGCCTCCGGAGCGGGCGGGCAACGGCGGTGTGTTCGGCCGAGCCGGGTCGATGGGTGGTGGCGGCGAGGGTTGCGGTCATCGATGTCCTCAGGTGGTGCGCCGTCGGGGCGTGTCCCACCGGAACACGCATGGCTGAGAGAATTCTAGGAGTTAGCCGTCGGGCCGCCGAGACGAGAATTCTGGGGGCAGGACAGCTGCCCAAGTTTAGGCGTCAACGATGGTCCGGACAGCCTGATAGTCGCGGTCAGGGACGTCGCCGTTACGGACCTCCGCCCGCACGGCACCGGCGGCGTCGAACTCGAGCCGACGCACCCACTCGCCCTCCTCGACGACGATCGTCGCGACGGTGTCGCGGCCGGGCGGCAGCGCGCGGGCGGTGAGGGTGCCGCCCGCGGTGGCATCGAGTTCGTCGACCAACGCGACCCGGACCCGGTCGGTCAGCGTGTCGTCGGTGAGCCCGCCGTCGTCGAGCAGGATCACCCTGGTGCCGCGGTGCCGGGCCGCCGCGGTCGCCCGGCGGAGGGGTTCGTCGTCCGCGAACACCGGCGCCCGCAGGGTGTCCCGCAGTTGTTCCTTGAGGACGATGCAGCGCAGTCGGGCGTCCTCATCGAACGCGGTACCAGCGGCCGCGGCCTCGAGAACTGGCCTGGCCGACGCGTCGAGCGCGCGCAGTTGCCGGTCGCGTTCGGTGGTGGCGGCCTCGGTCATCGCCTCGTCCGCGGCCCGGTCGCTCTCCCGCTCACGCAGTGTGAACACCGTGAAGGCCATCGGCCGGACCGTGACCGCAACCAGCACCGAGATCAGGACCGGGGCCAGGATCACCGCGGACATCCGGGCGACCGCACCCCAGTCCTGGCCGGTCAGCGCGCCCCACAGGGTGAAGGTGAGCATCGTCGACACCGCACCGAGGCAGGACAGCGCCATTCGCCCGCGGACCGACATGAAGCAGAGGATGACCGTGACCGGCCGCATGTGCCAGATGTCGCTCATGATCCAGCCGTGCGCGGGCAGTTGTGGCAACACCAGCAGGCACGCGACCGGGCCGAGCCCGGCCAGGATCGCGGCGGTCGGCAGTGGCAGCGGATCGCCAGCGACGCCGACGATCGCGAGGGCACCCGCGGTGACCAGCAGCAGGGCGGCCAGGACCGGCCACACCTGCTCGACGTCGTCGAGATAGGTGACCGCGCGCAATCCGGAGCTGAGGCAGAACACGACCGCGACGACCTTCGCGATCGGCCGATCCATCCACAGCAGGGTGCGGATGTCCCGGGCCGCGACATCACGCGCGGCGCCGGGCCGGGTCGGTGCGGTCACGTCGCCGCCGACCACAGCAGGGTGACCTGAGTGCCGTCGCCTGGCGCGGAACGGAGGTCGACGGTGCACCCGTCCGCGGTCGCCATGCGTTCCCGGATGCTCATCGTGATCCCGAGTTGGTATCCGGGCACCTGACCCGGATCGAAGCCGCAGCCGTTGTCGGCGACGATGACGCGCACCCCGTGCTGGTCGGCGTCGATCGCGACGAGGCGGTCCGCGGCGCGCGATGCGGTGTCGGCGTGCCGGACGCTGTTGCGCAGTGCTTCCGCGGCCGCGGACGCGATGGCCCGCGCGGCGAGCCGTGGCACGGTGAGCGCGGCAGTGTCGATCTCGACCTCGACGGGGACATCGCCATCCACCTTCACGAGGGCGGCGCGGATCAGCCCGACCGCGGTGTGGATGTCGAGCCCCTCGTCGGCCACCGTGCTGTCACGCAGCGCGTCGAGTTCGGCGACGGCGATCGCCGCCTGCTCACTCATTTCGGGGGTGGCGCCCTGCCGGGCCAGACCCAGCAGCACGGACATCACCCGATCGTGGATGAGGGCGTGGAAGCGGCTGCGTTCGACATCCTGCGCGGCGTGGGCCGCCGCGGTGCCGGAGCGCGACACGGACACCTCGACGGCCCGGTCCAGTGCGCGTCCGGTCTGGACCGCCGCGATCGTCGCGACGACGAACAGGCCGCAGAACACCAGGGTCGACGCGATCTCGACCGGCAGCACCACGTGCTCCTGACCCGCCCTGGCGACGTAGCGGACCACCTCGGCGGCGCTCACCGCGGCCGCCAGGTACATCAGGCTGGTCCTTGGTCGCCAGCGGAGTGCCGCCGCCATCGTGATCAGGCCGGGGAAGGTGGTCACCCAGATGTCCCGGTTCGGCGGGATGTGCCCGTCGGCGACGAGGGGAAACCACAGCAGTCCGAGCAGGTAGCCGATCGCCGCCGCGCTCGCGCTGCGGCGGATCCAGCGTGTGTCGGCGGCGCGGCTCGCAGGCAGCAACGCGAGGAGCGGGACGAGGACGAGGGCGCCGGTGGTCACCGTCCACCAGACCGGGACGATCGACAGGGCGACGGCACCGGGGGCGAGCAGGACGCCGAACAGCAGCCCGGCGGCGCCAAGGAACCGGGCGAAGGTGCGCACGATGCGGTCCTCGGCGGTGCCGAGTCGGTGCGTCGGTTTGGTGCCGCGGCGCGGCGCGGCGGGGTCGGCGCGGTCGATGCCGGCTCCGGGGCGGCGGTTAACCTCGGAGCCGGTCCGGTCGGGCGGGTCGGCATCGGCGGGGGGCCGCGCGGCGAGGCCGGGGTCGGCGGTGACGCTCATCCGGGGTGGCCGAACGGGGCGCCGGTCACAGCTCGTCGAGGGAGATCAGCCCGTCCTGCACGGCCCGGGCCACCAGCGCCGCCTTCGTCGGGGCGGAGCGGCCGACCTCGCGGTACTTGGTGCGGATCCGCGCGAGATGGGTGTTCACGGTGCCGATGGACAGGTAGAGGTCGGCGGCAACGGTGTTCTTGGAGTCGCAGCGCAGCCAGTGCAGCAACACCTCGACCTCGCGGGCGGACAACTGCGGGCGGCGCCGCATCCGGGTGCCGTGCGAGGCCACGGCGTGCGACGGTGAATGGACGAGATGGTGATTCAGCGCAGCGGTCATGTCGCCCCCTGGAGAAAGTGGATGGAGGGCTCGACCCCGCGTTCCGAGCCCTCGGTGACTCGAATCTAGGTGCCGTGCCCCCGGTGCACCAGCCGCGACTTCCGTGCCCATGAAAATGGGGGCAGCTGACTTCCGTCCGGGTCACGCAGGCCGGTCGCGCTCCGGAACGTGTCGTACCCCCGCAGTAGACTTCGAACATGAGTTCGGGGGCTGCGGGGTCGGTGGAGCGGGTGGACGAGCACCTGTCCGCCCTCGACGCCGCCGTCGACCGTCTCCTCGGAGA
>NZ_JBHXNB010000003.1:0-168136 GCF_042720095.1 Rhodococcus sp. NPDC058505
CCGTGGGTGATGCCGTCGGATTCGAGGTAGTCGATGAGGGCGCGTTTGAGGACGGGGTTGTTGTGTCCGTAGTTGAGTGCGCCTGCGCCTGCGAAAAAGTCGACGTAGTCGCGGCCGGTCTCGTCCTGGATCCAGGTGCCCCTGGCCCGGGTGAACACGGTCGGCCAGGACCGGCTATAGCTGCGAACCTCGGATTCGCGTTGGTCGAAGATCGTCGTGTCGGGCGAGAGAACTGTGGTCATCGGCGTCCGCCTCCGTGGATCGGTCCTATGGTGTACAGGTCTTCTGCGGCGTGCCCCTCGGGGAAGTGGTCGGCCGCGAACAGGGGGCGGGCATAGATGCCGGTGTCGCGCCGCCTGGCGAGTGCGGTGAACATCGCAATCGACGAGGGATTGTCCGCCGTGATGGTGGTTTCGAGGAACCGGACACCGAATCCTCTTGTCCAGTCGAGGATTCGGTCCAGCATCGCGACACCGACACCCCGCCCGCGGGCGGCCTCGTCGACCGCGACCTGCCAGATGAACAGGGTGTCCGGGGATTCGGGACGCACATAGCCGGTGACGTACCCCGCCACCCGCCCGTCGATCTCGGCGACGGCGGACGTGTTCGGGAAGTCGCGGCACCACAACAGGTAGGCGTACGCCGAGTTCACGTCGAGCACCCGCGAATCCTTCGCGATCTGCTGCATCCGGATGGAGTCGGACAGGCGCGGCCTGCGCAGCACCGTCGTTCCTTCGTGCGCGGGAGGGTCGAGAAGGTCGGGCATGGGCCTCCGTTCGGCTTGGCCCGTCGCCGCGCTGACACACGGGGGACGGGGAGCGTCTTCGCCGCTGATGACACGAGCGGCTAGGCCGCTGATGACAGGAGCGCAGCCCGGCCGCAGTGTCGGGCGCGGCTCGGCCGCGCTGTCAGGTGACGGCTTCGCACTCCAGCGTGCGCGAACGATGTTGAGGTGATCCGGTCGCCTGTTTTGCGATCGTGTTACGGATCCGATTCGGGGAGACACGGAAGCGTGATGGTGAATCTGGCCCCGCCGCCGGGGCGATCCCCGCAGGTCACCGTCCCTCCGTGCGCGGCAACGGTCTCGGCGACCAGCGCCAGACCCAGCCCCGTTCCCGACCCGGTCGCCGAGCGCCGCCCCGGATGGGCGGTCGCGAAGCGTTCAAAGATCCGATTCCGATCGGCGGCCCGGACGCCGGGGCCGCGGTCGTCCACGTCGATCAGGACCACCGGCCCGCGCACCCGGATCGTGATGCCGACCAGGCCGCCGCCGTGCCGGTCGGCGTTGTCCATCAGATTCGCCAGCGCCCGCTCCAGCGCCAGCTTGCGCCCCTCGACCCGGCCGTCCGACTCGATCGTCACCAGCTGCGGGGACCGACGCGAGCGGACCATGGTGTGGGTGAGCAGGTCCGCCACCGACATCGGCTCCAGCTCGTCCTGGTGCAACCCCGCCTCGGACCGCGCCAACGCCAGCAGGTCGTCGAGCAGCCGTCGCAGGTGGTCGAGTTCGGCGGTGATCAGGTCCAGCGCCCGACCGGACCGCTCCGGCATCTCCCTTCGCTGCCGATCGAGCACGGCGACGCTGGTGATCAGCGTGGTCAACGGCGTGCGCAGTTCGTGACTGACGTCGCCGAAGAACCGGCGCTCGCGCTCGATCCGCTGGTGCAGCGAGTCCACCATCGTGTTGAAGGAGGTCGTGATCGTGTCCAGGTCCCGATCCCGGGTGAGGGTCAGCCGGGTGGTGAGATCGCCGCCCGAGATCTGGGCGGCCGTCCCCGCGAGTTCGTGCAGCGGCTTCAGGACCCGCCGACTCGCCCAGAACCCGACCGCGGCGCCGGCGGCGGTGGTCAGCATCGCGCAGGAGATCAGGACGATGCGCAGAATCCGCAGCGTCGAGTGCAGTTCGTCGAGCGGCGCCAACTCGTACAGGATGTCGCCCGCATCGTTGAGGACCAACCGCACGCCGATGTAGGGCCTGCCCGCAATGGTGGCGTGCATGGTCGCGCTGCCCTCGTCCGCCGACGACGCCCGCAGCTCGTCGGGCAGCAGGGTCGGTGCGATGCCCGGGTCGGAGGTGGACCACCGCGCCTGCCGGTCCAGCAACAGCACGGTGCCCGCGGGCAGATCGACCGCGCGCAACACATCCTCGGCGGGGGCATCCGACGCGTACAGCACGCTGCGGACGAAGTCGGCGTGGGTGGCGGTCTGGCGCTGCGCCGACCGCTCCCGCTGTCCCACCATGTACTCGCGGCTGGTGGTGAACACGGCCAACGACAGCACCAACGACACCAGCGCCGCCCCGACCGCGAACGACAGAATGACCCGGTTGCGCAGACCCAGCCCACGCAGGCGGAACCTACCGCGGGGCATCGAACCGGTAGCCGAGTCCGCGGACGGTGACGACGATGCGCGGCGCCGACGAGTCGTGCTCGATCTTGGTCCGCAGCCGGCGCACGTGCACGTCGACGATCCGTTCGTCGCCGAAGAAGCCGCGATCCCACACCCGCTCGAGGAGGATGGCGCGGCTCAGGACCAGCCCCGGCGACTGGGCCAGCTCGCACAGCAGCCGGAACTCGGTCAGGGTGAGGTGCACCTGCTCGTCGCCGCGCCGGACGACGCCGCCGCCGGGGGAGAGCACCAGCGGGGCCCGCGGGTCCGGGTCGAGGATGATGTCGGCGGGCGTGCTCGGTTCGCCGGTCGCACCGGCGCGACGGCGCAGGGCCCGCATCCGGGCGGTGATCTCCTTGATCTCGAACGGCTTCGTCACGTAGTCGTCGGCGCCCGCCTCCAGCGCGGCGACCACGTCGTGGGTGTCATCCCGCGCGCTGACGACGATGATCGGCACGTCGTGGCCCTGCCGGACCAGGCGGATGCATGTGAAGCCGTCCATCTCGCCGAGCATCAGGTCGACGATCATCACGTCCGGGGGACCGCTGCGTCGGAGGTGGTCCAGCGCGGTTTCCGCGTCCGGCGCCTCGTCGACGTCGTACCCCTCGTCCTCGAGCGCCAGCCGCAGCGCGGCCCGGACACGGTCGTCGTCCTCGACGATCAGCAGATTGGCACCCATCACTCCATACTGGCAAACGCGGTGACGCCGCCCCGGCGCGGAGGGCTCACCCCCACCCGAATGCGCTGGTCGCGGCCTCCACCGCGAGCGGTACCGCCGGGCTCCGGTCTGGCGCGAGATCGTGCCCCCTCCCGTCGACGAGGACCAGGGTGTGCGGCGCGGCGATCAGGTCCATCGCCGCGCGCATCTCGTCCGGAGTGCCGAACGGGTCGCGGGTGCCGTGCACGAAGACGGCGGGGCAGCGCAGATCCGGCAGGTGCGCGGTGCGGGCCTTCTCCGGTTTGCCCGGCGGGTGCAGGGGGTACGAGAACAGCAGCAGTCCGTCGCAGATCCCCGGCCGCTCGGCGGCGATCATCGACGCCTGCCGTCCGCCGTACGAATGGCCGCCGAGCACGACCGGCGCGGTGACCGACTCGCGGATCGCGTCCGCCGCGGCCGCGATGCCGTCCCGGTCCTGGCCCGCGGTGGACGGGCTCGGGGGTCCCTTCGGTCGCCGCTGCCGAAACGGCAGGTCGTAGCGCAACACCAGCACGCCCGCTGCGGCGAAGTCGGCGGCCGCACGCTGCAGCAGTCGCGCGGTGCGGTCGCCCCCCGCTCCGTGCGTCAGCAGCAGCGCCGCCACCGGATCGCCCGCGGGTCGGTGCAGGTCGCCGACGACCCCGTCGCGTTCGAACAACTCGCTCATCCGGACAACCTCCGGCCGTTGCGGGTGGCTACTTCGCGACGGTCAGCAGGAAGGCAACGTCCTCGACCGCCTCGACGCGGTGCCGGACGGCGGGGATCACCAGCAGGTCGCCGGTCGATCCCTTCCAGGAGTCGTCGCCCGCGATCAGGGTGAGGGTGCCGCTGAGCACCAGGAGCGTTGCCTCGCCGGGGGAGTCGTGCTCGGCGAGCTCCTGCCCGGCGGTCAGCGCGACGACGGTCTGCCGCAGGCTGCGCTGATGGCCGCCGTAGATCGTCTGCGAACTCCGTCCACTGGACGCGGCGTTGGCGAGCTTGAGTTGTTGCCGCGCAACGGCGGTCAGCGACTTCTTGTCCATGGGGCTGCCTCTCGCTGGGAAAGACCGACTGGGAGGTCCTGCCCCTGCAGTATGGCCCACCCTGCGCCGGGCGGCGGAGAACTCGCCGGGACGCTCAGGCTCGGGCGTAGGTGACGAAGCGGAATCGGGTGCCGTCGCGGCTCGACTCCTGCCAGTCGCCGGTGCTCAACGCGACCCACTCGGGGCCGAGCGCGGGGGCGTACGCGTCGCCGTCCACGTCGAGGTCGACCTCGGTGACGACCAGCCGATCGGCCCGGCCGAGCGCGGCGGCGTAGATCTCGCCGCCGCCGATGACCCACGCCTCGTGGTTGTCGGCGGCCAGGGTGATCGCGTCGTCGACGGAGTGCACGACCTCGGCGCCGTCCGCGGACCAGTCCCGGTCCCGGGTGACGACGATGTTCCGGCGATCGACCAGCGGCCGGAACCGCGGCGGCAGCGAGTCCCAGGTCCGCCTGCCCATGATCACCGGGTGTCCGCTGGTGACCGCCTTGAAGGCGGCCATGTCCTCGGGGATCCGCCACGGGATGGTGTTGCCCCTGCCGATCACGCCGCCGCGGGCCTGCGCCCAGATCGCGCCGAGCATCACACCGCCACCGGTGCCTTGATGGCGGGGTGGTGCCGGTAGCCGGTGATCTGCACGTCGTCGAAGGTGTAGTCGAAGATCGAGTCCCGCTTGTGCAGCGCCAGCGTCGGGTACGGGTACGGGTCGCGCGACAACTGCTCGGTGACCTGGTCGAGATGGTTGTCGTAGATGTGGCAGTCGCCGCCGGTCCAGATGAACTCGCCGACCTCAAGACCGGTCTGCTGCGCGACCATGTGGGTGAGCAGCGCGTAGCTGGCGATGTTGAACGGCACCCCGAGGAACAGGTCCGCGCTGCGCTGGTACAGCTGGCAGCTGAGCTTCCCCTCCGCGACGTAGAACTGGAAGAACGCGTGGCACGGCTGCAGCGCCATCGCGTCCAGGTCGGCGACGTTCCACGCCGAGACGATCATCCGCCGCGAATCCGGGTTCGTTCGCAGGGTCTCGATGACCTTGGTGATCTGGTCGATGTGCTCGCCGTCCGGGGTCGGCCAGGACCGCCACTGCACGCCGTACACCGGGCCGAGCTCACCGTCGGCGTCCGCCCACTCGTCCCAGATCGTGACGCCGTGCTCGCGCAGCCAGCCGACGTTGGAGTCGCCGCGCAGGAACCACAGCAGCTCGTACACGATCGACTTGAGGTGCACCTTCTTGGTGGTGACCAGCGGGAAGCCCTCGCGCAGGTCGAAGCGCATCTGGTGACCGAACACGCTGCGGGTCCCGGTGCCCGTCCGGTCCGCCTTCGGGGTCCCGGTGTCCATGACGAGCCGGAGCAGGTCTTCGTACGGGGTGTGCACGGCGGCCATTCTAGGCGGCTCCGCCGCCCGTGAGTCCTTCCGGCCCCGTGAAGGACCGGAAGGACTCACGGGCGCTAGCCTGCGCCTATGCGTGAACTCCTCGTGATCGGCGTCGGCGCCGGTGACCCCGACCAGGTGACGATCCAGGCAGTCAAGGCCATGAACCGGGCCGAGGTGTTCTTCGTCATCGGCAAGGGCGAGGAGAAGCAGGACCTCGTCGACCTGCGCACCGGCCTGCTCGACGAGCACATGCGTGGCGACTACCGGATCGTCGACATCGTCGACCCGCCCCGCGATCGGACCCCGAGCAACTACGAGGGCGTCGTCGACGACTGGCACGACCGCCGCGCCGCGATCTTCGAGGAGGCCTTCGCGGCGGTGGACGGGGTCGGCGCGATCCTGGTGTGGGGGGACCCGTCGCTGTACGACAGCACGCTGCGGATCGTCGAGCGGGTGCTCGGCCGCGGCGTCGTCGACTTCGCCTACACGGTGATCCCCGGCGTGACGAGCGTGTCGTCGCTGGCCGCGCAGCACCGCATCGTGCTCAACCGGATCGGGGAACCGGTGCTGACCACCACCGGACGGCGGCTGCGGGAGGGTTTGCCCGACGGCGTCCGGGACGCGGTGGTGATGCTCGACGCGGAGAACAGCTTCACCACCCTCGGCGGGGACTGGGACATCTGGTGGGGCGCCTACCTCGGCACCCCCGACGAGACGCTGATCGCCGGGGACCTGCGCGAGGTGTCGCAGGAGATCGTCCGGGTGCGGGCCGAGCTGCGGGAGCGCAAGGGCTGGATCATGGACACCTACCTGGTCCGCAGGCGCTGACACCGGGACGCCCCTAGGCTGGGGGCATGCCCGAACTGCCCGAGGTGGAAGCCCTGGCCCAGTTCCTGCGCGACCACGCGGTCGGCGCGGTGATCGGACGGGTCGACGTGGCCGCGCTGAGTGTGCTGAAGACATTCGACCCGCCGATCGGCGACCTGCAGGGCCGCGACATCAGCGGCGCCGCCAGGTTCGGCAAGCACCTCGGCCTGCGCTGCGGCGCGGAGGACGGGCTGTGGCTGATCACGCATCTCTCCCGGGCAGGCTGGCTGCGCTGGCAGGACAACCCCGGCCAGACGCCGCCGAAACCGGGGAAGGGTCCGCTGGCGTTGCGACTGCACCTGTTCGCACCGGACGGCACCACCCCCGCGATCGACCTCACCGAGGCCGGAACCCAGAAGCGGCTTGCGGTCTGGTTGGTGCGCACCCCCGCCGAGGTGCCCGGCGTCGCGAGGCTCGGCCCGGACGCGCTCGACGTCACCGATTCCGCGCTCGCGGACCTGTTGTCGAGGTCGGCGGCGCGGATCAAGAACACGCTCACCGACCAGTCGTTGCTTGCCGGGATCGGCAACGCCTACTCCGACGAAATCTTGCACGAGGCGCGGCTCTCGCCGTTTGCGACGGCGAACAAGTTGTCGCCGGAGCAGGTTTCCACGCTGCACGCGGTGATGCGCTCGGTGCTCGGCGACGCCGTCACCCGGTCGGTCGGCCAGGACGCGGCTCGGCTCAAAGGGGAGAAGCGTTCCGGGATGCGGGTGCACGCCCGCACCGGGCTGCCCTGCCCAGTCTGCGGGGACACGGTGCGCGAGGTCTCGTTCGCGGACCGGTCCTTCCAGTACTGCCCGACCTGCCAGACCGGCGGTAAGGTCCTCGCGGACCGGCGGATGTCGAAACTGCTGAAGTGACCCGAACGGTCCGGTTCCCCCGATTTCGGGGGAGGCCGGGCTACCGTTCGGGTCGGCCCTGCACCGGGCAGGGTGGCAACTCGGGAGGTGCACTCTTGTTCGGACGGACCATGATCGGCATCATCGCCGTGAGCGCGGCACTGTTCACCGCGGGCTGCGGCAGCGACGACTCGACGCCGACAACCACCACCACGCCGACACCAACAACAACCACCACCACGACGGCCGCAGCGACGACCACCACGACGACACCGGCGTCCGCGCCTGCACAGGCCCCTGCCGGGGTGCCGGTCCCGGCATCCGAGGTGCCGCACCACGGGGCGGTTCCACCAGCCCCGGTCACCACCCCGGCGGCGGGCCCGGTCGGGGCGGACGGCTCGACCGGCAATAACCTGACCGCGGAATACTGTGCGCAGAACGAGGATCCGGGCTGCCCGGCCGGGAGTTTCGTGGGGCCGAATGCGATCCCGAACCCGGATGGCAGCGGCAACTACGTGCCGTGTGAGGGGACCATCTGCACCAACCCGGATCACGGCGCAGGCACGGACCCGCAGGAGAACGGCGGCGCGGTGATGGAGAACCCGAATGGCGACGGGGAGGCGGTGCCGTGCGAGGGCACCATCTGCACCAACCCGAACAACGGTGCGGGGGAATAGCACTCGCGAACAAACCCACCCGAGATCGTGGCGATTCCACGGTCTCCGGCGCACATGATTCGAGTGGGGTCCCGGTCGGGGCCCCACTCGAATCATTGGTGCGGCGGTGTCGGGTCCGCTACCCGGCGAGTTCCTCGGCCGCCCCGGCGGAACCGGTGAAGAAGCTCACCGCGCCAAGCAGGTCGCTCGCCGCGCCGGTGAAGTCGGCGGCGAAGTCGAGGAACGGAATGATCTCGGCGGAACCCATCAGTGCTCTCCTGTGTCAGTGCATCGAACATGGACGGGACGGGGACGTCCCGGGAATGAGCATCCGGCGCGGCAGCGGCGTATCGCAATGCCGTTGACGCGACCTTGACGGTGGCCGCCGCGGATCTTGACGCGCAACCTCACCGGCGGTGCCGGTAGTCCAACCATGCCCGGCGCTTGTCCCCGTCCGGGTCGTGCTCGATGCGGGCGGGGGCATCGACGATCAGTGTTTCCCGGTTCTCGATGCTGTACCGCGGCCAGGTGTCCCGTGGCCTGCCGTACCTGGCGAAGTGCAGCCAGTGCGTTTGCATGATGTTGGTGACCATGCGCAGGCCGTCCCTCCCGCCGAGCGCGGACGCGGCCTTCCCGAGCGGGTGGTCGACCGCTCCGAACACGGCGAGCAGTTCGGTGGCGTGCGTTGCGCCGAACCCGGTCCAGCGCAGCAGGTTCGGTGCGAAGTCATATCGGTAGGAGTAGGTCGGTGCCGCTGCGGTGTGTCCCTGCGCGACGAGGATCGACGGCTCCCAGAAGGTGACGTCGCCGCCGAGTTGCACCGCGGCGCGCCGCCCGGGGTAGCGGGGGTAGGCGGTGAGGATGCGTGACCTCACCCGCGGCTGCGTCTCGGCGAACATCTTCTCGATCCGCACCGGGTCGGTGGGGATGATGTCGAGGAAGCGCGGGAACATTGTGCCCTCGTTGGCGTTCGTGCCGACGATCAGCGGCACCGGATGCGCATGACCGGCGGCGAACGCGTCGAGCGGATGCCGGGGCAGCAGGTCCCCGTCCACGACCGGCGCGAACGCGCGGGTCCCCGGCGCCTCGTCGGCGCCGCGCGCGACGAGGGCGTCGCCTGCACGGACCATCGCCTCGGGAGTGGCCGAGGTGAGGGCCCGGACCGGGTCGCCGTCCGCGCCGAGCAGCTCGAGAAACTCCGCCGACCACGCCGTGGCGCGGTCACGGCCGTACGCGGATGCGGCGGGCGGGCTTTCGGCGATCGCCTGCCGGAATAGGCCGGCCGCGGCTGGCGTGCACATCAGGGTGGTGACGGCGTTGGCTCCGGATGACTCCCCGAACACCGTGACGTTCTCGGGGTCGCCACCGAACGCGGCGATGTTGCGTTGCACCCACTGCAGCGCCGCGATCTGATCACGCAGGCCGAGATTGGAGTCGAATCGCCGCCGGGGTGAGGAGAGGGCGGTGAAGTCGAGATAGCCGAGTGCGCCGAGTCGGTAGCCGATCGAGACGTACACGATGTCGCCGCGGCGGACGAGTGCGTCACCGCGGTACAGCGGGGTGGACGCCGCTCCGCCGCTGTATGCGCCGCCGTGGATGAACACCAGCACCGGCCGGGGTTCGATGCTCGGGGTCGCTGGGGTGAGAACGTTCAGGGTCAGGCAGTCCTCGCCGGTCCGACCCGGCCCGGCCATCCGCCCCGACTGCGGGGGCGCGCAACCGAATTCGATGGCGTCCCGCACCGCCGTCCATGGGGTGAGCGGCTGGGGAGACCGCAGGCGCAGGTCGCCGACCGGTGGGGTCGCGTATGGGATCCCGCGCCACGACCGCAACCCGTGCTGTTCACGGCCCTGCACCGGCCCGTCGGCGGTGGTGACGACCAGGGGATCAGCCACGGCGTGCCTCCAGCAGTCGCAGCCACACCTCGGCGACCGTCGGGTAGGCGGGAACCGCGTGCCACAGGGTGTCCAGGGGCACCGATCCGACGACCGCGACGGTGGCGGCGTGCAGCAGTTCGGCGACCTCGGTGCCCACGAACGTCGCCCCGAGCAGGGTGTCGGATGCGCGGTCGATGACGAGCTTCGCGTGCCCGGCGAAGTCGTCTCGGGTCAGGGACGATCCGGCGACGGCGATGTCGAGGTCGACCGTCTCCACATCGAAGCCCGCAGTGCGGGCGTCCTGCTCGGTCCGGCCGACCGAGGCGACCTCCGGGGTGGTGAACACCACCTGCGGGACGGCGGCCCGGTCGGAGGTCGCCGCGTGCCGGGACCCGTCGATCGGCCGGGACTCGGCGCGGGCGGCGATCACGTCGCCGCAGACCCGGCCGTGGTACTTGCCCATGTGGGTCAGGGGTGTGCGCCCGGCGGCGTCGCCGACCGCGTACAGCCACTCACCGGGTACCCCGACGACGGTGAGGTGGTCGTCGGTGCGGAGGGTGTCGATCCCGAGCGTGGACAGGCCGAGGTCACCGGTGGCAGGCCTGCGTCCGGCCGCGACGAGCACCTCGTCCACCTGCAGGTCGGTGCCGTCGCGGAGGGTGAGGGTCACCGGTCCGCCGTGGATCCGGCCGATGCCGGTGGCGCGTGGTGCGTTCCGGTGCACCGATGCCACCTCGGTGCCCGTCCGGACCGTCACCCCGCGGGACCGGAGTGCGGCAGCAACGGCGTCCCGGGCGAACGGTTCCGCCGTCGTCAGCAGACCGGGCCCGCGGACCAGGAGCGTCACCTCGCTGGCGCCGAGGTCGAGCAGCCAGGTCGCGGCCTCGCAGGCGACGACGCCGCCGCCGACGATCGCGATCCGCTCCGGGACGTCGACCAGGTTGGTTGCGTCGCGGGACGTCCACGGCAGCGCCTCCCGCAGTCCCGGGGTGGCGGGGATGGTCGCGGTCGATCCGGTGGCGAGGACGACGGCGCAGCGGGCCAGCACGGTCCGGGCCCCGTCCGCCCCGGTGACCTCGACGGTGCGTTCCCCGGTTACCCGGCCCGCCCCGCGGATCACGTCGACGCCGACCCCGGCCGCCCAGCAGACCTGCCCGGCGTCATCGTGCTGGGAGGTGAAGGTGTCCCGTCGCGCCAACACCGCCGGGACGTCGAGTGCGCTGTCTCCCAGCGGTTCCCGCACCCCGGGCATCGCTCGCGCGGAACCGCGGACGGACCCGGGGCGGAGCAACGCCTTGCTGGGCATGCAAGCCCAGTACGAGCACTCGCCGCCGAGCAGTTCGTGCTCGACGATCACGGCGGTCCGGTCGGAACCCGCGACGGCATACTGTGCGGCGATCTCGCCGGCCGGGCCGCCGCCGATGACGACGACGTCGTACTCGTTCGCTGCTGCTTGCGGCATGGGACCACCGTAGAGGGCCCACGGAATTCCTTCAGTTCATCCACAGGAACGGGGCGCATACTGGAGGTTCAACACCCGTCCGGCCGCGGGTGGCGTTGTCGAATCGTCGTGGAGTGCAGTGTGATGGCCCCGAGTTCGGTGTGGAAGATGTGGGGGAGCGAAGTCGAGGTGCGGGTCACCGAGTGGGCGGCCCTCGCCGATGCGGCTGCGCTGACGGAGGCCGCGATGGCGCAGGTGAAGGCCGTCTGCGACCTCGGAAGCGGAGATGCGGAGATCCACCGCCTCAACCAGGCGCAGGGCACCCCCGTCCGGGTCAGCACCGAACTCGGCGGTCTGATTCGTGCTGCGTTGTGGGCGGCCCGGATGACGGGCGGTGCGGTGACACCGGTGTCGATCGAGACCCGAGATCCGATCGGCACGGTCCCGATCGCCCCGTGCTTCCACGACGTGCGGGTCGACGGCGACACCGTCTTCGCGCCGTTCGGCACGTTCCTCGACCTCACCGCGACCGCGAAGGCCGGGACCGCGCATCGGGTGGCCCGCCGCGCCGCCGACGATCTCGAGTGCGGGGTGCTGGTGCGGGTCGACGATGTCGTCGCGACCTGGGGGCACTGCCCGATCGGCGGGTGGCAGGTCGAGACCGGCGTCGCCCGGCGGGCCGGGGGTGCGGACCGTGTCGAGGTGCGGGCGGGCTCCGCGATGGCGTCGGCCAGGGCGCCCGCCGTCTCGTCCGACGGGCCGGACCCGGGAGTCGACTGCGTCACCGTGATCGCGGATGACGGACTGTGGGCCTACGCGGCGGCGATGGCGGCGGTCGGTCGGGGTGTCGCGGCGCTGCGCTGGCTCAGCGAGAACGATCTGGCCGCGCGGGTCGCCTACCGGCACGGCAGCGTGCGGACCACCGACGCCTGGCTGCACCTGCCGCCGCATGGGCACGTCGCGTGACGGGCGACCCGACGGCGCTCAGACCGCGCGCCCGCGCCTGCCGCGGTACCAGCGCACCAGCGTGTCGGTCGACGAGTCGGACTGCGGCTGCGGGGCGTCCGCTGCGGTGAGGACCGGCTCAAGTTCGAGTGCCTGTACCTTGCCGAGTTCGACGCCCCACTGGTCGAACGAATCGATCCCGAACACCACACCCTCCACGAACACCTGATGCTCGTACAGCGCGATCAGCTGGCCGAGCACGGACGGCGTGATCCTCGGCGCGAGGATCGTCGTCGACGGCCGGTTGCCCGGCATCACCTTGTGCGGCACCAGTTCCGGGTCGGTTCCCTCCGCAGCGATCTCCTCGGCGGTCCGGCCGAACGCGAGGACCTTCGTCTGGGCGAACAGGTTGCTCATCAGCACGTCGTGCATCGACCCGACGCCGTCGATGGTGGCGAGATCGTCGGTGGGTTCGGCGAATCCGATGAAGTCGGCGGGCGCAAGCCGGGTGCCCTGGTGCAGCAGTTGGTAGAAGGCGTGCTGGCCGTTGGTGCCCGGTTCGCCCCAGAAGATCTCCCCGGTCGGCGTCGACACCGGGGACCCGTCGGCCCGCACCGACTTGCCGTTCGACTCCATCGTCAGCTGCTGGAGGTAGGCAGCGAAGCGGCCGAGGTCGTTCGAATACGGCAGCACCGCACGCGAATCCGCGCCGAAGAAGCTCGAGTACCAGACGCCGATCATGCCGAGCAGGACCGGGGCGTTCGACTCGAGTGGCTGCTCGGCAAAGTGCCGGTCGATCAGGTGGAATCCGGACAGAAACTCGCCGAAGGCGTCCCGGCCGATCACGCACATCAGCGACAACCCGACCGCCGAGTCCACCGAGTAGCGGCCCCCCACCCAGTCCCAGAACCCGAACATGTTGGCCGGGTCGATGCCGAACTCGGCGACCCGATCGGCGTTCGTCGAGACCGCGACGAAATGCTTCGGCACCGCCTCCTCGCCGAGCGCCGCCACCAGCCAGCGGCGGGCGGCCGTCGCGTTGGTGAGCGTTTCCAGTGTGGAGAACGTCTTCGAGGCCACGATGAACAGCGTCGTCGCCGGGTCCAGGCCTGCCAGCTTGCCGACCAGGTCGGCGGGGTCGATGTTGGAGACGAACCGTGCGGTGACGCCGGAGTCGACGTAGTGGCGCAGCGCCCGGAACGCCATCACCGGACCCAGGTCGGAGCCGCCGATGCCGAGGTTGACGACCGTGGTGATCCGCTCGCCGGTGGCGCCGCGCCACTCGCCGGAGCGGAGCCGGTCGGTGAACCCGCCCATCCGGTCGAGGACCTCGTGCACGTCCGCCACCACGTCCTGGCCGTCCACGATCAGCCGCGCGTCGCGCGGCAGTCGCAACGCGGTATGCAGGACGGCGCGGTCCTCGGAGGTGTTGACGTGCTCGCCGCGCAGCATCGCGTCGCGCCGCTCCTCGACGCCTGCCGCGCGCGCCACCTCAACCAGCAGGCGCAGCGTCTCCCGCTCCACCCGATGCTTGCTGTAGTCGATGTACAGGTCACCGGCGGTGACGGTGAGCTCGGTGCCCCGGCCCGGATCCTCGGCGAACAGCTCACGCAGCTGTCGGTCGGCGACCGACTCGTGGTGCGTGCGCAGCGTCTGCCAGGCGGGGGTGGTGGTGATGTCGAGGCTCATGATTTCGACCCTATCGGCCGCGGTCGGCGAACGCTGGTGTGCGCTGTCAGCGCCCGAGACGCCCACGGCCGAGGCGCAACAGCAGCATGGCCAGGGTGTGACCCTCCTGGCCGAGCTCGCCGAACCGCTCGAGCACCTTCATCTCGCGGCTGTGCACGAGGCGGGGACCGCCGGAGGCCATCCGGGTGCGGCCGATGATGCGGGAGACCTCGGTCCGCCGCTTGATCGCGGCGAGGATCTCCGCGTCGAGCCGGTCGATCTCCTTGCGCAGCTCGTCGATCTCGGCCTCACTGGTCGGGATCGCGATGTCGTCGGTGCCGGTCGCCGGGTCGTTCTTGGCGGCGTCGTCGTGCGATGAGATGGGGGCGCCCATGTCTACTCCTCGTGTCACACACTGGATCGTTGTCGGTCCCGCGGGTCGTTACCCGATCCAGGCCGTCTCACGAAAAGGGCCCCGGATCCGGTTGCGGACCGCGGGGCTCGTGGATTGGTCAGGCCACGGGCACCGGAGTCCGGTACCCGTAGAAAAATCGCCACTGCAGGCGATTGTCGGCGCTGAGCATGCCCTCATTTTGCCATGCCCGGCGGCACCCGCCGCCGCGTGGGTGGTGCCGGGGCCTGCTGTCGGTGTGCGGCGGTAGCGTGGACAGGCGATGAACACATTCTCCGCCGCATCATTCTCCGGCGCAGCCCAGGCCGGCCTCCGTACCTCGACCGCGGATCTCCTCGATGGGTTGAACCCGCCGCAGCGGGACGCGGTCGTGCACACGGGGTCGCCACTGCTGATCGTTGCCGGTGCAGGATCGGGCAAGACTGCGGTCCTGACCCGCCGCATCGCCTACCTGCTGGCGGAACGCGGCGTCACCCCCGGCCAGATCCTGGCCATCACGTTCACCAACAAGGCAGCAGCGGAGATGCGGGAACGGGTCGCGCAGCTCGTCGGCCCGCGCGCGACCAGCATGTGGGTGGCGACCTTCCACTCGACCTGCGTTCGGATCCTGCGGATGCAGGCCGCGCTGCTGCCCGGGGTGAACTCGAACTTCACGATCTACGACGCGGACGATTCGCGGCGGCTGCTGACGATGATCTCGAAGGACCTCGAGATCGACCAGAAGAAGTACTCGGCGCGGCTGCTGGCCACGCACATCTCCAACCTGAAGAACGAGCTGATCGGCCCGGAGCAGGCCGAGACCGACGCCGCGCAGGACCCCAACGAGGTGGTGCGGCTGGTGGCCCGGGTGTACGGGCACTACCAGGCCCGGCTGCGCGCGGCGAACGCGTTCGACTTCGATGACCTGATCGGCGAGACGGTCGCGCTGCTGCAGCAGCACCCGCAGGTTGCCGAGTACTACCGGCGCCGGTTCCGGCACGTCCTCGTCGACGAATACCAGGACACCAACCACGCCCAGTACGTCCTGGTGCGCACGCTGGTCGGGGAGGCGAGCACGCCGGACGCGGCCGCCGTGCCGCCGTCGGAGCTGTGCGTGGTCGGTGACGCGGACCAGTCCATCTACGCGTTCCGCGGCGCCACCATCCGCAACATCGAGGAGTTCGAGCGGGACTATCCGCAGGCCCGCACGATCCTGCTGGAACAGAACTACCGTTCCACCCAGAATATTCTCACCGCCGCCAACGCGGTGATCTCCCGGAACACCGGCCGCCGCGACAAGAAGCTGTGGACCGACTCCGGTGAGGGCGACCTGATCACCGGGTACGTCGCCGACAACGAGCACGACGAGGCATCCTTCGTCGCGTCCGAGATCGACCGCCTCGTCGACGCTGGTGACGCGAAGTTCGGTGAGGTCGCGGTGTTCTACCGCACCAACAACTCCTCGCGCGCGTTGGAGGAGGTGTTCATCCGGCTCGGCCTGCCCTACAAGGTGGTCGGCGGGGTCCGGTTCTACGAGCGCAAGGAGGTGCGTGACGTCGTCGCCTACCTGCGGGTGCTGGAGAACCCGGACGACACGGTGAGCCTGCGACGGATCCTCAACACCCCGCGCCGGGGCATCGGGGACCGCGCGGAGGCCTGCGTCGCGGTGCACGCCGAGCAGCGCGGCATCGGGTTCGCTGCCGCGCTGCGGGACGCAGCGGCGGGCACCGTCCCGCTGCTGAACACCCGCTCACACAAGGCGATCGCCGCGTTCGTCGACATGATGGACGAGATCCGGGACGGGATGCAGCCCGACGACACCGGGCTGATCGACATCGGCGACGTGGTGGAGTCGGTCCTCGACCGGACCCGCTACCGCGCGGAACTCGAGGCGAGCAGCGATCCGCAGGATGGGGCGCGACTCGACAATCTGAACGAACTCGTCAGTGTGGCAAGGGAGTTCAGCTCAGATGCCCGCAATGCGGTGGGCCTGGACACGGAGATCGACGAGTCGCTCGAGGGCGCACTCGCGGCGGCCGGCGAGGACGATCCGGCCCTCGGCGAGGGCGAACCCGATCCGGGATCGCTTGCCGCGTTCCTGGAGCGGGTGTCGCTGGTCGCGGACTCGGATCAGCTGCCGGACAACGGTGACGGCGTGGTGACGCTGATGACGCTGCACACCGCGAAGGGGCTCGAGTTCCCGGTCGTGTTCGTGACGGGCTGGGAGGACGGCCAGTTCCCGCACATGCGTGCCCTCGGCGACCCGGCGGAGTTGTCGGAGGAGCGGCGCCTGGCCTACGTCGGCATCACGCGTGCCCGCCAGCGACTGTACGTGACGCGCGCGGTGCTGCGGTCGGCGTGGGGGCAGCCGATCACGAACCCGGAATCGCGGTTCCTGCAGGAGATTCCGCAGCACCTGCTCGACTGGCGCCGGGAAGATCCGGGACCGGGTGCTGGGGGCGCGATCGGCGGGGGCCGGTTCCGCGGCGGCCAGGGGTACGGCGGCGGCTACGGCACCGGAGGGGGTGTCGGTGGCCGCGAGCGGGCGGAGTCGACGCCGAGCTTCGGCGCGGCCCGACCCCGCAACAACCACCTCGTGCTCGCGGTCGGGGACCGCGTCAGCCATGACAAGTACGGCCTCGGGACCGTCCTCGAGACGAAGGGTGCAGGCACGACCGCGACGGTCACCGTCGACTTCGGCTCCTCCGGCAAGGTGCGGTTGATGCTCATCGGCGGTGTGCCGATGGTCAAGCTGTAGACCGGGCCCGGGCCGGGCCATGGCCCGGCCCGCGTGGTGCGGGAGCCGATCAGTCGCGTTCGACGCCGAGGCTGATGCCGCGGGTGGCGAGCCACGGGATCGGGTCGATCTTGTCGTTGCCCGCCAGGTGCACCTCGAAATGCAGGTGCGGACCGGTGGAGAAGCCGCGGTTGCCCATGCGGGCGATCTGGTCGCCCGCCATCACCTGCTGGCCGACCGACACCAGCGACGAGTCGATGTGCCCGTAGACGGTGATGGTGCCGTCGGCGTGCTGCAGCCGCACCCACATGCCGAAGCCGGAGGCGGGACCGGAGTCGATGACGACGCCGTCGGCGACCGCGTAGATCGGGGTGCCGATCGCATTGGCGATGTCCACGCCGGCGTGAATCGTTCCCCACCGCGAACCGAAATGGGAGGTGAAGGTGCCCACCGCGGGGAGGGCGAACAGCGGCCTGCGGGCCGCGGCCTCGCGGGCGGCGCGCTCCTCACCGAACCGCTGGCCCTTCGCGAGCAGGTTCGAGAACTGGGTCAGGTCCGCGGGATCGGCGACGTTGAGCACCTGCGGGGCCTGCGACGGTGCTGCGCCTTCGGTGGTTGCGGCGAACTGTGCGGCCTGCGGCGCGGCGGTGGAGGCGATCGCGGACGCGTCGTCGGCGGCGAGGGCGATCTCGGGTGCCTGCTCCGGCCCGCTGTTCGCGGCCTGGCCCGCGGCGACCACGGCGCCTGCTGCCACCGCGACGACGGCGGCGCGGCCCTTGAGGGCGGTGGGTGGGGTTGGGATGCGGTGCGCTCCACCGCGCCGGGCGGGAGCTGCAACATTCGCGAGGTCGGACACCCGTGTGAGGTCGGCATCGGGGCGGTCCGTTGGCGCCGGTGTGTCACCGGGCAGTGCCGCGGTGACCGTGGTCGGGCTGTCGTCGAACGGGTCGGGGTGGAACGGGGTGTTGCGGTGATTCATGGAGCCGTGGGTCTCGAGACGTGATGACCCGGTGTAACGCTGTGCCGAGTACTGCGGATGTGACTGTCTGCCCGCGTCGTCGACGACGAACCGGTCGCTGCGCCTGCTGGTCTGCTGCGCCGGTCCCGGTCGGGAGGTGACGGTCTGGGCTGCGAAGTCCCGCCTCGGTTCGAGGTCCGGTGCGGGGGTGGTGCCGAAGTCGCTGGTCGTGGACGGTGCGCGGTGTCTTGACAAGAACCTGCCGTCCTCTCGCTCGTGACCTGCCTGTGACTTGGACTCAGCGACGGTAACGAAACGGTCGCAGGAGCCGCAACCTCTGGCGGAAGACCCGCCGTGGAGTTGTGATATGCATCACAAATCAATAACGGGCGATTCCGACATAAGGTCCACCGGGTGTTCGTCGGCGCAGCCGCAGGGTGGGGCGGGTGGGCGTGGGGGCGCCCGAGGGCGTATACCTGATCGGGTGACCCTTGACCACCGGTCGGGTTGTCGCGTCGATGGTCGCGCCAGGGATGCTGGCCGGGATCGTCGGCACGGTGCTTCGCGCAGGCGTCGCTGGAGCGGTTTTCGGCCCAGCGGCCCGTGGCCTGCGGCGTATGCATCCGATGTCGTGACATAGGCCACATAGCACCAAGGCGAGGGCCGTGTCACGGAATCAACTAGATATTGTCCCGGACGGACCCGCTCCTACCCCTCGAGCGGGCGTCAACGCAGTCAACGCAGACGAGACGGTGAGCAGATGGATCTCTTCGAATACCAGGCGAAGGAACTCTTCGCCAAGCACGACGTGCCCACGTCGGCCGGCCGTGTTACCGACACCGTCGCCGGTGCCCGCGCGATCGCCGAGGAAATCGGCAAGCCCGTGATGGTCAAGGCGCAGGTCAAGGTCGGCGGCCGCGGCAAGGCCGGTGGCGTCAAGTACTCGCCCAACGCGGACGCCGCGCAGGCGAACGCCGAGGCGATCCTCGGCCTGGACATCAAGGGCCACGTCGTCAAGAAGCTGCTGGTCGCCGAGGCGAGTGACATCGCCGAGGAGTACTACATCTCCTTCCTGCTCGACCGCACCAACCGCACCTACCTGGCGATGTGCTCCGTCGAGGGTGGCGTCGAGATCGAGGTCACCGCCGAGGAGAACCCCGACGCCCTCGCGAAGATCCCCGTTGACGCCGTCAAGGGTGTCGACCTGGCGTTCGCGCGCAGCATCGCCGAGGCAGGCAAGCTGCCCGCAGAGGTGCTCGACGCCGCGGCCAACACGATCCAGAAGCTGTGGGAGGTCTTCATCAAGGAAGACGCTCTCCTCGTCGAGGTCAACCCCCTCGTCCGCACGCCCGACGACCAGATCCTCGCCCTCGACGGCAAGGTCACCCTGGACGCGAACGCCGACTTCCGTCAGCCCGGCCACGCCGAGTTCGAGGACAAGGACGCCACCGATCCCCTCGAGCTCAAGGCCAAGGAGAACGACCTCAACTACGTCAAGCTCGACGGCGAGGTCGGCATCATCGGCAACGGCGCGGGCCTGGTCATGTCGACCCTGGACGTCGTCGCCTACGCCGGTGAGAAGCACGGCAACGTCAAGCCGGCCAACTTCCTCGACATTGGTGGCGGCGCCTCCGCAGCGGTCATGGCGGCTGGCCTCGACGTCATCCTGAACGACGTCCAGGTCAAGAGCGTGTTCGTCAACGTCTTCGGCGGCATCACCGCCTGTGACGCGGTCGCCAACGGCATCGTCGGCGCCCTGGAGACCCTGGGTGACGAGGCCAACAAGCCGCTCGTCGTCCGTCTCGACGGCAACAACGTCGAGGAGGGTCGCCGCATCCTCGCCGAGGCCAACCACCCGCTGGTCACGGTCGTCGCCACCATGGACGAGGCCGCCGACAAGGCCGCCGAACTCGCGTTCGCCGCGAAGTAAGGGACACAGAACAATGGCTATCTTCCTGACCAAGGACTCCAAGGTCATCGTCCAGGGCATCACCGGCGGCGAGGGCACCAAGCACACCGCGCTGATGCTCAAGGCGGGCACTCAGGTCGTCGGCGGCGTCAACGCCCGCAAGGCCGGCACCACCGTGTCGCACACGGACAAGGACGGCAACCCCGTCGAGCTGCCCGTCTTCGCTTCGGTCGCCGAGGCGATGGAGAAGACCGGCGCGGACGTCTCGATCGCGTTCGTCCCCCCGGCGTTCTCGAAGGACGCCATCGTCGAGGCCATCGACGCCGAGATCCCGCTCCTGGTGGTCATCACCGAGGGCATCCCGGTGCAGGACTCCGCCTACGCGTGGGCCTACAACGTCGAGAAGGGCAACAAGACCCGGATCATCGGCCCGAACTGCCCCGGCATCATCACCCCGGGCGAGGCGCTGGTCGGCATCACCCCGGCCAACATCGCGGGCAAGGGCCCGGTCGGCCTGGTCTCCAAGTCCGGCACCCTGACCTACCAGATGATGTTCGAGCTGCGTGAGTACGGCTTCTCGACCGCCATCGGCATCGGCGGCGACCCGGTCATCGGCACCACCCACATCGACGCCATCGAGGCGTTCGAGAAGGACCCCGAGACCAAGCTCATCGTGATGATCGGCGAGATCGGCGGCGACGCCGAGGAGCGTGCGGCCGACTACATCAAGGCCAACGTCACCAAGCCGGTCGTCGGCTACGTCGCGGGCTTCACCGCTCCCGAGGGCAAGACCATGGGCCACGCTGGCGCCATCGTCTCCGGCTCCTCGGGCACCGCTCAGGCCAAGAAGGACGCCCTCGAGGCGGCAGGCGTCAAGGTTGGCAAGACGCCGTCCGAGACCGCCGCACTCGCGCGCGAGATCCTCGAGACCCTGACCGTGGGCGCGTAAGCACCCCCCTGGTTCACGCCGACGGGCACCTGCACATGCAGGTGCCCGTCGGCGTTTTCGGGGGGAGCGCGCCCGGCGAATCGGGAGGTCCGCGGCGCGGCGCCGCGCGGCACCGTGCCGTCACCGCTCGGTGCGCTAGCGTTGGTCCACCACCCTTTCCGGGAAATCCACCGCCCCATGTCGAGGAGCCGACGATGACGTATCCGCCAACAGGACCCGGCTATCCGTCCGCGGGCCCCGCGGGTCCGGGCCAGCCGCCGTCCCCGCCGGCAGGCGGGCTCGCCGGCCGGCCACTTCCGCAGCTGCTGCTCATCGCGGTGGCCGCGCTCGGGGTGGTGAACTTCGTCGCCGGGTTCGCGCCGTACGCGAAGGTCACCACCTTCAACGACACCCCGCTCTCGCAGAGCTCCTTCGAGGGCGGCTATCCGGTGCTCGCGCTCGCGCTGCTGCTGACCGGTGGCCTGCTTGCCGGGCTGACGCTGCTGCCGGGGCAACAGCATCAGGCGACGGCGGCGGTGACCTCCCTGGTCGGCTTCCTCGTTGCGCTGTTCTTCCTGTTCACCCTGTCCGACGGGGTGAGCCTCGCGTGGGGCGGCATCCTCAACCTGATTCTGGCGTTCGTGCAGGCGGCCGCCGCGATCGCGGTGCTGTTGTTCAGCCTCGGCCTGGTCCGAACGCCCGCCCCGCGTCCGTCCGGCTACGCCCAGCAGCCGTACGGTGCGCCCGCACCCGGGTACGGCCCGCCGCCCGGGTTCCCGCCGGGATACGGCCAGGGACCGCAGCAGTCGCCCGGGCAGCCCGCCGGGTACGGTCCGCCCACCGGATACGGCCCGCCGCAGCCCGGCTACGCACCGCAGCCCAACCCGTACGCGCCCCCGCCGGGGGCGCCGACGCCGCAGCAGGCGCCCGGCCAGCCCTACGGGCAGCCGCAGGCGCCAACACCGCCGCCGTCCACACCGCCGCCGTCGACGCCTGCCACAGGCTCGGACCCGGACGCGGGAGGCGACAACCCCGCCGCGCCGACCCGCGCCTTCGGGGTGGACCAGCCCGGCCGGACCGACAGCTGACGTCGCCGGACGATGGACTCCGCGCTCAGCCGCATTCCCAGCCGCTCTGACGGTCAGCGGCGTTCCCCGCGCCCGCCGACGCCGCGCCCGCCGAAAGCGACTCGCCCCAGTCCGACGCCCGAACAGGCG
Source organism: Rhodococcus sp. NPDC058505 (assembly GCF_042720095.1). NCBI lineage: Bacteria > Bacillati > Actinomycetota > Actinomycetes > Mycobacteriales > Nocardiaceae > Rhodococcus > Rhodococcus sp. NPDC058505. The sequence continues at coordinate 21,921 of NZ_JBHXNB010000003.1, forward strand.
CGGGCCCTGCTCGGGCTGGCGCTGCGCCCATCGCTGCTCACGGTCGCCCTGATCGGCACCGGCATGCTCGTCACCCTGGTCGCCGCGAACAGCGACCTCACCGGGACGAGCGGAGCGGTCGCTGCGGGGTGGCTCGCCGTGCACCAGGTTCCGCTGTCGATCGGCGGCGCCGCGCTGGGCGCCCTGCCGCTGCTGCCGACGCTGGTGATGGTCGCGGTGGTGGCCAGGGGCTGCGCCAGGGTGGTGCACTCGTCAACGCCGCGGCACGAATGCTGGTGGGTGCTCGGCGCGGCCGTCGGTGGGCCGGTGGTGGTCACCGCGATCGCGCTTGCCGTCGCCGCGGACGCGTCGTCGGTGATCGCCCTGTCGATGCCGAATCCGGTGGTGGCGTTCGCCTGGGTGATCGCCGTGCACGTGATCGGGGCGGGCATCGGGATCGGGATGCGCCTGTGGCGCCCGGCCGTCACCTTTCTCGGCGTGCCCGACTGGGTGCTCGCCGCCGCCCGCCCGGCGATGCGCGCGGCGATGGCGTTGCTCGCCACCGGGGCCGCGATCACCGTCGTGTCGCTGCTCGCGTCCTGGTCGACGGTCGGGATGCTCATCGGGTCCGGGGAGGGGTTCGCCGGCGGCCTCGGGTTGACGCTGCTGTCGATCCTGTACCTGCCGAATGTGGTGGTCGGTGCCACCGCGGTGCTGGTCGGCTCCTCCGTGCACGTGGGTTCCGCGTCGGTGAGCCTGTTCGATGTTGTCGGGGGTCCGGTGCCTGCGCTGCCGGTGCTCGGGGCACTGCCGGAGCAGGCGGGCGGCGACGGCTGGCTCGCCACGCTGGTGATCCCGGCGGCGATCGGGGTGCTGTTCGGGCGGGAGTGCGGCCGCCGCGCCGCGTCCCCGCTGCTGGCCGCGCAGACGGCGCTGGTCGGTGCGGTCGCGGTCGCGGTGGTGTTCGCCGTCCTCGGGTTCACCTCCGGCGGTGCGCTCGGGTCGTTCGGCTCGGTCGGCGTCACCCTCGTCACGTTCGCGGGTGCCACCCTGGGCTGGCTCGCGGTGTGTGGTTCGGCGGCCGGTGCCCTGACGCGGTGGCGCACGCACCCGGAGTCGACGCCCGCCCGCGAACCGGCGCGTCCCCGTCCCCCCGCCGCGACCCTGGCCCTGCCCGGAGCCGCCGCGTCCGCCGCGGTGACGGAGGCCCCTGAAGAGTCCGGTGCAGCCGAGTCCGGTGCAGCCGAGTCCGGTGCAGCGGGGGACGAGTGCGCCACCGACCCCGCGCCGCGACCCGGGCCCGCGGTGGTGGAGGCCGAACTGATCGACGACGCGGCCACCGCACCGCCGGTGCTGGACGTCGAGCCGGGAGCGGTCGTGGACGCGGAGGTGGTCGACGACGAGTCGGAGTTCCCGCCCGCGTCGGACGTGGCTGCGGGCGACGGCGTGGCGCAGGTCACTGACCTGCGGTCGGACGAGGACCTGCCCGACGGGACCCGGACCAGCAGCGACTAGTCTTATCGGGCGTCGGCGCTGCCGACGCGATCCACGGCCGGCTCTCCGGCCGACGCCCCGAGGAGTAGAGCCCTGACTGCCCCGCACGTGTTCCGGCCCGACGCCACCGGTACGCCGGTCCGGGTCGTGGTACTCGCTTCCGGTACCGGAAGCCTGCTGCAGTCGCTGATCGCGGCCGCCGTCGACGACTTTCCGGCGCGGATCGTCGCGGTCGGCGTCGACCGCGACTGCGCGGCCGCCGGGCACGCGGAGGCCGCGGGCATCCCGTTCTTCACGGTCGCCCTCGGCGCACACCCGGACCGCGCCGCGTGGGATCGCGCGCTGACCGACGCCGTCGCCGCACACACCCCGGACCTGATCGTCTCCGCAGGCTTCATGAAGATCCTCGGCCCCGAGTTCATGGGCCGGTTCGGGGGTCGGATCGTCAACACCCATCCCGCGTTGCTGCCGTCGTTCCCCGGCGCGCACGCCGTCCGGGATGCTCTCGCCTACGGCGTCAAGGTGACCGGATCGACCGTGCACCTGGTGGATTCGGGTGTGGACACCGGGCCGGTGCTGGCCCAGGAGCCGGTCGCGGTGTGGGACGACGACGACGAGGCGAGCCTGCACGAGCGCATCAAGACCGTGGAACGGCGACTGCTGGTGGAGGTTCTCGCCGCCGTCGCGACGCGAGGAGTTGTTTCCGATGGACGAAAGGCCGTGATCCCGAAGTGACCGAACGTAAGGCCCTGCGCCGCGCACTGGTGAGCGTGTACGACAAGACCGGCCTGGTGGAACTCGCCACCGGCCTGCACGAGGCGGGCGTCGAGCTGGTCTCCACCGGATCGACCGCCGCGACGATCGCCGCGGCCGGGATCCCGGTCACCCCGGTCGAGTCGCTGACCGGCTTCCCGGAATGCCTCGAGGGCCGGGTGAAGACGCTGCACCCGCGCGTGCACGCCGGCGTGCTCGCCGACACCCGCAAGCCGGACCACCTCGCCCAGCTCGAGGAACTCGGCATCGAGGCGTTCCAGCTGGTGATCGTGAACCTGTACCCGTTCACGCAGACCGTCGCCTCGGGTGCCACCCCCGACGAGTGCGTCGAGCAGATCGACATCGGCGGCCCGTCGATGGTGCGTGCCGCGGCGAAGAACCACCCGTCGGTCGCGGTCGTGGTTGACCCGGCTCGCTACTCGGAGGTGCTGACCGCGGTCGCGGCCGGCGGCTTCACCCTCGGCGAGCGCACCGCCCTCGCCGCGCAGGCGTTCCAGCACACCGCGTCCTACGACGTCGCGGTCGCGTCGTGGATGACCTCGACCCTCGTCGACTCGGATGCGCAGTTCCCGGAGTGGGCCGGTGCGAGCTGGGACCGCAGCGCGGTGCTGCGGTACGGCGAGAACCCGCATCAGGCCGCCGCCCTGTACGTGAACCCGGCCGCCCCGGCGGGTCTGGCGCAGGCGACGCAGTTGCACGGCAAGGAGATGTCGTACAACAACTACACCGACGGTGACGCCGCGTGGCGTGCCGCCTTCGACTTCGACGCTCCTGCGGTCGCGATCATCAAGCACGCCAACCCGTGCGGTGTGGCGATCGGTGCGGACATTGCCGAGGCGCACCGGAAGGCGCATGCCTGCGACCCGGTCAGCGCGTTCGGCGGCGTCATCGCCGCCAACCGCGAGATCACCGTCGAGATGGCCGAGCAGGTCGCGGAGATCTTCACCGAGGTGATCATCGCCCCGTCCTACGCGCCCGGTGCCGTCGAGGTGCTGGCCCGTAAGAAGAACGTCCGCGTGCTCGAGGCCGTCGCGCCGACCGAGTCCGGCATCGAACTGCGCCCGATCTCCGGTGGTGCGCTGTTGCAGCAGCGCGACGTCCTCGACGCCGAGGGGGACAACCCGGCGAACTGGACCCTCGCGGTCGGCGAGCCCGCCGACGAGCAGACCCTGAAGGATCTCGAGTTCGCTTGGCGTGCTTGCCGTTCGGTGAAGTCCAACGCGATCCTGCTGGCATCCGACGGGGCGTCCGTCGGGGTCGGCATGGGGCAGGTCAACCGGGTCGACTCCGCGCACCTCGCGGTGAACCGTGCCGGTGACCGGGTGGCGGGCGCGGTCGCGGCGTCCGACGCGTTCTTCCCGTTCCCGGACGGACTTCAGGTGCTCATCGACGGTGGCGTCAAGGCCGTCGTCCAGCCGGGTGGGTCGGTCCGCGACAACGAGGTGATCGACGCGGCGCGTGCGGCGGGCATCACCATGTACCTGACCGGGGCGCGGCACTTTGCGCACTGACGCGAAGCGGCATTTCGTGCACTGACACGGACGCTGTCCGCCGAAAGGTGTGCACCCAAGTGGGTGTGCACCTTTCGTGCGTTCAGGCGGCGTTGCCGGAGATGACGATGCGGGCGGCGCCGCGGTCGAGCAGTTCCCGGGCCAGGTCGGTGGCGGCGGCGCGCTGGCAGGCGTCGGTGTGCGACAGGTCGAGGGTGACGGCGTGCCCGGTCAGGTCGTCGGGCAGGTCGGCCAGCGGGCGGGTCGGACTCAGTTGGTTGAAGCGCAGTTTCATGTCGGAGCTCCTCGGCTCGGTGGTGCGCCTTCGAGTGTGTCGGCGCTGTGTGTTCGGGACGTTTCGGTCGGGCGACGGTTCGGGAAATTGCTCGGGTAAAAGAAAAGGCACCCGGGCGGTGTGCCCTGGGTGCCGAGAACTCTGATCCGTTTGTCGTCAGGATGGTCCTCGGCGTACACGCTTGGCGAAAATGCAGGAACGCCACATGGCCACGTGTGCCGCCGATACGTGCGTCAACGTCGACATGGCCGGGTTCCCTTCTCTTCGTGGTCGGTTGTTAGCGGAGCACGTTACCGCACGGCGACGTGTGCGCGCATCTCGATAACGTGGTCGGCGTGTCGCGGCGCCGGGCGTTGGCCCGCGGGCGACATCGCCGCGTGTCCGGAAAAGGTGTGTGCACAGTGGGTTTCGCGGGCGTGCGGGGGTTTTCGGCGTGCAGTGGGGGTGTGGGTGCGCGAGGGGGCGTGTGCACAGGGGATGTGCGCGGGCGGGGGTGGCGCGGGGGGCGGGACGGCGTACGCGCCCGCCCGGGTAGGGGAGCGCGTACGCCGGTGCTGCCCGCCCGGTCAGGAGGGGAGGGCGGCGAGCCAGTTCTCGAAGGCGGTTCGGAACTCGCTCGAGAACGGCAGGTCCTCGATGTAGTCGGCGCCCGTCGAGGGCCGATCGCCGATCTCCTTGAGGACGTGGTTCACGGTGGTCATCCGGACCGGGGTGACCACGGCGCCGGTCAGCGCCGCGTCGAGGGCGTCCACGTCGGCGCGGGCCACCTGGATGTCGCGGTCCGCGCAACTCGTCAGCACGGGCAGCCCGGCGGGCAGCCGGGTCGCCAGATCGCGCGGGTCGAGGGCATCCTCCTCGGCGAGGGCCTTGGCGTTGACGGACACCAGGCCGGCCAGCCGCAGCGGTTCCGGCAGGTCGTCGGGAACGGTGCCGTCGGCGCGCAGCGATTCGACGGCCGCGGTGAGACCGGTGCGCAGCTGGTCGGCGAGCTCGACGGGGAGCTGACCGGCAGCGACGGCGGCGTCCACCTGTCCGGTGATCTGCCGGGTCAGCAGGTCCAGCAGACGAACCGCGAGCGGCTCGACGAGGCCGAGTCCGCTCAGGGGCGGGGTGTCCTCACGCACCGCGAGGGCCATCGCGACCAGGGCGCCCTCGCTGTGGCCGATCACCAGAAGCCGGTCCGCGTCGACGTCGGGCTGGGCGGCGAGATTGCGGAGCGCGTCGGCGGCGGTGTCGACGAACACCGAGAAGCCGAGTCCGGCCACGTCGTCGACGGTGTAGGGGCCCAGACCGGTCTCGCCGCTGCCGAGCTTGTCGTACCGCAGGCTCGCGATGCCGGACTCGGCGAGGGTCTCGGCGAGGAACCGGAGGGTGCCGATCGGTCCCGGCATCACGCCGCTGTCGCCGTTGCGGTCGGTTGGCCCGCTGCCGGCGAGGAGCAGCGCGGCCGGGGCGGGTCCGGCGAGCCGGTCGGGGACGAGGAGGCTGCCGTGGACGGTGACGTCGCCGCTGGTGAAGGTGATTTCGGTGTCGACCATGCCGACCAGTCTGTCAGGTTCGCGGTGCGAGTCCTGGCGTGCCCGCGTCACCCGGCGGCCGGGCGGCGGAGCAGGCGCACGCCCTTCCATGCGAACCACGCCAGGCCCGCGATCGCGACCGGGATCAGCAGCGGCAGCAGGAACGCCACCAGGACGAGCGTGAACGCGACGCCGTCCTCGGCGACCGACAGCACCGGGTTGGCCACCCCCGCGGTGGACGCGGTGCTCACCGCCCGGGTGCCGGTCTGCGCGGTGCTGAATGCAAGCGCGGTGGGTGCTCCGACGATGATCCCGGCGATCACCGCAGTCGACGGGTCGAGGTCGGTGAATACCGCGCCTGCCGCGATCGCGGCGGCGATCGGCCTGCTGACCGTGCCGAACACCCCGAGGGCGTTGTCCACGAACGGGATCAGGTCCGCGGTCAGTTCCGCTGCGGTGGCGATCGCCAGCGCGACCAGAGCTGCGCCCGAACCGACCCAGGCAAACGACTCGCCGAGGGAGATGCCGAACCACCCGAAATGCGCGGCGGCGCTGAGCATCAGCAGCGGAAGGAAGGTTCGCAGTCCGGTCGCGGCGGCCAGTCCGAGGCCGAGCAGCGCGGGCAGCACCCAGGTGTCCATCCGCGCAGTGTACGAAGCGCGGCCAGGATCAGCGCGTCGACCGCGCGACCGGCGTTCGCGCCGGGAGGGGATGCCGAATCCGCCGAAGCCTCGTAGCGTGAGGTGGTGACTGCGTCCACCGCCGAGTCCCGGTCGCCGCGCCCCACCACGAGGACGGTGGGAGCGTTGCGGGCCTCCGGGCACGTCCAGCGCCCGGTCCGGGACGAGATCCGCGACAACCTGCTCGCCGCGCTGCGCGACGGCCGCGACCCGTGGCCCGGGATCGTCGGCTTCGCGGACAGCGTCCTGCCGCAGCTGGAACGGGCGCTGATCGCAGGCCACGACATCGTGCTGCTCGGTGAGCGTGGCCAGGGAAAGACCCGATTGCTGCGGACACTGCCGCTGCTGCTCGACGAGTGGAGCCCGGTGATCGCAGGATCGGAGCTCGGCGAGCACCCCTACGACCCGATCACGCCGGCGTCGATCCGGCGTGCCGCCGAACTCGGTGACGACCTGCCGATCGAGTGGCGGGGCCGCGACGAACGGTACTCGGAGAAGCTCGCGACCCCGGACACGTCGGTCGCCGACCTGGTCGGTGACGTCGACCCGGTCAAGGTGGCGGAGGGACGCAGCCTCGGTGACCCGGAGACGATCCATTTCGGTCTGGTTCCGCGCGCGCACCGCGGCATCGTCGCGGTCAACGAGCTGCCCGACCTTGCCGAGCGGATCCAGGTGTCGCTGTTGAACGTGATGGAGGAACGCGACATCCAGGTGCGCGGCTACACGCTGCGGCTGCCGCTGGACGTGCTGGTGGTGGCCAGCGCAAACCCGGAGGACTACACGAACCGTGGCCGCATCATCACCCCGCTCAAGGATCGGTTCGGTGCCGAGATCCGCACCCACTACCCGCTGGACATCGACGACGAGATCGCGGTCGTCGTGCAGGAGGCGCAGCTGCGGGCCGAGGTCCCGTCCCCGCTGCTGGAGATCCTCGCCCGGTTCACCCGGCTGCTGCGCGAGTCCCCGTCGATCGACCAACGGTCCGGTGTGTCGGCGCGCTTCGCGGTCGCCGCGGCGGAGACGGCCGGGGCGGCCGCCGTCCATCGCGGTGCCATCCTCGGCGAATCCGACCCGACGGCTCGGCCGGTGGACCTCGGAACCGTCGTCGACGTGCTCCGGGGCAAGATCGAGTTCGAGTCCGGCGAGGAGGGGCGGGAGAGTGAGATCCTCGACCATCTGCTGCGCAGGGCCACCGCCGACACGGTCCGGGATCGGCTCGGCGGCATCGATTTCGCCGATCTGGTCGGCGCCGTCGAGTCCGGGTCGCCGGTCGTCACGGGCGACCGGGTCACCGCGAAGTATCTGCTCGGAGAATTGCCCGATCTTGACGTCGTGGACGAGTTGGCCGAGCGGCTCGGGGCGCGAACGGTCGGTGCCCGCGCCGCCGCGGTCGAGCTTGCACTCGAGGGCCTGTATCTGGCGCGTCGGATCGCCAAGGACACCGACGACGACGGGCAGCTGGTGTACGGCTGATGTACCAGCGCTACGGGCGGTATCACGGTGGACCTGATCCGCTGGCGCCCCCGCTGGACCTGCGGGAGGCGCTCGACGCGATCGGGGCCGACGTCCTCGCCGGGTCGTCGCCGCGGCGGGCGCTGCGCGAGTTGCTGCGACGCGGCACGTCGACGATGGATGGGCTGGATCAGCTTGCCGCGCAGGCGAACCGGAGGCGAAGGGAGCTGCTGGACGCGCACAACCTCGGGGGCACGCTCGACGAGGTGCGCGAGCTACTGGACCGGGCCGTCCTCGCGGAACGCAAGGAACTGGCCCGGTCCCTGGACGACGACGCCCGGTTCGCCGAGCTGCAACTCGCGGATCTGCCCCCGTCCACCGCGCAGGCGGTCCGGGACCTGTCCGGCTACCGGTGGCGGGATCCGCAGGCCCGCGCGGACTACGAGCAGATCCGCGACCTGCTCGGTCGGGAACTGCTGGACCAGCGGTTCGCCGGAATGAAGCGGGCGCTGGAGAACGCAACCGACGACGATCGTCGGCGGGTCGACGAGATGCTCACCGACCTGAACGCGTTGTTGGACAAGCACTCCCGCGGCGTGGACGCACCGGAGGACTTCGAACGGTTCATGGCCGAGTACGGCGCGATCTTTCCGGAGAACCCGCGGGACGTGGAGGAGCTGCTCGACACGGTAGCCCGCCGGTCGGCGGCCGCGCAGCGGCTGCGGAACTCGCTGTCCCCCGAACAGCGTGCCGAGCTGGACGCCCTGGCGCAGCAGGCATTCGGCAGTCCCGGCCTGGTGCAGCAGCTGGACCGGCTTGATGCGAACCTGCGCGCGGCCCGGCCGGGGGAGGACTGGGATGGGAGCCAGCGTTTCCGCGGCGACGACGGGATGGGCCTCGGGGCGGGCACCGCCGCCCTCGCGGACATCGCCGACCTCGAACAGCTCGCGGAGCAATTGTCGCAGGAGTACGCCGGTGCGCAGCTCGACGACATCGACCCGGAGGCACTGCTGCGGCAACTCGGGCCGGAGTCCGCCGCCGATGCGCGAACCCTCGCCGACCTTGAACGGGCGCTGCAGCAGCAGGGGTACCTCGACCGCGGGGCGGACGGTCAGTGGCGGCTCTCGCCGAGGGCGATGCGGAAACTCGGCGAGGCGGCGTTGCGGGACGCCGCGCAGCGGCTGTCCGGCCGCAGCGGTGCCAGGGACACCCGCCGGGCAGGCGCGATGGGGGAGCCGACGGGGTCGAGCCGGTCGTGGGAGTTCGGCGACACCGAACCGTGGGACGTGACCCGCACCGTCACCAATGCGGTTCTGCGGCAGGCCGGTGCCTGCGGGCCGCCGGTCCCGGTGCGGATGCGCGTGACCGACGTCGAGATCGCCGAGACGGAGCAGCGAACCCAGGCCGCGGTGGCGCTGTTGGTGGACACCTCGTTCTCGATGGTGATGGACGGCCGCTGGGTGCCGATGAAGCGCACGGCGCTGGCGTTGAATCATCTGGTGCGCACCAGGTTCCGCGGGGACGACCTGCGGCTGATCGCGTTCGGCAGGCAGGCCCGCACCGTCACCCCGGAGGAGCTGGCGGGCCTGGACGGCGCCTGGGATCAGGGCACCAACCTGCACCATGCGCTGCTGCTGGCCGGGCGGCACCTGCGGCGCAATCCGAATGCGCAGCCGGTGGTGCTGATCGTCACCGACGGCGAGCCGACCGCGCATCTGGAACCCGATGGTCGCGCCTTTTTCGACTATCCGCCGCATCCGCGGACGCTCGGGTTGACGGTCCGGGAACTCGACAACCTCGCGAGGCTCGGAGCCCAGGTGACGATCTTCCGGCTCGGGGACGACCCCGGTCTCGCGCGGGTGGTGGACCGGATGGCGCAGCGGGTTGGCGGCCGCGTCGTCGCGCCCGACCTCGACGGGCTCGGCGCGGCGGTGGTCAGCGACTTCATTCGGCTGCGGCGACCGCGCTGACGTCGGCTCCGCCGACTGTGCGTGATTTTTACCCCAATGAGGGTGCGCATCACGCACGGGCGCGGAGCGCGCTAGGCCAGGAGGGCGGCGACGAGGCCGATCGTCGGGATCGAGGCGAGCGTGGTGACCAGGGCGGTGTCGCGGGCCAGGACGATTCCCCGCTGGTAACGGCTGGCGTAGACGAAGACGTTCTGTGCCGTCGGAAGGGCGGCGACCACGACGACCGAGAACAGTTCGTGCCCGTCGAGACCGAGGGCGAAACGGCCCATCAGGTACGCGAGGACCGGTTGGACCACGATCTTGAGCACCGATGCCACCGCGATCTCGCGCCGCGGCGCCACCCCGCGCTGCAGCACCCGAACCCCGTACAGCGAGATGCCGAACGCGAGCAGCGCGCCCGGCACCGACGCACCGCCGACGATGCGGAACGGTTCGGTGATCGCGGCGGGCGGCGTCCATCCGGCGACCGAGACCGCGAGCCCGGCGACCCCGGCCAGCACGATCGGGTTCTTGAACGGGGTGGTCACGGTCTGCACCCAGGAACTGCTCCTGCGCCCGGTCGTCAGGTCCAGCATGGTCAGCGCGATCGGGGAGTAGACCACGATCTGGAACAGCAGCAGCGGGGCGACGAACGAGGCGTCACCGAGCACGAACACCGCGATCGGGATGCCGAGATTCGCCGAGTTCACGTACGACGAGGCGAGGGCCCCGATCGTCGCCTCCGGGATCGGGCGGCGCATCACCGTCCGGGTGAGGACGAAGTAGGCGATGCCGAGGGCGAACGCGGTGGCGGCGGCGACGGCCAGGGTCGGCGAGAAGATCACCGACAGGTCGGCCTGCGCGAGCGAGTCGAACAGCAGCGCCGGGGTGGCGATGAAGAACACCAGCCTGCTGAGGACGAACTCGCCATGCTCGCCGAGCACCCGGAAGCGGCCGAGGAGGTAGCCGATCGCTATGACGACGAAGATGACGGTGAAGCCCGCGAACACTCCGGACACCCGACCTCCTCGTCAACGAACCCCGGGAAGTCTAGTCGGTAGCCGATCTAACGATGCCGCGCGTCACGCTTGTCCGGGAGCGGGCCGGTGGTGAAGATGGACGAATGTCGATCTCTCGGGTCCTCGTGATGCCGGTGACCGTGGCCGCGGTGCTCACCCTCGCGGCGTGCGGCGACAGCACGGACGGGACGGCGACCACCGCCGCCGCCAGCGGGTCCTCGGCGGAGGCGGCGCCTGCCGCACCGGCGGGACCCCCGCCCGCGACACCGGTGGAGCAGCCGCCGGAGTACCTCGCCACCACCGCGCAGGTCACCGGCGACACCGGCCGCGTCCGCTACGACGTCACCGTGCCGCAGGTCGAGGGGGGCGACCCCGCGGTCGCCGCGGAATTCAACGAGTCGATCCGCGCGGCACTGCAGGACCAGATCGACGGGTCGGCTGGCGAGCGGTTCACGCTGGAGTCCCGCCCCGAGTCGGGCGTCGCGCACATCGGTTCCCGGGTTCTCAGCGGCCTGCTGGTGACGTCGTGGAACGCCGACCCGCCGGGCGCGCACCCGACGCCGGTGGTCGCGACCGTGGTGATCGACGCGGACAATGCGCAGCCGATCACCCTCACCACCCTGTTCCCGGATCTGCAGGCCGGCCTGAATCGGCTGTCGGAGGAGTCGGCGCGTCTGCTCCCCGCGACGGCGGCGGGCGCCGACTTCGAGCGCAGCGGCATCGAGCCGACCCGGCAGAACTTCGCGAACTGGCTCGCAACCCCGGCGGGAATGGAGATCCACTTCACCGACTACCAGGTCGGTCCGCACGCGATCGGGCTCGTCCAGGTGACGGTGCCGTGGGAGCGGCTGCGGGATGTGATGGCGCCCGCGATGGTCGGCGTCGTCGCCAGCTGACGCCGGACATGACAAGGCCGCGTCGTCCGGGTGGACGACGCGGCCTTGTCGGATGCTGGACTACCGGCTGGTGAACGGCAGCAGTGCCATCTCGCGGGCGTTCTTCACCGCGACGGCAACCTGACGCTGCTGCTGCGGGGTGAGGCCGGTGACGCGGCGGCTGCGGATCTTGCCGCGGTCGGAGATGAACGTGCGGAGCAGGTTCACATCCTTGTAGTCGACGTGCTCGATCTTGGCCGCGAACAGCGGGTTCTTCTTGGGCTTGCGGCCGGTGTCCGCGCCGCGGGACTTCTTGGACGGGCCCCTCTTGACTGCCATTGCTTCCCTCTCGAGTGTTACCAGCTGGACCTGCGCACGCCTGGCAGTTTCCCCGCGATGAGCCGGTTCGCGCAGCACGCGCGCTGGCTCGAACTTCCGCAGATGACCGCGCGGACGAGAAGTCCGCAGCGTCACGATGACGCAATCGTACCGGACCGGCATCGGGGAACAGATTCCGCGGCGAGCTCGACGCCGCGCCCCGCCGATGAGCGCCGCCCGCGAGACCCCGCGGCCGCGCAGGGCCGGACGACCGGTGTGGGTCCCGCAGCGTCCGCGGCGCGTTCGCTACGATATTCAGCGCCTGACGTCGCTCGACGCGGTCGGGTCGACGCCGCCCGGCGTCACAGTCCAGTCACGGCATTGCCGTGCGGAGTTCCATTCACGGCGTGCCGTGGTGCGTCTCGACGGCTTGTCGAGGCGGTCATGCACGGCCCCGTCGTGGGCGAGGAGTACCCGTGTCCGAAGACATCCAGATCGATGCGGGAGCGGACCGCGAACCCGGTCTGTCCCGGCAGCTGTCGAACCGGCACATCCAGCTCATGGCGATCGGCGGCGCGATCGGCACCGGCCTGTTCATGGGGTCCGGCAAGACCATTTCCCTGGCCGGGCCGTCCGTGCTGTTCGTCTACATGATCATCGGCACGATGCTGTTCTTCGTGATGCGGGCGATGGGCGAGCTGCTGCTGTCGAACACCGGCTATCGCTCGTTCGCCGACTTCGCGGGCGACCTCCTCGGGCCGTGGGCGGGCTTCTTCACCGGGTGGACCTACTGGTTCTGCTGGATCGTCACCGGCATCGCCGACGTGATCGCGATCGCGGGCTACGTCTCCTACTGGTGGGGCTCGCTTCCGCTGTGGATCCCCGCACTCGCCTCCGTCGCGCTGCTGATCGGCCTCAACCTGCCGACCGTCAAGGCGTTCGGTGAGACCGAATTCTGGTTCGCGCTCATCAAGATCGTCGCGATCGTCGCGTTGATCGTTGTCGGGCTGGCGATGGTGTTCACCCACTTCGTCGCGCCGAACGGTGCCGAATCGTCCTTCGCGAACCTGTGGAACGACGGCGGCTTCTTCCCGACCGGGCCGATGGGCTTCGTTGCGGGCTTCCAGATCGCGACCTTCGCGTTCGTCGGCATCGAGCTGGTCGGCACCGCCGCCGCGGAGACGAAGGACCCCGAGAAGAACCTGCCGCGGGCGATCAACGCGATCCCGGTGCGGGTGATGCTGTTCTACGTCGTCGCGCTCGCGGTGATCATCTCGGTCACCCCGTGGCGGGAGATCAGCGCCGACCGCAGCCCGTTCGTCGCGATGTTCGCGCTCGCCGGGCTCGGCATCGCCGCGTCCGTCGTCAACTTCGTGGTGCTCACCTCGGCGGCATCGTCGGCGAACTCCGGCATCTACTCCACATCCCGGATGGTCTACGGCCTCGCCAGGGACGGCGACGCCCCGTCCGCCTTCGCGCGGCTCACCCGGCGGCGGGTGCCCGCCAACGCCCTGTACCTATCCGGTGTCTTCCTGCTGTCCGGTGTGGTGATGGTCGCGGTCGGTGACTCGATCATCGAGGCCTTCACCATCGTCACCACCATCTCGTCGCTGTGCTTCATGTTCGTGTGGTCGATGATCCTGATCAGCTACATCGTCTACCGGCGACGCCGACCCGACCTGCACGAGCAGTCCGCGTTCAAGATGCCCGGCGGCGTTCCGATGTGCTACGTGGTGCTCGCCTTCTTCGCGTTCCTGGTGTGGGCGTTCACCCAAAAGTCGGACACCCTGCAGGCGCTGCTGGTCACCCCGGTCTGGTTCCTGGTGCTCGGCGTCGTGTGGGTGTTCCTGCGCAAGCGGCCGGTGCAGATGGCGCGGGCGGCCGCCTTCGCCGCCGACACGCGTCGCGACTGACCTCGAATCGGCATCGTCGCCGGGCAGGATCGATCCGTGCTGCTGACGGTGGTCGAACTGGTCGGTGTGGTCGCCTTCGCGGCATCCGGTGCCCTGGTCGGGGTCGCCAAGCGCCTCGACTTCTTCGGGGTGTGCCTGATCGGGGTGTTCACCGCGATCGGCGGCGGTGTGCTGCGGGACGTGCTGCTCGGGATCACGCCGCCTGCCTCGCTGAACACCTGGAAGTACTTCGTGACCGCGCTGCTCACGTCGGTGCTGGTGTTCTTCGCGCATGCGGCGGCGCAGCGGTTGCGCCGCGAGATCCTGGTCCTGGACGCGGTTGGGATGGGCCTGTTCGCCAGCAGCGGCGCGGCAATCGCACTCGACGCGGGGGCCAGCAGTCAGGCCGCGATGCTGATCGGTGCCACCACCGCGATCGGCGGCGGCGTCCTGCGGGACATCCTCGTCAACGAGATGCCGCTGCTGCTGCACCGCGACCTCTACGCGATCCCCGCGCTGGTCGGCTCGACGGTCGTCGTCGGGTGCGCGGCACTGGGCTCGGCGCCAGCCACCGGCCTGGTGGTTGGCACCGTGTCCGCGTCGCTGCTGCGCCTGGTGGCGCTGTGGCGGGGGTGGAACCTCCCCGGCCCGCGACACGTGGACGGCTGACTCCGGCCGGGTTGAGCGACACGGCTCAGCCGCCTCTCAGCGCGATCTCAGTTGCCGGGTAGAAACTATGATCATGCGCATCCTGGTGGTCGACGACGACCGAGCCGTGCGGGACTCCCTCCGCCGATCCCTGACGTTCAACGGATACACCGTCGACCTCGCGGTCGACGGTCTCAACGCGTTGGAGCAGGTCACCGCCGAGCGGCCCGACGCGGTGGTCCTCGACGTGATGATGCCGCGGCTGGACGGGCTGGAGGTGTGCCGGCGGCTGCGCAGCGCCGGGGACGACCTGCCGATCCTGGTGCTCACCGCGCGGGATTCGGTGTCCGAGCGGGTCGCAGGCCTGGACGCGGGCGCCGACGACTACCTGCCGAAACCCTTCGCGCTCGAGGAACTGCTCGCGCGCCTGCGGGCGCTGCTGCGCCGGGCCGTGCCGGATGTGGGGGAGGACTCGGAGGCGCTGACGTTCGAGGATCTCACCCTGGACCCGGTCACCAGGGAGGTCACCCGCGGCGGCCGGTCGATCAGCCTGACCCGCACCGAGTTTTCGCTGCTGGAGATGCTGATGGCGAATCCGCGTCGGGTGCTCTCCCGGAGCCGGATCCTGGAGGAGGTATGGGGGTACGACTTCCCGACGTCGGGGAACGCGTTGGAGGTCTACGTCGGCTACCTGCGTCGCAAGACGGAGGCGGACGGTGAACCGCGGTTGATTCACACGGTGCGCGGAGTCGGATACGTGCTGCGGGAGACTCCGCCGTGATGGTTGCCCCGTTTGGCCGATCGGCCGCCAATCCGTCTTCCCCGCACGACATTCCCGAGATGCGTCCGCCCATGCCGCTGACCAGGTCGGTGTCGCTGCGGTGGCGGGTTGCGCTGCTGGCGGCGTCGGTGGTCGCGATCGCGGTTGCGGTGATGGCGATCGCCGCCTATGCCGTCGTGTCCCGTGCCCTCTACAACGACGTCGACTCCCAGTTGCGCAGCAGGTCGGCGACGTTGATCGCGAACAACTTCGACGCGCTCGACGTCCGGATGATCTCGCTCGCGACGGTGTACTCCAACGACATCAGCGTCGCGTTGGTCTTCCCGGACCTCAAGGTGTACATGCCGCCGGGGTCGAACACGCCGATCGGCGAGGCCGAGATGTCCGTTGCGCGAGGCGAACACGACTCGACGCTGCGGACCTTCGCCGGTCAGCGGGTGTATGCGCAGCGCACGAACCTCGGGTCAACCCTGGTGATCGCGCAGCGGCTCGCCCCGACCGGGGAGGTGCTCGAACGGCTCGCCTGGGTGCTGTTCATCGTCGGTGGATGCGGTGTCGGACTCGCGGCGCTCGCGGGCATGGCGGTGGGGCGCACCGGGTTACGTCCGGTGGCGCGGCTGACCGCTGCCACCGAGCAGATCGCCCGCACCGACGAGCTGACACCGATTCCGGTCACCGGGAACGACGAACTGGCCCGGCTGACGATCTCGTTCAACACCATGCTCCGGGCCCTCGCCGAGTCCCGTGACCGGCAGAGCAGGCTCGTCGCCGACGCGGGCCACGAACTGCGGACCCCGCTGACCTCCCTCCGGACCAACATGGAGCTGTTGATCGCGGCGGGAAGGCCCGGGGCGCCGCGGATCCCGGACCAGGACATGGCGGAGCTGCGCGCCGATGTGATGGCCCAGATCGAGGAACTGTCCACGCTGGTCGGCGATCTCGTCGACCTGGCGCGGGAGGACGCGCCGGAGACGGTGCACGAGCGAATCGACCTGGCGGACACGGTGGAACGGGCTCTCGAGCGGGTTCGTCGCAGGCGGAACGAGGTCGATTTCCACGCGGAGACGGTGCCCTGGTTCGTATACGGCGACGGTGCCGGGCTGTCCCGCGCGGTCCTGAACGTGCTCGACAACGCCGCCAAGTGGAGCCCGACCGCGGCCGAGGTCCGGGTGCGGATGCGGCAACTCGACGGCGGGCACCTCGCGTTGACGGTCGATGATGCGGGCCCCGGAATCCCGGACGAGGACCGGCAACTGGTGTTCGAGCGGTTCTACCGGTCCACCGAGGCACGGTCCATGCCCGGCTCGGGGCTGGGGCTGGCGATCGTCCGTCAGGTGGTCGTCAAGCACGGCGGTACCGTCGAGGCGGGCCGGTCCGACCGGGGCGGCGCGCTGCTCACGATCGTGCTGCCCGGCGAGGCACCCGCGGGCGCAGGCGGCCGCCACCCGGGGAGCAAGATCTCGGCAAACTGAAGGGGCGGTCTCAGGTCCCTCTAAGACCGACAGGACAGGCTGGGGTCAACGAGATCGAATCGCAGTCGCACCGACCGGTGCGCGGGGAGAAGGATCAGACGAGATGACCGAGGATCACACGGGCAGGGACCGCAGCGACCGGCACGACTCCGGGCAGCAGGGCTCGCCCTGGGCGCAGCACGGGTCCACCAACGACCCGGCTGCAGGCGACGCGCCCCCCGGATACCCCACCGGTGACCACCCGACCGCGCAGTATCCGACCGCGCAGACGCCGACAGCGCAGTACCCGTCCGCGGGTCAGGCGGGAACCCACCCGACCGCGCAGTACCCGTCGGCGGCCCAGCACTACCAGCAGCCCGGATACGGGCAGTCGGCCTACGGTTCCTATCAGCCGGGACCCCCGCCGGGCGCGGGTGCAACCCCGGCGGGGTGGGATCCCCGGCAGGCCGAGTCGAAGCTCAAGAAGGGCCGCACCGCACTCGTTGCGGGGGCGGTCGCGTTGGCCCTCGTCAGCGGCGGCGTCGGCGGTGCCGTCGGGGCGTGGTCGCAGGGCGGCGGCTCCGGCCCGGTGACCAGCGCGCTCGACGCGCCCCGCACGAATGCCACCCAGACCGCGAACGCGCCAGCCGGATCCGTCCAGGCGGTGGCGCAGAAGGTGCTGCCGTCGGTCGTGCAAATCCAGGTCGAGGGTGCGCAGGCGGAGGGGGAGGGTTCGGGCATCGTCCTGTCCTCCGACGGACTGATCCTCACCAACAATCACGTCGCCACCGGTGCCGGAGCGAACGGCAAGCTCACGGTCGCGTTCTCGGACGGGTCGACGGCGTCCGCGAAGCTGATCGGGGCCGACCCGATGTCGGACCTGGCGGTGATCAAGGTCGAGGACCGCACCGACCTCACCCCGATCGAGCTGGGCACGTCCGCGGACCTTCAGGTCGGGCAGTCGGTCGTCGCGATCGGCTCGCCCCTCGGACTGGCAGGCACCGTCACCAGCGGCATCGTGTCGGCCCTCAATCGCCCGGTCTCCACGAGCGGTGAGGCGGGCAACCAGAACACCGTGATCGACGCCATCCAGACCGACGCCGCGATCAACCCCGGAAACTCCGGCGGCGCGCTGGTGAACATGGAGGGCAAGCTGATCGGCATCAACACCGCGATCGCGACCCTCGGCGGCGAGGCGGGGGCCGGTCAGCAGGGCGGCTCGATCGGCCTCGGCTTCGCGATCCCCGTCGACCAGGCCCGGCGGGTCGCCGACGAGCTGGTGAACACCGGTAAGGCAACCCAGGCGATCATCGGGGTGTCGGTGTCCTCGCGGGATGTCACCAACGGTGCCGCGGTCCAGGACGTCACCCCCGGTGGGCCCGCCGACAAGGCTGGCATGCCCCGCGGCGTGGTGATCACCCGCGTCGACGACCGGGTGATCGACAGCGGTGACGCCCTGATCGCCGCGATCCGCTCGCATGCCCCCGGCGACGAGGTGAAGATCACCTACACCGACCCGAATGGTGCGAATCCGAAGACCATCGACGTCACGCTGGGTGTCGCGCCGACCCAGGGCGGCCGCTGATGGCGACCGGATGGCAGTGGATCGGCGGCTCCCCGGCGCCGGTCCGCGGTGCTACCACTACCGTAGGAGTCATGGACATCGAAGCTCCGCTGGCTGGCCGCGCACTCGTGGTGATCGTCGACGACCGAACCGCTCACGGTGACGGAGTGGACTCCACGGGACCGCTGGTCACCGAGTTGCTCTCCGAGGCCGGGTTCTTTGTCGACGCCGTCGTCGCGGTCGCCGCGGACGAGGTCGAGATCCGCAACGCCCTCAACACGGCCGTGATCGGCGGGGTCGACCTGGTGATCTCCGTCGGCGGCACCGGGGTGTCGCCGCGGGACGTGACGCCGGACGCAACGACCGCCGTCCTGGACCGGGAGATCCCCGGCATCAGCGAGGCGCTGCGCTCCTCCGGCCTCGCTGCCGGCGCGTTGGACGCGGGCCTCTCCCGCGGCGTCGTCGGGGTGTCGGGCAGTACCCTGGTGGCGAACCTGGCCTCGTCCCGCGCCGCGGTGCGCGACGGGATGGCCACCCTGACCCCGCTCGCCAGCGCCGTCATCGGCGAGCTCTCCCGCATCGAGGAGTGACGATCACCGACTCCGCGCCCGGCGCGCATCCCGGCCGAGACCCGAACGTGCGGGCCCGGCTGGCGCGCATCTTCGGCGACGTGCTTCCCGACACCACCCGCGACGAACGCGGCGAGTCCGACGGAACGGCCGGTGCGAGCGAGGGCTCATCCGACGAGTGGCTCCGCAGGCAGGTGCCCCCGCACCACGGCTGAGCCTGGACATCGGTACCGAACAGTGTGGCCCGCACCGAAAACGGTGCGGGCCACACTGGTGCGCGCTGCGGGTCAGTCGATCGAGCGTTCCACGGGACGCTCGGCGAGCAGGTCCCGGATCTCGGTGAGCAGGTCCACCTCGGTGGCCTCCAGCGCCTCCTCCGCGGTGACGAACCGCGACTTGGCGTGGGTGTACGGCACGATCAGGATGAAGTAGACCACCGCGGCGATGATCACGAAGTTGATCGCGGCGCTGATCACCGCCCCGATGTTGACGAAGGTTTCCGGGTTGCTGGTGATCTGGAAACCGAATCCCAGCTCGGCGCTGCCGACGGACGCGACGAGCGGATTGACGATGTTGTCGGTGAAGGCGGTGACGATGGCGGTGAATGCCGCGCCGACCACGACCGCGACCGCGAGGTCGAGCACGTTGCCTTTGAGCAGGAAGTCCTTGAAGCCTTTGAGCATGCCTTGTCCTCGTTTCGCTTGGTACGGGGGCCCGGACCTTCCGAATGCTAAGGAGATCGCTACCTCACCGCAAACGAGACGGCGGCGTGTCTCGGCTCGAACAACGCCGGTCGCACGCGGTCCGCGGCGCGCACTGGTGCCGCCGGTTGATCGTGTGCAACGGTGAGGCGCACGCGTTCACCAGTGTTTTTCGCGTCCCCGCTCGGCGCGTGAGCCGACGGGTCGCACCCACCGGTCCCCGCACCACCGACGGCCGCCGGACGGCACGGATCCGCGCGGAGTGTCGGACGAGTCATACCGGACCTCGACGTGGTCGGCGCCTCCCCCGCACGGCCGCTGTCGGCCCGATCGCCCCCTCCTGACGCGCCGGCCTCAGGTGCGTTCGGTGGAGCGATCGGCGAGCAGGTCGCGGATCTCGGTGAGCAGTTCGATGTCCGTGGCCTGCTTTTCGTCCTCGGTCATGAACCGTTCCTTGGCATGGTTGTACGGAACGATGAGGACGAAGTAGACGACCGCGGCGATGATCACGAAGTTGATCGCGGCGGTGATGACCGCGCCGATGTTGACGAACGTCTCGGGGCTGTCGGTGAGCTGGAAGCCGAAGCCCAGCTCGTTGCTGCCGCCGAGGGTGGCGATGATCGGATTGATGACGTACGTGGTGAACGCGGTGACGATGGCGGTGAAGGCGGCGCCGATGACCACCGCGACCGCGAGATCGAGCACGTTGCCTTTGAGCAGGAAATCCTTGAAGCCCTTGAGCATGACCTGTCCTCGTTTCACGACGGATTCGACAACGGACCGGGTGGTGAAAATGCTAGGGGCAGTGCCGCGGGTGGGGCAACCTCCGCGCGCGGGGCAGTGGACCCGCCAGTCGGTGGACGGGCCGGTCAGTGGAACGTGACGGTCAGCGCGCCGGTGAGCGACGCGGCGGCGACGGTGGTTGCGGTGGCCTCGGGCAGTGCGGCAAGCACCACCGGTGCCCGCGCGGCGCGTCCGTCGTCCTTCTCCCCGACGAGGACCACGGTCGCGGCCGATGCGAGGACCCGCGGCGCGGCAGCCCCCTCCGCGTCGACGGCCAGGATGTCGACGCGGTCACCGACCCGCACCAGCCCGGCCACCTCCGCGTCCTCGATCCGGACCGGGACGATCCGCGCGTCCGGTCCCGCTGCGGCCTCGGCGAGTCGGGAGCCGAGGATTCGGACGTCGGTGAGCGGTTCCCCGGCCCGGGCCGGGCCGGCAAGGGTGTGACCGACGGCGGCGTCGAGGCTGCGCAGAGAACCATCGGGAACGGGGTCGGGGACGTCGAGCAACCGGAGATCGGCGGCGGTGAGGACGGTGCCGGGCCCCAGGTCCCGTGCCGTGGCGACGATCGACACCCGGTCGGTCTGCTCGCCCCGGATCGCCAGGACGAGGGCGAGGGCGGCGAGGATCCCCGCCGCGATCCGGCGGGGCAGGGCGGTCCGCGTCCAATCGGGGCGGGTCAGCCGCAGCAGTCGGTCGACCGGGGTGGGGGACAGGGCGCCGGGGCGGCGCCGGGCATCGCGGACCATGCCCCAACGCTAGGGCGACCGGGCGGGCACACCCCGCCTCCGGATCCACCCTGTGGATGGATTCGGGGCCTGTGGAGAAAGGGGATCAGCTGGTGGCGGGCGCGGGGGTGGCCGAACCGGAGGTCGACGACGAATCCGACGACGGGGTGCTCGCCTTCGCCGGTTCGCTCGCGGTGCTCGCGCCGCCACGGCTGTCGGTCCGGTAGAAGCCGCTGCCCTTGAACACGATGCCGACGGAGTTGAACAGCTTGCGCAGCTTGCCGTTGCACTCGGTGCAGACGGTCAGCGAGTCGTCGGTGAACGACTGCACGATGTCGAAGCGGTTGTCGCATTCGGTGCAGGCATAGGAGTAAGTGGGCACTGCAGGTTCCTCCGCGCGGATACTCGAGCCCCGGCAGGTGATACCGCGGGCACTGGCACTTTACCGTCCCGAGTGCCAACGCCGGTAATCGTCGGCCTATTCCGCCCCGCCGAGCACGCGCAGGCCGCCGACCGGGGTCAGGACCTCTCGCATCCGCACGTCGTGGGGGTCCTCGGGCAGTTCGTCGACCACCTCGGCGTCGCGGACCACCGCAATCAACCGGGGCACCGCATGCTCGCCGCGCCCGGCGGCGAACACGAGGGTGCGGTCATAGAAGCCGGCGCCGCGGCCGAGGCGGACACCCCGACGGTCCACCGCGAGCGCGGGGATCAGCAGCAGGGCCGCCGCGGCGACCGTCTCCGGCGGCAGGTGCGGCGGCGCGGGTTCCCGCAGCCCGAACGGGGCAGGGACCAGCGCGCCCTCGCCGCGATAGGGGGCCCACCAGAGCGGTCCCGGCGCGTGCGCCACCGGCAGCAGGACCCGGCGGACGCGGGCGGCGAGGGCGTCGAGCACGGCAACCGACCCGGGTTCCCTGCCGACCGGGACGTAGGCGCACACCGTCGCGTCGGGGCCGAGCTCGGTGCCGATGCGGGCAGCGGCCGCCGCGAGTGCGGCGTCCTCGGCGGCCTTGGTGTCCGCGTCCACGTCGCGACGGCGCGTCAGGATCTCGGTGCGCCACGCATCCTTGGTCGCCGGCGGGGTTGGGCCGAGGTCGGACTCGTTCATACCGGCAACCCTAGGATCCCGGGCGCGCGGCCGACACGGATAGGGTGTGGCCATGACAGACAGCGGCACCAACATGAACAGGGCCTTCCGCACCGCGGTGGTCCCGGCGGCGGGGCTGGGCACCCGGTTCCTGCCCGCGACCAAGACGGTGCCGAAGGAACTGCTGCCGGTCGTCGACACACCGGGCATCGAGCTGGTCGCGGGCGAGGCCGCCGATTCGGGTGCCAACCGGCTGGTCATCGTGACCTCGGAGGGCAAGGACGGCGTCGTCGCGCACTTCGTCGAGGATCTCGTCCTGGAGACCAAGCTCGAGGCCAGTGGCAAGTCGCACCTGCTCGAGAAGGTCCGCAAGGCGCAGGGCCTGCTGAAGGTCGAGTCGGTCGTGCAGGACGAGCCGCTCGGACTCGGTCACGCGGTCTCCTGCGCGGAGTCCGTCCTCGACGAGGACGAGGACGCGATCGCGGTGCTGCTGCCCGACGATCTGGTGATGCCGCGCGGCGTCCTCGAGACGATGGCCCGGGTCCGGGCCAAGCGCGGCGGCAGCGTGCTGTGCGCGATCGACGTGCCGAAGGATCAGGTCAGCGCTTACGGGGTGTTCGACGTCCAGGAGGTTCCGGACGCGACGAACCCCGATGTACTGAAGGTCGTCGGGATGGTCGAGAAGCCGAAGCGGGAGGACGCGCCGTCCACCTTTGCCGCGGCGGGCCGCTACCTGCTGGACCGGGCGATCTTCGACGCCCTGCGCCGCATCACGCCGGGCCAGGGCGGGGAACTGCAGCTCACCGACGCGATCGCGCTGCTGATCGAGGAGGGGCACCCGGTGCATGTGGTGGTCCACCGCGGGGGACGACACGACCTCGGAAATCCCGGAGGCTACCTCCGCGCTGCGGTTGACTTTGCGCTCGACAGCGAAGAGTACGGTCCGTCGCTGCGTGAGTGGCTCGTCGAGAGACTGCAGCAGACGGAGCGGTAGTGGGGTCGGGAGGCAGCGTCTACATGCGCTCGGTTGAGGAGCAGCAGGCCAGGGTCACCGCCGCCGCCGTCGCGCCACGACCGGTGCGGGTCGCGATCTCGGAGTCGCAGGGACTGCTGTGCGCCGAGGAAGTGGTCGCCGAGCGTCCGCTGCCGGGATTCGACCAGGCGGCGATCGACGGCTACGCGGTGCGCAGCGTCGACGTCTCCGCCGCGGACTCCGGTCAACTCAGCGAGAGCGGTGAGCCGGTCAACATCGTCCTGCCCGTCGTCGGTGAGGTGACCGCGGGGTCCCGCCAGCCCACCCGGCTGCAGCCGCGGCAGGCGGTGCGTGTCGACACCGGCGCCCCGATGCCGACCCTCGCCGACGCGGTTCTTCCGCTCGACCGCACCGACGGCGGCCAGAACCGGGTCCGGGTGCTGCGCCCGGTCCGGTCCGGCGACTACGTCCGGCGGGTCGGCGACGACGTTCAGCCCGGCGATGTCGCGGTTCGGGCGGGCACCATCATCGGCGCGGCCCAGGTCGGTCTGCTCGCCGCGGTCGGACGCGACAAGGTGCTCGTGCATCCGAGGCCGCGGCTGTCGGTGATCAGCGTCGGCGGCGAACTCGTCGACGTGGACCGCACTCCCGGTCCGGGGCAGGTGTACGACGTGAACTCGTACGCGCTCGCCGCCGCCGCCCGTGATGCGGGCGCGGACGTGAACCGGGTCGGGATCGCGGGCACCGACATGCGTCGCCTGCGGGAGGTCGTCGAGGGGCAGTTGATCCGCTCGGAGATCGTGGTGATCGCCGGGGCCGTCGGCGGCGGCGCCTCGGACCAGGTGCGGGACGCGTTGCGGGAGCTCGGCGACCTCGAGGTGGAGCGGGTCGCGATGCACCCGGGGTCGGTGCAGGGCTTCGGTCAGCTCGGCCGCGACGAGGTCCCCACGTTCCTGTTGCCGTCCAATCCGGTCAGCGCCCTGGTGGTGTTCGAGGTGATGGTGCGGCCGCTGATCCGGATCGCGTTGGGCCGCAGGCAGTCGATGCGGCGGGTCGTCACCGCCCGCACCGTCGCGCCGATCACTTCGGTCGCCGACCGGAAGGGCTATCTGCGGGGACAGTTGATGCGCGACGAATCGACCGGCGAGTACCTGGTGCAGGCGCTCGGTGGCGCGCCCGCGGCGTCCTCGCACCTGCTCGCCACCCTCGCCGAGGCGAACTGTCTGGTGCTGGTCGACGCGGAGGTGACCGACCTGCGGACCGGTGACCGGGTGGACGTCGCCTTTCTTGCACAGCGGGGCTGACCGGGTGTCGACGGCCCTGCGCCGCTATTCTCCGCACCCCGGCTGGCCTGCCCGGCTCGGCCCGCTGGTGGTGCCCGCGGGTCGGGTGACCCTACGACCGATCCGGCTGCGCGACGCGGCGACCTGGAGTCGGTTGCGGATCCGGGACGAGGACCATCTGCGGCCGTGGGAGCCGACCGGTGAGGGTCCGTGGGATGCGCGGCACCACATCGGGAACTGGCCTGCGCTGTGTTCGTCGCTGCGCTCGGAGGCCCGCAAGGGCCGGATGCTGCCGATGGTCATCGAGCTCGACGGCCGGTTCTGCGGGCAACTGACGATCGGCAACGTGGTCGGCGGAGCGTTGCGGTCCGCGTGGATCGGATATTGGGTGTCGAAGGAGGATGGCGGCCGTGGCGTCGCCACCGCGGCGCTCGCGTTGGGTCTCGACCACGGGTTCGGTCCGGTCGGGTTGCACCGGATCGAGGCGACGGTGCGCCCGGAGAACCTGCCGAGTCGGGCGGTGCTGCGCAACGTCGGGTTCCGGGAGGAGGGCCTGCTTGAGCGGTACCTGGATGTCGACGGGCAGTGGCGGGACCATCTGTTGGTGGCGATGACGATCGAGGAGTTGGAGGCGACGGCAGCGGATCGGCTGGTGCGCGCCGGGCGCGCCTCGTGGGGCTGACGACCGTGCTGGCTACCGATTGGCTACCCGGGATGCGCGGATGCGGCAGTAGTGACTAATGTGGCATGTGGGAAAGCTGAGTCGGCGCGTCTGCGGGGAACAGTGCGCCGACGCAACTAGCCTGAGTGGACCAACCGGGTCGAATATGCAGGTGACAGCTGTGCTGGCAGCCGACAGGGAGGGAGGTCGCCCGACATGCCGAACTCGCTCGTGGTCATTGCGCTGGTGGCGATGTGGCTGTTCGTGCTGCTTCCGATGCAGGCCAAGCGCAGGCCGCGAATTCGTCAGACAACGGACGCGGCGCTCGCCACCCGGGTGCTCGACCGCGACCTGCACGCCCGCCAGAATCGGCGCGGCCCGGCGACCGGGCACCGCAGCGACCCCAACTGGCGCCCAGACCCCAATCGCCCCCTGCACGCGGAGGACTGGATGGAAGCGCACGCTCGAGCGGACGTGGACCCCCACGATCTCGACTACGACGACCCCGACCTGGATGCCGAGTACGACGACGACATCGACCGTGCCGTGCCGCGCTACGACGAGCGCGGCGGCACCCCCTACCGGCGCGGCCGCGGCGGCTTCGACCCCGAGGCCGACGCGATTGCCCGCGCCGCGCGGTACGCCTTCCGGCAGCGGGCGGTCCTCGGGTTGGTGCTCGCCGCGATCATGGCGGGTGCGCTGGCCCTGATCGTCTCCTCGACACTGTGGTGGGCGTGCGCGGCAGCGCTGCTCGGCACCGTCGGATACCTGGCGTACCTGCGTCGTCAGGTGCAGATCGAGCAGGAGATCCGGCGCCGCCGGATGGCCCGGCTCGGCCGGTCCCGGCTCGGGGTGGAGTCGCACGACGACGAGGAGCTCCGCCTGGTGCCCTCGCGCCTGCGGCGTCCCGGTGCCGTCGTGCTCGAGGTCGACGACGAGGATCCGGTCTTTGACCACCTCGACCGGCACGACCCGTACTTCGACGAGGACGACGATCCGGGTGAGGTCCGTCGCGTGGTCGGCCAGTAGTCCCCGAAACGGGTGTTGACCAGCTGATTTCATGGTTGCTCGAGGAGCCTGTTAGAGTTGCCGGGCACTCCTTCGGAGGGCAAGGACTGGGGCTGTGGCGCAGTTGGTAGCGCGCTTCGTTCGCATCGAAGAGGTCAGGGGTTCGATTCCCCTCAGCTCCACCAGTAGGACAGACAAGGCGTCGCCCGCATTGCCGGCGGCGCCTTGTCTGCGTCTCGGGACCCTCCGCCGCGTGTAGGTCAATCGTCCACCTTCCCTCCCGAATCGGCGCTGAACCATCGATCGATGTGGTCTACTCCTTCGCGACTTTGTGCCGGCGAGGCCGCATGCCGAGGTAACTGGCGCACCGAACCCTGGAGCACGGCGACCCGCCCTGCGCGGTCCGTCGTGGAGGAGACACATGTCTGACAACAACACTCGTCGCGCGGTCGGGGCGGTCGGAGCCTTCGCGGTTGCCGCGGGCTTCGCGGTGGTCGCAGGGTCGGGCGTCGCCGCCGCCGCGCCGGTGAGCGTGGACTGGTGGGACGGGAACTCGCACTTCACGCGCACGATCAGCAACAGCACCCCGAAGGAGGGCGACGTGGTCACCACGTCGACCCGGTTCGAACGCAAGGCGTGGACCAGCCTCGAGATCATCAACCAGGTCAAGGACGTGCACCCGACCTGCCTGACCTACGTCGAGGGCTCGGCGAAGGTCGACGGGACGCCGCGTGCCCTCGACAGCCAGGGGCCGGACTTCGCGAAGGTCACCGGCAGCTGGACGGTGTACCCGAACATCGATCCCAAATCGCACACCTTCGAGTTCTCCTACACGGTCGGTCCGGACTGCGATCGCTCCGTTCCGCTGATGACGACGATGCACTACGCGGGCGGTCTCGGCGAGGGCGTCTACCAGGGCAAGGGGCCGACGCTCACGGTCGCGAGGAACACCACCTCCACGACGCTCGCCGCGGTGTCCGGCGCGCAGGTCGGCGCGGCGGTGACCCTGTCCGCGGCGGTCACCGGCGGCGCGAACGGTGACACCGTCGAGTTCTTCGACGGCGGAGCCAAGATCGGCGCGGGCACCCTCACCAACGGTGTCGCGACCTACGCCTGGACCCCCGGCAACCGTGGATCGCACGCACTGGTCGCCAAGTTCCCCGCCACCGCGAAGGCGGACGCGTCCGAATCCTCGGCGCAGACCGTCCAGGTCACCGACGCCGACGTCGCCTCGTCGACC
Organism: Rhodococcus sp. NPDC058505; assembly: GCF_042720095.1. Lineage (NCBI taxonomy): Bacteria > Bacillati > Actinomycetota > Actinomycetes > Mycobacteriales > Nocardiaceae > Rhodococcus > Rhodococcus sp. NPDC058505. The sequence goes on from NZ_JBHXNB010000003.1 coordinate 49,132, forward strand.
GCGCTTGCCGCGGTGTCCGGCGCTCAGGTCGGCCGCCCGTCCGTGCTGAAGGCGACGGTCACCCCGGCGGCCGCCGGCGGCACCGTGGTCTTCAAGGACGGCAACGCCACCCTCGCCGAGGTGCCGGTCGCCGCGAACGGTGAGGCCACCTACACCTGGGTGCCGTCGACGGCGGGCAGCCACGCGATCGGCGCGGCCTTCTCCGGCCGGGTAGGCGTGACCGGGTCCGCGGCGAACGCGACGGTCGAGGTCGCGGAGGCCCCGGCGGGCAACACCGCATCCAGCACCGCGATCGCGGTCGGCGCGAACCCGAAGGTCGGGGTCGCGAACACGGTCTCGGCGCAGGTCACCCCCGGCAACGCGGGCGGCTCGGTCACCTTCAAGGACGGCGATACCGTGCTCGGGACGGTGCAGGTCGACGCGGCCGGAACGGCGGAACTGTCGTGGACGCCTGCGACCGCGGGGCAGCGGGTGATCACGGCGGAGTACTCGGGTGCGGGCACCGTCAACGCCTCGGCCGACGCGGAGTCGGTGCAGGTGGCGGCGGCCGATGGCGGCACCCCCGGTGGTGACGGCGGCACCGGAAGCCTGGACGGGCTGTTCGGCTCCAGCTAGTTCCCTGACTCACCCGGATCCCCGTCACCGGCGCACGGTGGCGGGGATCCGCTGCGTCCGGGGCCGTTCGCGCCGCGATGGTGTGGGATCAGCCCGCGTAGAGGTCGTCGATCCGGTCCGCGTACTTCGCGGTGATCGGGGCGCGGCGCAGCTTCATCGTCGGGGTGAACTCGTCCCCGCCCGGCTCCCAGACGTCGGGGAGGATGGTGAACCGCTTGACCTGTTCGACCTGCGACAGGTGGCTGTTGGCGGCGTCGACGGCCCGCTCGACTTCCGTCCGCACGTCCGGGTTCACCGCGAGTTCCTCGGCGGTCTCGTCGGTGCTGCCGGTCCGCGCCGCGAACGCGGCTGCCACCTCGGTGTCGAGGGTGAGCAGCGCGGTCACGTAGGGGCGGTTGTCGCCGATCGCGACGGCCCCCGCGATCAGTGGGCTCGCGGCGTGCAGGGCGTCCTCGATGGCGGCGGGGGAGATGTTCTTGCCTCCGGTGGTGACGATCAGTTCCTTTTTCCGGTCGACGATGGTCACGTAGCCGTCGGTGTCGATGGTCGCGATGTCGCCGGTGTGCAGCCAGCCGTCGGCGTCCAGGGCGTCCGCGGTCTTCTCCGGCTCGCCGCGGTAGCCCCGCATCACGCCCGGACCCGAGACGAGCAGCTCGCCGTCGTCGGCGAGCTTCATGTTGACGCCTGCCATCGGTTCGCCGACCGTGCCGATGCGGATCGAACCGGGCCGGTTCGCCGTGCCGGTCGCGGCGGTTTCGGACATCGCCCATGCCTCGCAGCACGGGATGCCGAGGCCGAGGATGAAGGCCAGCACGTCGGGCGACATCGGGGCGGCGGCGGTGATCGCGAGGCGCACCTCGTCCAGTCCGAGCTTGCGGCGGATCGGGGCGAGCACGAGCCGCTCGGCCGCCGCGTGCTGCAGTTCCAGGCGGTGCGGGATCGGGACGCCTGCCGAGCGCATCCGCGCGGTGCGGATGCCGACGTCGATCGCCCAGCCGGCCAGCCGCCGTTTCGGTGCGCTGGTCTCCGCGTCGAGCGCCGCCTCGACCCCGGCCTTCACCTTGTACCAGACCTGCGGGACGGCGAGAAAGATCGTCGGGCGCACCTCCGGCAGCGCGGTCACCGCCTGCTTCGGGTTTGCGAGGGTGGTGATCTCGGTGGCGAAGAAGATCCCGCAGTAATGGGCGACGTTGCGGTTCGCGATGTGGGCGTCCGGGAGATAGGACACCCCGCGGTCGTCGGAGGTGGGGTGCGCGAGTTCGACGCTCGCATCCCGGAAGGCAATCACGTTCGTGTGGGTGAGTTCGACGCCCTTCGGCGGCCCGGTGGTGCCGGAGGTGTAGATGACCGTGATCAGGTCGTCGGGGCGGACGGCCCGCCAACTCGTCTCGAAGTCAAAGTCCGGGTCGGGTTCCGCCTCGACGTCCGCGAGGCCGATCGTGCCCTCCGGTGTGCCGTCGACGCACACGATGCGCTCGACCGGGGTGCCGGGCGCTGCCTCCCGGATCACCGGCAGGAACTGGCTCTCGCACACCATGATCCGGCAGCCCGCGTTGGTGAGCACGTGGTGCAGTTGCTCGGCGGCGAGGGTGTTGTAGACGGAGAACGGGGTGGCGCCTGCGTGTACCGCTGCCGTGTCGACGAGGTGGAACTCGGGACGGTTGGTCAGCATTAAACCCACCGTGTCCCCGTGTCGGACACCGAGTTTCGCGAGCCCGGCGGCGATGGCGCGGACCCGACCGGCGTACTGGCTCCAGGTGATTGTCACCGACCCGTCGGCGGTGCGCAGCGCCACCTTGTCCGGGTGGCGGGCTGCCGTGTCCTGGAACGCCGCGCACAGGGTGTCGAGGCTCATGGCGGATCCTCCTTCGGTGGGTGAAGGCGAGAGGGCGCCCGTCCATCCGGGGCTGCCATGTGACCCACGTCACCTCCAGGATAACGCTCCGTGCGGCGTGATCGGGACGGTTGGCGAACGGTCCGAACCGGCGCACACTTGACGGCATGGACCACAGGATGTCGGACGACGAGTTGCGAAGGGCGATCCGGACGTTGCGGGAGCGCGCCGACTACGCCCGCGGTCACGACGACGCGGCAGCAGCGGACGAGATCGAACGCACGATCCGCGAGTACCAGGACGAGATGGGGACCCGACTGTAGATCGGACCCCGCACCGGCGGCAGCAACCGCCGAGGGTGACCCCTGCGCCGGTCGCCCGCACGTACACTCCGATGCGGATCGTGCGGACCGGCATTGGGGGCAGTGATGAAGGAGCTCGGCGGTAAGAAGTGCCTGATCACGGGCGCGGGGAGCGGAATCGGTCGGGCGACCGCCCTGGCGTGCGCGGCCGAGGGTGCGCACCTGCTGCTCACCGACATCAACGAGGTCGGGCTGGCCGAGACCGTCGCTCTCGTCACCGGCGCCGGCGGCGTCGTGACGGAGTCGCGGGCCCTCGACGTCGCGGACTACGAGGCCGTCACCGCGTGGGCGACGCAGGTCGGTGGCGAGCATGGCGCGCTCGACATCGTGATGAACGTGGCCGGGATCTCGGCATGGGGGACCGTGGAGAACCTTGAGCACCGGCATTGGAAGTCGATGGTCGACGTCAACCTGATGGGCCCGATCCACATCATCGAGAACTTCGTGCCGCCGATGGTGCGCGCGGGGCGCGGCGGTCACCTGGTGAACGTGTCGTCGGCGGCCGGGCTGCTGGCCCTGCCGTGGCACGCCGCCTACAGCGCAAGCAAGTTCGGGCTGCGAGGCGTCTCGGAGGTGTTGCGGTTCGACCTGAAGCAGCACGGGATCGGGGTCTCGCTCGTCGTGCCGGGGGCGGTTCGGACACCGCTGGTGGGGACGGTCGAGATCGCGGGCGTGGACCGGGACGATCCGCGGGTCCGCAAGGCGGTGCACCGCTTCGAGCGGCGGGCGGTCACGCCCGAGCACGTCGGGGCGTGCATCGTGCGGGGCGTCAAGCGCGGGCGGTTCCTCGTCTACACCTCCGCCGACGTCCGGTTCGGGTACTGGTGGGCACGGAAGTTCGCGCCGCCCTACGAGTTCGTGATGCAGCAGGCCAACAACCAGTTCGGCAAGTTCCTGCGATAGCGCCGGCAGCGCAGGGCCCCGACCGGGCAGCGCGGAGCAGATCAGGACGCCCGTCCAGTCAGTTCGGTGAAACCGGCGATGCGGGTGACCGAATCGTGATCTACTGCTCCCCGATTTCGGCGCTGGACACCCCACAGCGAGGGGGTGGGCGCCGGGACCCACCACTTCTCGGGGGGCTGGTCGGTCCTCCCTCAGGTTCGGAAGGAATGGCATGTCGGGGATGTCTGGACGCCGCATGATCGCGGCGGCGAGCGCGTTGGGCGTGGCCGCCGGATTCGCGGTCGCATTGGGAACGGGGGTCGCGAACGCCGACCCCGCAACGGTGTCGTGGACGGACGGCGGTGCGAGCTTCACCCGCACGCTGAGCAACCCGACGCCCGCCGAGGGTGAGGTCGTCACGGCCACCACCACCGTCACCGCGGCGGGCAACACGATCAACTGGCTTGAGGATGTCCGCCCGACCTGCATGAACTACAAGCAGGACTCGGTCAAGGTCAACGGCCTCCCGGTTCCCGTCGCCGCCGTCGGCGCGGGCACCGTCAAGGTCCAGGGGTCCTGGGACGCGACCACCGAGCAGAAGTTCGAGTTCCAGTACACCGTCACCGCCAACTGCACCCGCGAGGCCGCGCAGAACAGCGGCGTCTCCTACGGTGGAAGCGCGGCATCGGGTGCCTACACCACCCAGGGTCCCGGGATCACCGTCACCAAGAACGCCACCACCACCACGCTGCAGCCGGTCGGTGCGCTCAAGGGCGGTGTCCAGTCGACGCTCACCGCGAAGGTCACCGGCGGTCGCGCCAACGACGTGGTCAAGTTCTACAAGGGCGCCGACGAGATCGGCACCGGCATGCTCGCCGCGGACGGCGTCGCGACCTACGCGTGGACCCCGTCCAACAATGACGCGGGCACCTTCGACATCACCGCGAAGTTCCTTGGCACCGGCTTCGCGCTCGAGTCGGTCTCCGCGGCGCAGAACGTCACCATCGAGGCGGGCGACCAGGTCACCCGGACCACAGTGATCGTCCCCGCAACATCGCTGGTCAACACCGATGTCGTGCTTGAGGCGCAGGTCGAGCCCTTCCCGGGTGCGGGCACGGTGACGTTCAAGAACGGGATGACCGTGCTCGGCACCGTCGACGTCGACGCCAACGGCAAGGCCAGCCTGGTGCAGAACTTCACCGTCAGCGGCGCCAAGACGATCACCGCGGTCTTCTCCGGCGCCCCCGGATTCGCGGCGTCGACGTCCGCCGCCCAGACCATCCAGGTCGGCGTGCCCGGCGGCGCCGACGTCGCGACCACGCTGACGCTCGACATCCCGGCGCAGGCGCAGGCGGGTCGCTACATCTTCATGCGCGCGAACGTGGCGCCGAAGGCGAGCGGGGGCACCGTGCAGTACTTCAGTGGGCAGGAGCCGCTCGGCAACCCGGTCAACGTCAACGACGGTCTCGCCCAGCAGAGCTACCTGTTCGGCGAGGTCGGCGTGTTCGACATCCGCGCCGTGTACAGCGGAGCCCCCGGCTTCCTGCCGTCCGAGAGCACCACGACCATCACCGTGACCGACGAGCCGCTGCCCAACACCGGTGGTGGCAGCTCCGACCTGATGGGCATGTTCGCGTCGTAGCATTCCCGGCCCGAACGAACGACACCCCGCCCCGGCAGTGCCGGGGCGGGGTGTTCGTCGTTCAGGCGGTGACGCGGGTGGATCCGTCGAACGTCAGTGCCCCGCTGTGCATCTCGTAGACGGCGTCGACCAGGTCCAGCGGTCCGAGGTCGTGGGTGACCATCACGACCGCGACATTCCGCTCCCTGGCTACCGAACCGAGCAGGGCGACGATCTCCCGGCTGCGCGGCTCGTCGAGCGCGGACGTCGGCTCGTCCACCAGCAGCACCGACGGATCGTTCATCAGGCTGCGGGCGATCGCCACCCGCTGACGCTGCCCGCCGGACAGCTGGTGCGGGCGCCGGTCGAGGTGCCCGCCGAGGCCGAGGGTGGTGAGCAGATCCCTCGCCCGGTCCCGCTGATCCCGGACCCGGCCGCCGGATAGGTGCGTCATCAGCAGCAACTGCTCGGTTGCGGTCAGCGAGGCCATCAGATTGGACTGCTGGAACACGAAGCCGAGTCGCTCGCGCCGCAGCGTGGTGCGCTGGGCCCGGCTCAGTCCGGTGAGATCGGCGCCGTCGAGGCGGACGGTGCCGGAGTCGGGGGTGGTCAGCAGGCCGGCGACCGCGAGGAGGCTGGACTTGCCCGACCCGGACGGCCCGGTCACGGCGGCGAACTCGCCGCGGTCGACGACGCAGGTGACGTCGTCGAGGGCGCGCAGCCGGGTGTCGCCGTCGGGGTAGGTCAGCACGATGTCGCGAAGCTCGATGCTCATGGGAAGGTCCTTCCTGGTCAGCGGGCCGCGGCGAGCGCGGTCCTCGGGTCGATCGAGGCGATGCGGGTCACCGCGGCGGCGGCGCCGAGCATGCCGAGGGCGATCAGTGCGACGAACGGCAGCAGCACGCCGCCGACGGTGAGGGTGAACGGGACGGCCTGTGCGGCAATCGTTCCCAGCCCGACGGCGGCCAGCGTCCCGAGCCCGGTGCCGAGCACCAGCAGCACCAGCCCCTGCCCGAGCGCATCCCGCAGCAGGTATCCGGTGGACGCGCCGACCGCCTTGAGCACCGCCAGGTCCGGGCCACGCTGGATGGTCCACACCGTGAAGAAGGCCCCGACCACCAGTGCGCTGACCACCAGCAGCATGCCCTGCATCAACAGCAGTGATCCCCGCTCGGAGCTGTACCCGCCGATGGCGTTCACCGCGTCGTCCACGTCGGTGATCGCGGTGCCGGTCGCGGCGCCCGCCGCGGTGGCGTCGAAGCCGGGGGAGGTGCGCAGCGCGACGACGGTGCCGTCGCTGCCCGCCGCGGTCGGCAGCGCCAGCCAGTCCGCGCGGTCGAACCACACCACCGGCTGGTGGTTGTAGAACGAGTCGTCGACGAGAGCGGCAACCGTCACGGTTCGGCCGCCCGCGTCGACCCGCTGCCCGACCGCCCAGCCGTTGTCCTCGGCCAGCTCGGTGTCCACCGCGACCTCCCCTGCGGCGAGCGGCACCGGGGCGGCGAACGAGGCGCCGTCCACGCCGAACGCGCTCGCGCCGACGTCCCGCCCGTCCACCGTCAACCGCACCGGTGCGATACCGATCAGCGCGGCCTCCTCCACCCCGGCACGCGCCGCGAGCGCGTCCCGCTGGGCGCCGTCCACCCGGGATTCGGAGAACGACAGGTCTTGGCCCTGCGCGGGCACCCCGAACGCGAACCGGTCCGCCCCGATGCCCCGGACCGCCGCGATCGACTGGTTGCCCAGCCCGGCCGTCAGACCCGACAGCATCACCACCATCAGCGCGATCAGGAACAGGACCACACTCATCAGAGTGAAGCGGCCCTTGGCGAAACGGAGATCACGAATACCGATGAACATGACATCCAGCCTCGCCCGGGAACGGGTGCGCTCGCATCGCGCGACGGTTGGGTGTGGTGGTCAATCGAAAGTTGGAATGACTGCGCCGCGGCAGGTCGACGGCCGCCGGCGGTGTTAGCGTGGACGAAATGCAGCTCCCTCACGACCGCGGCCCGATGCCGGTGTTGCGGGTGATGACCCTCGGCGCCCACGTGCTGTTCGTGCTGCTGCTCGCGGTCGGCGTGGCCCGCGCCCTGACCGGTGACGCGAACCCCGCCGCTGCGGTCGCCCTCGCCGCGCTCCTATTCGGCTGGTACCTCGCAGGCGTCTGGTTCGCGGGGCGGTCCGCCGCCACCGGCCGCCCCGGATATGGTCGGCTGTGGCTCGGCGTCCTCGTCCTCGGCTGGCTGGGACTCTCCGCGCTCGACGGCAACTTCGTCTGGGTGGCGTTTCCGCTGTTCTTCCTGTGCTTCCACCTGCTGTCCACCGCGGCGGCGCTGGCGTCCACGGTCGCGATCACCGCCGTCGCGGTCGCCGCGACGCTGTGGCACGGCACCTCGAACACGGTCGCCTCGATCCTCGGGCCGGTCTTCGGTGCCGCGGCCGCCGCCGGGATGGCGGTGGTCTACCAGCAGCTCGTCCAAGACGCGCAGCAGCGCCGCCGACTCTACGACGAACTCGCCCGCTCCCATCACGAATTACTCAGCGCCCAAGACGAACTCGCCCTGGTGCAGCGGGAAGCCGGGGCGGTCGCCGAGCGTGAGCGGCTGGCCCGCGACATCCACGACACCCTCGCCCAGGGATTCTCGTCGATCGTGCTGCTGGCCAGGGCCGGGGAACGGGCGTCCGATCCGGTCGCGGCGCTCGCCCGAATCGCCGACACCGCGCAGGACAACCTCGCCGAGGCGCGCCGGGTGGTGGGGGCGCTGACGCCGTCCGCCCTCGAGGACGCCTCGCTGGCCTCCGCGCTCGGCAGGCTCGTCGGCCAACTGCGCGACCACACCGGAATCGACGCGGGCCTCGTCGTCGACGGAGAACAGGCAGGACTGCCGATGGAATACGACGTCGCGCTGCTGCGCGTTGCGCAGAGCGCGCTGGCCAACGTCCGGTTGCACTCCCGGGCACAGCAGGTGCGGGTGACCATCGCCTACACCCCCGACGAGGTGCGTCTCGACATCGTCGACGATGGGGTCGGGTTCGACCCGGACGCGGCGCCAGCGCCGACCTCGTTCGGCCTGCGCGCGATGCGGGAACGACTCGACTCGCTCGGCGGATCACTCGTCGTCGAGTCCGCCGTCGGGGACGGAACGGCCCTTGCCGCGACGCTTCCGGTGCCATCATGACCCTGAGAATCGTGCTGGTCGACGACCACCCGGTCGTCCGGGCGGGGCTGCGTGCCCTGATCGGATCGCACGACGGGCTCGACGTCGTCGGGGAGGCGTCCTCGGGGGAGGACGCGCTCGACCTGGTCCGCGCGCAGCGACCCGACGTCGTGCTGATGGACCTGCGGCTCGGCGAGGGCATGGACGGCGCGCAGGCGACCGCGGCGATCGTCGCGGAACCGGGTCCGCCGCGTGTCGTGGTGCTCACCACCTACGACACCGACACCGACATCCTGCGGGCCGTGGAGGCAGGCGCGTCGGGCTACCTGCTCAAGGACAGCGACCCGCAGGTGCTCGTCGATGCGATCCGGTCCGCGGCACGCGGCGACACCGTCCTCAACCCCGCTGTGGCACAACGGCTCTACCGGAGGATTCGCGACCCGCGGGTGGACCTGAGCAGTCGGGAGACGGAGATCCTCGCCCTCGTCGCCAGGGGCCTCTCCAACCGGGCCATCGCCAAGGACCTGTTCGTCACCGAGGCCACCGTGAAATCGCATCTGGTGCACGTCTTCTCGAAACTGGAAGTGGACAGCCGCACCGCGGCCGTCGCGGTGGCGAGGGAACGTGGGCTGATCAGCTGAGCCCCCGCCGCGCTACGCCCTGCGCGGCTTGCCGCGGTATGCCCTGCGCGGCCCGCCGCGGTCGGTACTACTGTCGGATCATGAACGAGAGCCAGCCCCCGCGGGTCGATTCGGAGGTGGGGCGGCTGCGCACCGTGCTGCTTCACCGGCCGGGAGACGAGCTCAAACGGCTGACACCGCGCAACAGCGACCAGCTTCTCTTTGACGGGCTGCCATGGGTGGACCGGGCCAAGGACGAGCACGACGCGTTCGCCGACCTGCTGCGCTCGCGTGGGGTGGACGTGTTGCTGCTCTCGGAGGTGTTGACCGAGACGCTGACCGTCAGTGGCGCCGCACGCATCCAGGGCATCGCGGCGGCAGTCGACCCGAGACGACTCGGACACACACTGGCGCAGGAGCTTTCGGGGTACCTGCGGACCGTCGCGCCGGACACCCTCGCGACGGTGCTGACCGCGGGGATGACCTTCGACGAGTTGCCGATCGGTCCGGGCGGGCCGTCGCTGGTGCGGCGGATGCATCACGGCGGCGACTTCGTCATCGAGCCGCTGCCGAACCTGCTGTTCACCCGCGACTCGTCGTTCTGGATCGGGGACCGGGTCGCGATCACCTCGCTCGCCCTCCCCGCCCGGGTGCGGGAGGCGTCGCTGACCGACCTGATCTACGCACACCATCCGCGGTTCCTGGGGGTGCGCCGCGCCTACGAGTCGCACACCGCGCCCGTCGAGGGCGGTGACGTGCTGCTGCTCGCTCCGGGGGTGGTCGCGGTCGGGGTGGGGGAGCGGACCACCCCGGCAGGCGCGGAAGCACTGGCGCGCAGCGTCTTCGAGGACGGGCTCGCGCACACGGTCCTGGTGGTGCCGATCGAGCAGCGGCGCGCGTCGATGCACCTCGACACGGTGTGCACGATGGTCGACGTCGACGCCGTCGTGATGTATCCGGCGGTCGCGCACACCCTCTCCGCGTTCACCCTGCGCAGTGAGGAGACCGGGGTGTCCATTCGAGGTGCGGAACCGTTCCTGGACGCCGCCGCCGCCGCGATGGGCATCGACAAGCTCCGCGTCATCGACACCGGCCTCGACCACGTCACCGCCGAGCGGGAGCAGTGGGATGACGGGAACAACACGCTCGCGCTCGCGCCGGGCGTCGTCGTCGCCTACGAGCGCAACGTGGAGACGAACGCGCGGCTCGAGGCGTCGGGCATCGAGGTCCTGCGCATCGCAGGCTCCGAACTCGGGTCCGGCCGCGGCGGACCCCGGTGCATGTCCTGCCCGATCAGCCGCGACTAGAGGATGGTGGTGACCTTCTCGACCGGCCGGGCGAGGACCGTCCCGCGGTCGGTGACGACCAGGGGTCGCTCGATCAGGATCGGATTTTCCACCATCGCGTCGAGCAGTTCGTCCTCGCTCGCGTCGGCCAGTCCGAGGTCCTTGTAGATGGCCTCCTTCCTCCGGATTGCCTCGCTCGGCTTGAGGCCCGCGTCGTCGAGGAGCTTGCGCAGCCCGTCCCGGGACGGCGGCGTCTCCAGGTACTTGACGACGGTCGGCGTGATGCCCGCCTCCTCGATCAGCGCGAGCACCTTGCGGGAGGTGCTGCAGCGCTGGTTGTGGTAGATCGTCGCGGTGTGCGCCGGAGTGCTGCCTGCGGAAGTCGTTGCCATGCCCCATAGTGTGCCCGCATCACCGAAATCGCGGACGGCGGCGGCCCGGGTGGGGTTCCATGACCCGATGGACTCCGCGTACCTGCACCTCTGGATCGAGGCCACCGACCTGCTGACCCGGTACGCCCGCGCCGTCGACGCCAGGGACTGGGACCTGTACCGCACGGTGTTTGCCGCGGATGCCCGCATCGACTACAGCACCTCGGGCGGGCCTGCCGGCGATCGGGAGGCGGTGATCGAGCAACTCGAGCCGATGCTCGCGCTGTTCAGTCGCACCCAGCACTACGTCACCAACATGGATATTCGCGGCTTCGACCCGGATGGCGGCACGGCGTCGGTCAGCGCGATGTTCTACAACCCGCTGATCGTTGCGCCGGGCAAGCAGTTCTTCTGCGGCGGCTGGTACCACCACGAGTTGGTGCGCACGCCGGACGGCTGGCGCAGCGTCCGGCTCGTGGAGGAGGCGGCGTGGTTCGATCGCGCCGAGGAGGCGTTCTCCGGGTAGCCCGCGCGGGCGGCGTCCACGGGCTAGCCTCGCGAGATGCGCATCGACATCGATCCGGCTGCGGCGACCGCCCCGTTCGAACAGGTGAAGTTGCAGATCCTCGAGCAGGTGCGGGACGGCGGGCTGATCGCGGGCACGAAGCTGCCGACGGTGCGGGCGCTGGCGGAGCAGTTGGGGCTGGCCGCGAACACGGTCGCCAAGGCGTATCGGGAACTCGAGGCGATGGGTGCGATCGAGACCCGCGGGCGGCTCGGGTCGTTCGTCGCGGCGACCGGCGACGCGTCGCGGGGTGTCGCGGCCCGCGCGGCAACCGAGTACGTGGCAACCGTCCGGAGCCTCGGGTTGTCCGACGGCGTTGCCCGATCCCTGGTTGAGGCCGCGATCCGCGGCGCGTGAGGGCCTACGCTCGGAGGAGGGCGCGCCAACGGAGGTGGCCATGGTCTACCGCGTCGTCGAGGTGCTCGCGATGGTCGGACACTTCGCGTTCCTCGGGTATCTGGTGTTCGGTGGCTTCCTGGCGTGGCGCTGGCCGCGGACGATCGCGGTGCACGGGGCCGCCGTGCTGTGGGGTGCCGGGTCCGTGCTGGTCGGGTACGACTGTCCGCTGACCGCGGTGCAGAACTGGGCGCGGGTTGCGGAGGGCGGGTCGCCGTTGCCGTCGTCCGGCTTCATCGCGCACTACATCACCGGTGTGCTCTACCCGGTCGACGCCGAGAACCTGGTTCGGCTGCTCGTCGTCGCTGTGGTGCTGCTCTCGTGGATCGGGTATCCGCGTCAGGCCCGAGCATCGGCACACCGCCACCCCCGGATGGTTGACGCTTCAACCTAACCATGTCACAGTGAATGAGTTCCCGAGGCGGGAACCCGCGCCGCACACCGAAAAGGACCGCGACATGAAATCCAGCGCACTCCGCGACATTGCCCTGCTCATCGCCCGCGTCGGCATCGGCGTGATCTTCGTCGCCCACGGCTGGCAGAAGTTCTTCACCTATGGCATCAGCGGGGTGCAGTCGTCGTTCGAGCAGATGGGGGCGCCGGTGCACAACGTGTCCGCGGTCATCGCCGCGACGGTCGAACTCGTCGGCGGGTTCGCCCTGATCGCCGGAATCGCCACCCCGATCGCCGGCCTCCTGCTGTTCCTCGACATGGTCGGCGCGTTCTTCATCGCGCACGTCGACAAGGGCATCTTCGTGTCCGAGGGTGGCTACGAACTGGTCCTCGCGCTCGGCGTCGCCTCGCTGCTGATCGCCGCAACCGGGGCGGGCCGGTTCAGCGTCGACGCCCTGATCGGGGGACGCGGAGGCGCACGGACCGTCACCGCGTAGCGCGCCGGGGACGCGCCGCCCGTCGCCGAAGTTTGCTTTTGCCCGGGAGGGCACGCAACGTTAGGGCATGGTGGGGAGAACCGAACTGTCCGAGGATGACGCCTCCGAGCGCCCGGCTGCTGGCCCGCTCGCCCCGTCGGGCGGCGGGGCGCCGCGCACCGACCGCGTCGTATTCGGTGTCGCCGCTGCCGCCGCCGCCGTCATCCTGATCTGGGGACTCGTCGACCCCGATGGGCTCGCCTCGGTCACCGGGACGGTCCTCGACTGGCTGGTCACGAACATCGGATGGCTGTTCATCCTCGCCGCGAGCGGGTTCGTGCTGTTCGCCCTGTGGCTCGCGATCAGCAGATACGGCCGGATCCCGCTCGGCAAGGACGGCGAGAAGCCCGAGTTCAGCACCGTCAGCTGGATCGCGATGATGTTCAGCGCGGGGATGGGTATCGGGCTGATGTTCTTCGGCGTCGCCGAGCCGCTCGCGCACTTCGTCACGCCCCCACCCGGCACCGAGGGGCAGAGCCGGGTCGGAACGGCGATGGCGACCACGATGTTCCACTGGAGCCTGCACCCGTGGTCGACCTACGCGGTCGTCGGCCTCGCCCTCGCATACGGCACCTATCGGCGCGGCCGCAAGCAGCTGTTCAGCTCGGCCTTTGTCGCGCTCCTCGGCCGCCGCGCGGAGGGGCCGATCGGCAAGGTCATCGACATCCTCGCCATCTTCGCGACGATGTTCGGCACCGCCGCGTCCCTCGGTCTTGGGGCACTGCAGATCGGCTCGGGCCTCGAGGTGGTCGGCTGGTTGGAGAAGGCGGGGGTGCTGCTGCTGGTCTCGATCGTCGCGATCCTGACGCTGGCGTTCGTCGCGTCCGCCGTGTCCGGGGTGTCGCGCGGAATCCAATGGCTGTCGAACACCAACATGGTGCTGGCCCTCGCCCTTGCCGTGTTCGTCTTCGTCCTCGGGCCGACCGTGCTGATCCTGAACCTGATCCCCACCACGATCGGCGCCTACGCGAGCCAGCTCGCCGAGATGTCCGCCCGCACCGCGGCGTCGAGCAACCCCGCCACCGCCGAATGGCTCTCGTCGTGGACGATCTTCTACTGGGCGTGGTGGATCTCCTGGACCCCGTTCGTCGGGATGTTCCTGGCCCGGATCAGCCGCGGCCGCACGATCCGGGAGTTCGTCGTCGGTGTGATCGTGGTCCCCAGCGTCGTCAGCCTGCTGTGGTTCAGCGTGATGGGCGGTGCCGGGATCGGTGAGCAGCGCGACGGCATCGAGCTCGCGACCCGCGGCACGTCCGAGTCGCAGCTGTTCGGAATGCTCGAACACCTGCCCCTGTTCGGGGTGTCGACGGTGCTGGTGATGATCCTGGTCGCGATCTTCTTCGTCTCCGGAGCGGACGCCGCCTCGATGGTGATGGGGACCCTCTCACAGCGCGGGAACCTGGCACCGAGCCGCTGGGTGGTGGTGTTCTGGGGCATGCTCACCGGCGGTGTCGCGGCGTTGATGCTCTGGACCGGTGGCGAGGACGCCCTCGACGGCCTGCAGACCATGACGATCATCGCGGCCGCCCCGTTCGTGGTCGTGATGATCGGGCTGTGCGTGTCGCTGTACCGGGACCTGCGGCACGACCCGATGATCCTGCGGCCGCATCAGCGGCGGAAGCTGCCCCTGCACGGCCAGCTGCCGCACCGGCACCGCCGGGCCGGCGACACCGGGTCGGCGACACCCCCCTGACGGGTCAGCGCCAGCTCGGCAGCCACAGCTGCTGCTGCCACATCTCCGGGGTGATCGGCAGGGCCGTCAGGATCGGCCAGAGCCAGACGAAGTTCGCCACCACCAGCCCCAGGTACAGGGCCACCGCGAGCAGGCCGACGCCGCGCCGTTCGGCCGCCTGCCGCGCGGACCCGATCACCTCGCCGCACACCAACGCCAGACCCATCACCAGGAACGGCGCCAGCGCGACCGCGTAGAAGAAGTACATCTGCCGGTCCATCGTCACGAACCAGGGCAGCAGCCCGGCGCCGTAGCCGACGAGGACCGCCGCGTACCGCCAGTCCCGTCCGACCACCGTGCGCCACAGCGCCCACCCGAGCATCGGCAGCGCCAGCCACCACATCGCAGGCGTGCCGATCAGCATCACCGCCTTAACGCAGCTCTCCGCGCCGCAGCCGGACACCTGGTCGCCCTCGGCGAAGTAGTACAGCATCGGCCGCAGGCCCATCGGCCACGTCCACGGCTTCGACTCCCACGGGTGGTGGTTGCCCGCGGAGTTCGTCAGTCCGGAATGGAACTCGAGCACGTTGCCGCTGTAGTACCACAGCGACCGCAGCGCGGAGGGCACGAAGGAGAAGGTGCCGCCGTACCCGAGCTGGTCGCCGACCGCATGCCGGTCCACCCCCGTCTCGGACGTGAACCACGCCCAGTAGGACGCCAGGTACACCCCGATCGGGACGAGCACCAGCGCATACAGGCCGGGCCCGATGTCGCGCACCGCGGCGCCAACCCACGGTCGCCGCACCCCGTGGTAGCGCCGGGCCGCGACGTCAAACGCCACGCACATCAGCCCGAAGAACGCGATGAAGTAGATCCCGGACCACTTCGTTCCGCACGCCAGGCCGAGCAGGACGCCCGCCCCGAACCGCCACCACCGCACCCCGAGCCGCGGGCCGAACTCGGAGTGCGCGATCCGGCCCTCCGCGAATACCACCGCCATCCGGCCCCGCACCTGGTCGCGGTCGACGATCAGGCACCCGAACGCGGCGACGACGAACACCGCCATGAAGATGTCGAGCATCCCGATCCGGGACGAGACGAACGTGACACCGTCCGCGATCAGCAGGATGCCCGCGATCGCGCCGACCAGCGTGGACCGCGTCATCCGCCGCACGATGCGGATCACCAGCAGGACCAGCACGGTGCCCGCGACCGCCGCGGCGAAGCGCCAGCCCCAGCCGTTGTAGCCGAAGATCGCCTCGCCGAGCGCGATCAGCTGCTTCCCGACCGGGGGGTGCACCACCAGCCCGTAGCCGGGGTTGTCCTCCAGTCCGCCGCCGGTGAGCGCCTGCCAGCCCTGCGGCGCGTAGTGCTTCTCGTCGAAGACCGGGGTCCCCGCATCCGTCGGATAGCCGAGCATCGTGAAGCGGGTGATCGCGGCGACCGCGGTCAGGAACAGGGTGACCACCCAGCCGCGCAGCCGGTCGGTCGGACCCGGATCGGGGACGGGCGCCGCGGGACCCGGGCCGACCAGGACGGGGTGGTCGACGCGGGGCGTCGAACGCGCGTCGGTCAACTGGGTCACCGGACGATCGTAGGCTGTCGGGCATGAACGGTTGTCTGGTCCTCGCTGCCACGCCGATGGGAGAGGTGCGTGACGCCTCGGAGCGGCTGCGCGACGCCCTCGCGACCGCGGACGTGGTCGCCGCCGAGGACACCCGCCGCACCCGGCACCTCGCGTCGGCGTTGGGGGTGACGATCACCGGGAAGGTCGTCAGCTTCTACGACCAGGTGGAGACGACCCGACTGCCCGCGCTCGTCGAGGACGTCGCGGCGGGGCGGACGGTGCTGCTGGTCACCGACGCGGGCATGCCGTCGGTCAGCGACCCCGGCTACCGGCTCGTTGCGGCGTGTGTGGCGCGGGACCTGCCGGTCACCTGCCTGCCCGGCCCGTCCGCGGTGACGACCGCGCTGGCGTTGTCGGGGCTGCCGGTCGAGCGGTTCTGTTTCGACGGGTTCCCGCCGAGGAAGCAGGGGCCGCGCCGGTCCTGGCTGGAGACCCTGCGCGCCGAATCCCGGGCCTGCGTGTTCTTCGAGGCGCCGCACCGGCTCGCGGACTGCCTCGCCGACGCCGTCGAGGTGCTCGGTGGGCAGCGCCGGGCCGCGGTGTGCCGGGAACTGACGAAGACCTACGAGGAGGTGCGCCGCGGCACCCTCGCCGAGCTCGCGGCGTGGGCGGTCGAGGGAGCGCGGGGGGAGATCACGGTCGTGCTGGAGGGGGCAACCCCGGTCGCGGCCCGGCCGGAGGATCTCGTCGGCGAGGTCGAGCGGCTTGTCGCGGATGGTGCCCGGCTGAAGGACGCATGCGCGGTGGTCGCCACGAACGGTGTGTCGAAGCGGGAGATCTATGAGGCGGTGCTCGCCGCGCGCAAGGACTGACGCGGCCGGTCGGGCGTCGGCGCTCAGCTCGGCATGCCCGCGAGCACCACGATCAGCCCCACCGATGCGGCGATGACGAGCGCGGCCGCCAGGGTCGGCGGGAACATCGCGGCGATCTTGACGGCGATTCGGCTCATGGTCGACTCCTAGGATTCTGCGTGTTCGGCGTGCCCAGGTGCAGCGTGCCCGGCGGGAACTACCCCTCGAGAATCGTCAGTCCCCGCCGGCGCCGCTACGTGGTGCAGGACCCCACCTGCACCGGACACCACTGTGCCGCCCCGACCGCACCCGACCAATTGGTCTGCCCGAGGATTCCGGTATTCTCCCTGTTCACACGCTATGAGGAACTATTCCGCAGCGGATTTTCCGCGGGTGGGAACCGGAAGGTGGACGGACCGGATGCCGGAAGGGCCCGATGCCAGGCTGCATTTTGCCGACCAGTTGCGGCTGCTGTTCGCGACCGCTGGCGGACCGCCGCTCAAGACCGTCGTCTCGGAGGCGGGTGCGCTCGGTCGGGCCATCGGCGCGGACAAGCAGGTGTCGATCCAACGGCTGAGCGACTGGCGCTCCGGCAAACGGGTGCCCGCGAGTTTCGACGCGGTGCGACCGGTCCTCGTCGTCCTGATCCGGACCGCGCAGTCGATGCACGGCAACCCCCCGACCCCCGGCCTGTACTCCCTCAAACAGTGGCAGTCGTGGTGGCAGGGCGCCCGCGACGGCGGCGCCGCGACCCGCAACCGGGCCGAGTCGGACCGGGCCGACGCCACGCCACCGCTGGCCGGGGTGCGCCCGTATCGCGGTCTCGAGCCCTATCGGGCGGAGGATGCCCGGCTGTTCTTCGGCCGGACCGAGAGCCTGCAGCGGCTGATCGACGTGGTGACCGCCGCCCAGGGGCGGGGCATGACGATCGTCACCGGCGCGTCCGGGGTCGGGAAGTCCTCCCTCGTGCAGGCCGGCCTCGTTCCCGCGCTGCTCGGCGAAGCGTCGGGGAGCCCCGACGCCGGCACCGCCGCGGGCGTCGCGATCGTCCTCACCCCGGGACCCGATCCGCTCGGGGCGCTCGCCGCAGCGGTGCCCGAGCTCGGTGCCCTGCCGCCCGCCGCGGACGCGGCCGCGGTCCGGCTCGCGATGCGCTCCGCCGCGGACCGGCTTGGGGCCGCCCAGCTGGTGATCGTCGTCGACCAGATCGAGGAACTGTTCACCCAGTGCCGCGACCCCCGGGCCAGGGATCCGTTTCTGCGGCTGCTGGACCTGGCCGCCTTCTCCCTCGGCCCCGACGAGACGGCCGACGCCGCCCCCCTGATCATCGCGACGATGCGGTCCGACTTCTACGCGCGGGCACTGACCCATCCGGTGCTCGCGGATGCGCTCGAACGCCGCAGCCGGGCGGTGTCGCCGCTGTCGCGGGCCGACATGGTGGAGGTCATCACCCGGCCTGCGCAGCTGATCGGGCTGAAGCTCGAGGCCGGGCTGGTGGACCTGATCCTGCACGACCTCGGGGTGCTGACGTCCACCGACGGCGGTGGCACCGTGCTGCCGCTGCTCTCGCACCTGCTCGATTCGATGTGGGAGCGGCGGCGCGGCGGACAGCTCACCGTCGCCGCCTATCGGGCGACGGGCGGGGTCCGCGGGTCGGTCGCGGCCACCGCGGAACGCACCTGGGAGGGCCTCGACGAGCGCGAACGCCTGCTGGCCAGGGCGATCATGGTGCACCTGGTGTACGTGACGCAGACCGGGGCCGACGTCAAGATCCGGCGGACGCTGCCGCAGCTGCTTGCGTTCGCAGGCGGGGCCGCGGACCCGGCCAGGCAGGTCGTCGACCGGTTCATCGGGGCCCGGGTGCTCGTCGCGGACGCGGACAGCGTCGAACTGATCCACGACGCGGTGATCGACGCCTGGCCGCGGCTCAAGACCTGGATCCAGGAGGACCGGTCGTACTCGGCGGTGCGCCAGCAGATCGAGGAGGACGCGTCCCGGTGGGAGGAGTCCGGTCGCGACAGCAGCCTCCTCTACCAGCGGGGCAGGCTGGACATCGTCCGCGAATACGATGCGCCGCGGATCGCGGCGGAAGGCTATCCGGACCCCGGTCGTGACGGTGACCGGGTCCCCGCCACCCTGACCCCCGTCGCCACCGAGTTCCTGTCCACGTCGACGCGGAACGTGCGGCGCAGCACCTGGATCGCGCGGGCGGTGATGGCTGCGCTGGTGCTGTCGACGGTGGTGGCCCTTGTCGCGGTGTCGATGGCGTGGTCGGCGAAGAACCGCGCCGAGTCGGAGCGCAGCGCGGCCCAGTTCCGTCAGGTGGTGGCGCTGGCCGACTCGCTGCGCAGCACCGACCCGACCACCGCGGCGCGGCTCTCGCTCGCCGCCTGGCAGATGCGCCCGGGCAGCGACACCGCCTACTCGCGGCTGATCGCGAGCGAATCGACGCCGATCGGGCGGGCGCTCGACGGTCACACCGGGCCCGTGTACGGCGTCGCGATCTCCCCGGACGGGTCGATGATGGCGTCCGCCAGCGACGACCGGACGGTGCGGCTGTGGGACATGCGGGACCCCGCGGCCCCGCACCCCGTCGGTGTGCTGCTGACCGGATCCGAGAAGTACATCGCGTCGGTGTCCTTCGCGCCGACGGGGCGGGTGCTGGCCGCGGGCGCCGGGGACGGCACCGTGTCCGCGTGGGATGTCACCGACCCGGCCGCACCCCGACCGCTCCTCGAGGGGGCGCGCGCCGGGACGAAGGCGGTGCACAACATCCGGTTCAGCCCGGACGGGCGCACCCTGGCTGCACCCAACGACGACGGCACCGTCACCCTGTTCGATACCTCGACCGTGCTGACCTCGCCGCCCGCGCCGGGACCGTATCCGGCGACGACGCTGGCCGCCCACCCGGCGGGCGTGCGGACCATCTCGTTCCGCGCGGACTCGGCGGTGATGGCGACGTCCAGCGACGACCGCAGCGTCAGGCTGTGGGACATGAGCAACCGGTCGGCGCCGACGCCGCTGCCGCCGGTGCAGGCGGACTTCGGGGACGTGGTGCATTCGGTGGCGTTCGCGCCTGACGGGCGCACCCTCGCCGCCAGCAGCGATGACGGGGTCATCCGGTTGTTCGACACCACCGACGTGCGCGCCGTCCGGGAGGTCGGTGCCCCGGTGCACGCGCACACCGGGGCGATCTGGACGATCGCCTTCGCCGCGGACGGTGCGACGCTGGTCAGCGCGTCCTGGGACGGGACCGTCAAGCGGTGGGCGGTCGCGACCGGGCGCGGCACGATGAGCGAGGTGAAGCCGGCCCTGACCGGCAACGGGGGCGGGGTGCCCGCGCTGGCGGTGTCGCCGGACGGGTCGACCGTCGTGACCGGCGGGCAGGACTCGAACCTGCGGGTGTGGACACTGCCCCGCTCCGCGCTGTCGGTGTCGGAGGCGGCGTTGACGCTGCCGTCGATCAGCAGGGATGGGTCGCTGATGGCGACCGGCGGCTACGACTCGGTGGTCCGGATGTGGCGGGTCGACGGGGACGGTCGTGCCGGGGTGGTCGGGTCGGTGCACCTGCCGCGGCCGTTCGGCGGGGCCCACATGGTTGCACTGTCGCCGGACGGGACGCTGATGGCGACCGCGCCGACGACCGGCGGTCAGGTGCAGGTCTGGGACGTCGCCGACCCCGCCCGGCCCCGCCCGCTCGGCGAACCGATCACGATCCGGACCAGGTTCACCTGGGAGTTGGCGTTCAGCCCGGACAACCGGACGCTGGCCACCGGCGACGACGACACCAGCGTGCAGCTGTGGAATCTCACCGATCCGGCGCACCCGATTCCGTGGGGGGACCGGCTCGACGGCCCAAGCAACCTCGTGCGCACCGCGGCGTTCAGCCCGGACGGGTCCACCCTGGTTGCCGCCGACGCCGATGGGGGGGTGTTCGCGTGGCGGGTCGACGATCCGGCCCGGCCGGTGCCGCAGCACGTCGACGACGGCGGCGGCGGGGCGGGGATCAACGCGGTGTCGTTCGCGCCCGACGGGTCGGCGATGGCGACTGGAAGCGACGACCAGACGGTGGTGATGTGGGACCGCGCGGAGGACGGTTCGCTGACGGTGCGGCAACCCGCGCTGCGCGGGCACAGCGGCACCGTCTACTCGGTGTCGTTCGGTTCGGACGGCAGGCACGTGGTGTCGGGCAGCGATGACGGCACCGTTCGACTGTGGGACGTCGCGGACCGCGATCACATGCGCGAGGTGGGCGGACCGATCGCCACGGACGGGTCGGGTCGATGGCAGGTCGCCTTCCTGCCGGGGTCGGACACGGTGGTGGCCGCGGACGGCGACGGCGTGCTGCGGGCGTGGCGGCTGGATGTCGCCGCGATCATCGACCGGATCTGCGCGTCGTCGTCGCCGCTGACGGCGGACCAGGAGACCGACTACGAGCTGTCCAGGTCGGCGCGGGGGGAGTGCTCCGGATAGCGCGGGATCCCGGCAGGCCGGAGGGTCACGATGCTGGACGCCTTGTCGAGGCATTCCTGCCACTCCGCGTCGGGGTCGGAGTCGATCGTGATGCCGCCGCCGACCCCGAGTTCCGCGCGGCCGTCGGGGGCGAACTCGACCGTCCGGATCGCGACGTTCAGTTCGGTGCCCGCCAGCGGGGACGCGAACCCGACGGTGCCGCAGTACAGTCCGCGCGGGTACGGCTCCCACGCGGAGAGTAGCTGTCGGGCACGGTGTTTCGGGCATCCCGTCACCGACGCGGGCGGGAAGGCGGCGTCGAACAGGTCGGCCGTCGTTGTGCCGGACGGGACGGTGGCGGCGACCGTGGATACCAGGTGCCACACGCCGGGCGCGGGGTGCACGCCGAGCAGGTCGGTGACGGTGACCGTGCCGGGGACGGCGAGGTGGCCCAGGTCGTTGCGCACCAGGTCCACGATCATCACGTTCTCGGCGACGTCCTTGACCGACGCGCGCAGCCGCCGCGGGTCGGTGTCGATCGGGAGCGTCCCCTTGATCGGGCTCGACGTCACCCGGTCGCCGTTCCTGGCGAGGAACAGTTCCGGCGACAGCGACGCGGCGGCCCCCCACGACCCCTGGAGGTAGGCGGCCCGCGCCGGGCGGGTCGCCTCGGTCGCGTCGGCGAAGAAGTCCAGGGACTCGCCGTCCATCGTGCCGGTGTACCTGGCGCACACACATGCCTGGTACACCTCGCCCGCGGCGATCGCATCGAGGCACGCGAGCACGCCGGAGCGGTGTGCGTCCCGGTCGGGTGCCGTCCAGTCGAGATGCCAGGGCCGCGGCCGGGTTCGCGGTCGGGTGACGGCGGTCGACCATGCCGGTGGGCAGGGGCGGCCGGTGAGCGACTCGTACCACCAGCAGCCGTCCGCGTCGAGCCGCAGGACACAGTCCGTCCAGCCCCCGGCGGCCTCCGGCAGGGCGGCGGTCCGGCCGCTGTCGGGCGTGTCGGGGTAGCCGCGGTACCCGATCCATCCGCCGCCGATCAGCGGGGTGTCGCCGCGCCCGGCGGTCGTCGGCGTGGTGATCGGCGCGGCGGGGGGACGCGTCAGCGCGAACGCCCGCCGCGGCGCGACCGGCCGGGTCGTGACACTCGGGACCAGCACCGCCCCGGACCCGAACCAGTCGCCGATCAGCGCGGCCGGCCCGGGCGCGCCCGTCGCGGCGGCCTGCGACGCGAGCGCCCGCAGCACCGCCGCCGGTTCCCCGCCGGTGCCCAACCGTTCGATCCGCATGCGGAAAGGGTGTCACGAGGGTTCCCGACCCCGACACACCGGCAGGCGCGGGCGGCCGCTCACCCGGTGACCGCCCGCCGTGGCGGGGCGAGGTGCGCGGCGTCCGCCGCGGATCGGCCAGCCGCGACCCCGTCGAGGTCGCTGACGCTGAATCCCCAGGACCGCAGCTTCGGCCCGAACAGGCGGTCCACCTCGGCCTGCACGGCGTCGGACCGGCGGGCCAGGATCGGCAGCAGATCACCGAACTGTGCCCGGGCGTCGATCACGGCCTGCGCGGTGGCCGCCTTCTCCGCCTCGGTCAGGCGCTGCCCGATCCGGACCGCGAAGCCGTAGAGGAAGGCGCGACGGAACGGCGCCGCGCTCGCGCCGCGCGCCTGCTCGGCCCGCATCGCACGGGTGGCCTGGACCAGGAGCGAGGTGAACAGCAGGTCGACCTGCTCGAGGTCCGCCGGTGTGCCGATCACGGTCGCGATGTCGTCGACCGCGTTGAAGAGGGTGCGGACGTGGTTGGCCTCGCCGACCGTGGTCAGCAGCAGACCCTTCTGCTTGCTGTAGGGCCGGTCCACGTGGATGCGCCGGGCGTGGACGGTGACGTCCCGGCCAGCGGAGGAGTCCGCGGTGAGAAGAGTCGCGGTGACGGAGTGCCGGGTCATCAGTTCCTGAGCCTTGGCGGTGAGGGTCTCGGCCTCCTCGGTGAACTCGGTGCTCTCGGCCTTGGCGAGCAGCCCGCGAATCCGGTTCAGCATCTTGACGTCCGCGGTGTCGGCGGGGGTTCCGGGGTGGGTCGACCGGACGTCTGGCCACAGCGACGGCGGTGGGCACAGTCGCCGCAGCGGCTGCAGGTGCTGCAGCAGCCGCAGGCCGCCCGGTGTCAGCGGCGGCTCGTCGACCCGGCGCGGATAGCCGTCGGCGAGCGCCCTGAGCTGGTCCGCCCAGTGCAGCGGTGCCCGAGCCCAGGCACCGCTGCGATTGGCCTCCCCGAGGATCAGCAGCGCAATCGGCGCGACCTCGACCCCGGCGAGGCCACGCCGGGCGACGTGCAGGACGTCACCCGGCTGCCACCCGTTCTCGTATGCGTGGCGCAGGGCCTGCTCCGCCCCACACCCCTCGGCTCGAATGCCTGTTCGATTCATCCCCATGGGTGCAGTGTGCATCGGGGGTACGACACGTTTCCCCGCCGCAGGTCACGGGGTGTTTCGGGGGGTCAGGCGTCGGTGGCCTCGACGTACCGGGGGAACACCGCCGCCGGAGCGGGCAGGTCGGTGCCGGCGGCGATCCGCGTCCCCAGGTCCGTGAACTGGCGATTCTCGGGCCCCTGGCCGAGCACGGTGAGGATCTTGTCCGCGGCGTCGGGCATCACCGGCTGCACCAGGATGCCGACGATGCGCACCACCTCGATCGTCACGTACAGCACCGTCGCCATGCGCGCCGGGTCGGTCTTGCGCAGCACCCACGGTTCCTGCGCGCTGAAGTAGCGGTTGGTCTCGGCGAGGACGTGCCAGATCTCCTCGATGCCGAGGTGGATGGCCTGCACGTCGAACTCCGCGCGCACCTTGTCGAGCAGCGCATCGGCCTTGGCGAGGAGGGCGGTGTCGGCGTCGGTGAACTCGCCCGGCGTCGGGACCTGGCCGTCGCAGTTCTTCGCCACCATCGACAGCGACCGCTGCGCGAGGTTGCCCAGTTCGTTGGACAGGTCCGCGTTCATGCGGGTGACGATCGCCTCGTGGCTGTAGCTGCCGTCCTGGCCGAACGAGATCTCCCGCAGCAGGAAGTAGCGGACGGCGTCGAGTCCGTACTCCTCGACCAGGCCGAGCGGGTCGACGACGTTGCCGAGCGACTTCGACATCTTCTCGCCCTTGTTGTACAGGAAGCCGTGCACGAACACCCGCTGCGGTAGGTCGATGCCCGCGGACATCAGGAACGCGGGCCAGTACACGGTATGGAACCGGCTGATGTCCTTGCCGATGATGTGCAGGTTCGCCGGCCAGTACCTGCCGAACGACTCGGCGTCGGTATCGGGGAACCCGGCACCGGTCAGGTAGTTCGTCAGCGCGTCCACCCACACGTACATCACGTGGTCGGGGTCGCCCGGCACCGGAACGCCCCAGTCGAACGTGGTCCGCGACACCGACAGGTCCTTCAGTCCGCCGGAGACGAAGCTGACGATCTCGTTGCGGCGGGTCGCCGGCGCGATGAACTCGGGGTGCGCCTCGTAGAGGGCGAGCAGCCGGTCCTGGTAGGCGGACAACTTGAAGAAGTAGGTGGACTCCTCGGTCCACACCACCGGGGTTCCGGTGTCGGTGGAGATCCGGCTGCCGTCCTCCAACAGGGTCGTCTCGCCCTCGGTGTAGTACGCCTCGTCGCGCACCGAGTACCACCCGGCGTAGGTGTCGAGGTAGATGTCACCGGCCGCGACCATCCGCTCCCAGATGGCCTGACTCGCCGCGGTGTGGTCGGCGTCGGTGGTCCGGATGAACCGGTCGTAGGAGACGTTCAGGACCTTGTCCATGGACTGGAACACGTCGGAGTTGCGCGCCGCGAGGTCGCGGACGTCGATGCCCTCCTTGGCTGCCGTCTGCTGCATCTTCAGCCCGTGCTCGTCGGTGCCCGTCATGAAGAAGACGTCGAAACCGTCGAGCCGCTTGAAGCGGGCGAGCGCGTCCGTCGCGATGTACTCGTACGCGTGCCCGATGTGCGGGGCGCCGTTGGGATACGCGATCGCGGTGGTGATGTAGAACGGGGGCCGGCTAGGTGCAGTCATGGTGCGCCTATCGTATCGGTGTGCCCAAGGATCGTCCGGCCCCGGATCTGCCCGAGCCCCTCGCGCCGCTGATCGACGCCCACACCCACCTCGACGCGTGCGGCGCCACCGATGCCGCGTCGGTCGCCGAGATCGTCGACCGCGCGGAAAAGGTCGGGGTCGGCAGGGTCGTGACGGTGGCGGACGACCTGGCCGCCGCCCGGTTCGCCGTCGACGCCGCGGGCTGGGACCGCCGGGTGTACGCCGCGGTCGCGATCCATCCCACCCGAGCGAACGTGCTCGACGACGCCACCAAAGCCGAGATCGAGCGGCTCGCCGCCGACCCGAGGACGGTCGCGGTCGGGGAGACCGGCCTCGACTACTACTGGCCCGGGAAACTCGACGGGTGCGCGACGGTCGAGGAGCAGGTCGAGGGCTTCCGCTGGCACATCGACCTCGCCAAGCGGCTGCGCAAGCCGCTGATGATCCACAACCGCGAGGCCGACCACGACCTCCTGACCGTCCTGCTCGACGAGGGCGCACCGGACACCGTGATCTTCCACTGCTTCTCGTCGGACGCGACGATGGCGCTGGCCTGCGTCGAGGCCGGGTACGTGCTCAGCTTCTCCGGCACCGTCAGCTTCCGCAACGCCCGCGAACTGCACGAGGCCGCGAAGCTCGTCCCGGACGACCAGTTGCTCGTCGAGACCGATGCCCCGTTCCTGACCCCGCACCCGTTCCGCGGCGCCCCCAACGAGCCGTACTGCCTGCCGTACACCGTGCGATCCCTGGCGGCGACCCGCGGTCAGGACCCGTTCGAGCTCGCCGCCGCCGCGACCGCCACCGCCGAACGCGTCTACGCACTTCGCGACCGTGCGTGATTTTCACCCCAATCGGGGTGAAAATCACGCACAGGCGCGAAGCGCATTTACAGGACCTTGCGGAGGAAGTCCTGGGTGCGCGGCTGCTGCGGGTTGCCGAAGACCTCCTCGGGGGTGCCTTCCTCGACGAGATAGCCGTCGGCCATGAAAATGACGCGGTCGGACACCTCCCTGGCGAAGCCCATCTCGTGGGTGACGACCACCATCGTCATGCCGCCAGCGGCGAGGTCCCGCAGCACCTGCAGCACCTCGCCGACCATCTCCGGGTCGAGGGCGCTGGTCGCCTCGTCGAACAGCATGACGTCGGGGTTCATCGCCAACGCCCTGGCGATCGCGACCCGCTGCTTCTGGCCGCCGGACAGGTTCGCGGGCTTGGCGTCCTGCTTCTCCGCGAGTCCGACCTGGGCGAGGAGTCGAATCCCGGCTTCCCGGGCCTCGCCCTTGGTGGCCTTCTTCGTCTGGACCGGCGCGAGCATGACGTTCTCGAGGGCGGTCATGTGCGGGAACAGGTTGAAATGCTGGAAGACCATTCCGATGCGCTGGCGAATCCCGTCGATGTCGACCTTCTTGGCGGTGAGGTCGACGCCGTCGACCACAACCGTGCCGCCGGTGATGTCCTCGAGCCGGTTCAGGCAGCGCAGGAAGGTGCTCTTTCCGGACCCGGACGGGCCGATGACGCACACCACTTCGCCGGGAGCTATCTCGACGTCGATGCCCTTGAGTACCTCGTTGTCGCCGTAGGACTTCTTCAGCCCGGTGACCCGGATCTTGCTCTCGGTGGTGACGGGCTCGCTCACGCGTTGACCTTCCTCTCGAGCCGGCCGGACAGCTTGGTCAGCGCCATGATGATGACAAAGTAGAAGATGCCGACGATCAGCCACATGTTGAACGACTCGAAGTTCCTGGCAATGATGATCTTGCCGGTCTGGGTCAGTTCGGCGATGCCGATCACGGACAGGATCGAGGTGTCCTTCAGCGTGATGACGGCCTGGTTCACGAACGACGGCATCATCGTCCGGAAGGCCTGTGGCAGCACCACCTTGCGCATCGACGGCAGATAGCCCATGCCGAGACTGCGGGCGGCCTCCATCTGACCGCGGTCGACGGACTGGATGCCGCCGCGGATGATCTCGGTGATGTAGGCGCCCGCGTTGAGGCTGAGGGTGATGATGCCCGCGGTCATCGCAGGCATCGTGAAGCCGAGCGCGGCGGGGATGCCGAAGTAGATGAAGAAGGCCTGCACCAGCAGGGGGGTGCCGCGGAAGATGTCGACGTAGACGACGCCGATGCCCCGCAGGATCCGGCTGGTCGAGACCCGAAGGAATCCGAAGACCAGGCCGAGCAGCAGCGCGATCGCGAGCGACACCACGGTCAGCACGATCGTCAGCCACAGGCCCTTCATCAGCAGCGGGAAGCTGTCCTTGAGGAGGGAGAAGAAGGTGTTGCCGCCCTGCGCCTGCTGGGCTCCCTCGCCGAGATACCGGTCGATGATCTCGTCGTACTGCCCGTTGGCGCGCAGGTTCGCCAGTCCGGCGTTGAACTTGGTCAGCAGTTCGGCGTTCTGTCCCTTCGACACCGCGAACCCGTACGAGTTGCCCGCCTGCTTGTCGCCGACGGCCCGCAGCCCGTTGCCCTGCGCGATGCCGTACAACAGCACCGGGTAGTCGTCGAACACGGCGACCGAGTTCCCGGTCCTGACGTCGTCGTACATGCTGGCCGAGTCGTCGAAGGTCACGGTGGTGAAGCCGTACTGGTCCCGGATCGATTCCGCGAACAGGGCGCCCTCGGTGCCGGTCTTGATCGCAACACGTTGCCCGCGCAGATCCTCGAACGACTCGATGGAGTCGTTGTCCTTCGCGACGGCCAGCTGGACACCGGACTCGAAGTACGGGTCGGAGAAGTCGAAGACGAGTGTGCGTTCGTCGGTGATGGACATGCCCGCAATGACGCCGTCCACCTGCCTCGACTGCAGGGCCTGCACTGCGGCGTTGAAGCCGAGCGGCTTGATCTCGTACTCGAAGCCCTGATCGGCGGCGATCGCGGCGAGCAGGTCCATGTCGATGCCGACGAAGTTGCCCTGCGCGTTCTGGAATTCGAACGGGGCGAACGTGACGTCGGTCGCGATGACGTAGGTCCGGTCGGGCTGGGCGGCGGCGGTGCCCGCGCCGAGGACTCCGGCGAGCAGGGCGAGCGCACCGATCAGGGCGGCGGCGGCGACGGATCGCGCGCGGTATCTGGTGCTCATTCGAGTCAGCATCCTCGCCACGGGCGCGTGCCGGTGTTCCGCACGCGGCGTGTCGGGGTCCGGGGTGAGGTCGGTCCCATTTTCGCTGGTTGTTCCCCGTGCGGTTGCCGGAGCGCCGCGCCTTCGTTACCGTACCGTGATCGCTTAAGTCCGGGATCACGTCCCGGTAACCGACAGCTCAGGACTTCTCGTGTCACCTCTCACTCGAATTAACCGGGCGAACTCGCGACTGCTGCGTCTCGTCGTCGGAGCCCTTCTTCTCACCCTCATCGCCGGTGGCGCACTGGCGGTAAGCCGCCACAAGACCGTCATGGTCGACGTCGATGGCGAGACGGTCGCGGTGAGCACGATGTCCACCGACGTCGGCTCGGTCCTCGACGCCGCGGGCTACCGGGTCGGGGACCGCGACGTCGTCGCACCGGCACCGGACGCCGCCGTCTCCGACGGGGACACGGTCGTGCTGCGCCGCGCGCGTGAGCTGACCCTGACCGTGGACGGCGCGCCGCGAACCCTGTGGACGACCGCACTGACCGTCGACGAGGCCCTGTCCAGGGAACGCCTCGCCGGTGACGTGCACGTGTCCGCCTCCCGTTCCCAGCGCCTGCCGCTCGAGGGGGCCGACCTCGAGGTGACCAGCCCGAAGGCGGTCCGGCTGCTCGACGGGGCTGCCGCTCCCGCCGACCTCCGACTCGCCGCGCCGACCGTCGGCGACCTGCTCGCCGCGCAGGGGGTGCCGCTCGAGCAGCAGGACACGGTCGAACCGGCCGCGGACGCCCCGGTCACCGAGGGACTTCAGGTGAAGGTCACCCGGATCCGCACCGAGAACCGGACCGAGACCCAGCCGGTCGCGCCCCCGGAGCAGCGGGTGGAGGATCCGACGATGAACATGAGTCGCACCGTGCAGGAGAGCCCGGGCGCGCCGGGCCTGCGGGACGTGACCGTCGCGGTGACCACCGTCAACGGGGTGGAATCCGGCCGCGAGGAACTTTCCGAGAACGTCATCACCGCGGCGCAACCGAAGGTGGTCCGGGTCGGAGCCAAACCCGGCACCGAGGTCCCGCCGGTGGCGAACGGCGCCACCTGGGACGCGCTCGCGCAGTGTGAGGCGACCGGCAACTGGAACATCAACACCGGCAACGGCTACTACGGCGGTGTGCAGTTCGACCAGAACACCTGGGAACGGCAGGGCGGACTGAAGTACGCCCCGCGGGCCGATCTCGCGACCCGCGAGGAACAGATCGCGATCGCGTCGAAGACGCAGGCGACGCAGGGCTGGGGCGCGTGGCCCTCGTGCACGAGCCGACTCGGCCTTCGCTGACCCCGCTGCGTTAGATTCATCGGGTGTCCGACGAACCTGCCACCGCTTCCGACCTGCCCGAATCCGCTCCGCGGGGGTTGGCGGCCCTGCTCGGACCCGCCGAGGTGCGGGCGCTGGCTGCCGAGTTCGACATCCGGCCCACCAAGCAGCTCGGCCAGAATTTCGTGCACGACGGCAACACCGTCCGCAAGATCGTCGCGGTCTCCGGTGTCACCCGCAACGACGTGGTGCTCGAGGTGGGGCCGGGGCTCGGCTCGCTGACCCTGGCATTGCTCGACGTCGTGGAGCGGGTCGTCGCCGTTGAG
Organism: Rhodococcus sp. NPDC058505; assembly: GCF_042720095.1. Lineage (NCBI taxonomy): Bacteria > Bacillati > Actinomycetota > Actinomycetes > Mycobacteriales > Nocardiaceae > Rhodococcus > Rhodococcus sp. NPDC058505. Next base: position 79,097 of record NZ_JBHXNB010000003.1, read on the forward strand.
ATCGACCCGAAGCTGGCGGCCCGGCTGCCCGCGACCGTCGCCGAGCGAGCCCCCGAGCTGACGGACCGGTTGACCGTGGTCCTCGAGGACGCCATGCGGGTGTTGCCCGCCCAGGTCCCCGCCGAGCCGACCGCGCTGGTCGCGAACCTGCCGTACAACGTGGCGGTGCCGGTGCTGCTGCACCTGTTCGCCGAGTTTCCGTCGCTCCGGACCGCGCTGGTGATGGTGCAGGCGGAGGTGGCGGACCGGCTCGCCGCGCGGCCAGGCAACAAGATCTACGGGGTGCCGAGCGTCAAGGCCTGCTTCTTCGGTCGGGTGCGCCGGGCTGGCTCCGTTGGGCGTCAGGTGTTCTGGCCGGAGCCGAAGATCGAGTCCGGCCTGGTCCGCATCGACCGGTACGAGGAAGCGCCGTGGCCGATGGACGAGGAGCACCGCAAGCGGGTCTTCGCCGTCGTCGACGCCGCGTTCGCGCAGCGCCGCAAGACCCTGCGTGCGGCACTGGCCAGCTGGGCAGGATCACCCGCCGAGGCGGAACGTCGACTCGTCGCCGCGGGCATCGACCCCACCGCACGGGGCGAGGTCCTTGACGCGTCCGCCTTCGTTCGCCTCGCTGCCGGATAGCCGCACCTCCCGCCGCATTTCCCGAATGGCCCATCGATTCAGTCCCGGCTGAATCAATGGGCCATTCGGGGAGGAGGGGCTAGCGGAAGCGGCGCAATCGCAGGCTGTTGCTCACCACGAACACGCTGGAGAACGCCATTGCGGCGCCGGCGAGCATCGGGTTGAGCAGGCCTGCCGCGGCCAGCGGCAGGGCGGCCACGTTGTAGGCGAACGCCCAGAACAGGTTGCCCTTGATCGTGCGGAGGGTCTTGCGGGACAGCCGGATCGCGTCGGCCGCGGCCCGCAGATCGCCGCGAACCAGGGTCAGGTCACTGGCCTCGATCGCGACGTCGGTGCCGGTGCCCATGGACAGCCCGAGGTCGGCCTTGGCGAGGGCGGCCGCGTCGTTGACGCCGTCACCGACCATGGCCACCACCTTCCCCTCCGCTTGCAACCGCGCCACGGTCTCCACCTTGTCCTGCGGCAGCACCTCGGCGATCACCTCGTCGATGCCGACCTGGTCGGCGACGGTGCGGGCGGCCGCGGCGTTGTCGCCGGTCAGCATGATCGGGGTCAGGCCGAGTGCCTTCAGCTGCGCTACGGCCTCCGCCGACGTCGGCTTCACCGCATCCGCGACCACGAGGACGCCGCGGGCCTTGCCGTCCCAGCCCACCGCGACCGCGGTGCGTCCGGCGGATTCGGCTGTGCGCAGGGCGGATTCGAGATCGTCCGTCAGGGGCTGCGCCCAGTCCGCCAGCAGGCGGGGCCTGCCGACGATCACCGCGTGGCCGGCAACGACACCCTGCACGCCGAGGCCCTCGACATTCGCGAACTCCTCCGCCTCGGGAACCGGTCCCGCCGCGGCCGCCGCGCCCGCGATCGCCCTCGCGATCGGATGCTCGGAACCCGCCTCGAGCGAGCCGGCGAGCCGCAGCACCTCATCGGCGAGCTCACCCTCCGCCGCAACCACATCGAGCAGGGTCATGGTTCCGGTGGTCACGGTGCCGGTCTTGTCCAGGACGATCGTGTCGATCCGCCGGGTCGACTCGAGCACCTCGGGTCCCTTGATCAGGATGCCGAGCTGCGCGCCGCGGCCGGTGCCGACCATCAGTGCGGTCGGGGTGGCCAGGCCGAGTGCGCAGGGGCAGGCGATGATCAGGACCGCGACCGCCGCGGTGAAGGCCGCGGCGACGGAACCGCCGGTGCCAAGCCAGAATCCGAGGGTCGCGACGGCGAGTGCGATGACCACGGGAACGAAGATGCCGGAGATCCGGTCCGCGAGCCGCTGGGCCTTGGCCTTGCCGGTCTGCGCGTCCTCGACCAGCTTCGCCATCTGTGCGAGCTGGGTGTCTGCTCCGATCCTGGTGGCGCGCACCACGATCCGCCCGCCGACGTTGACGGTGGCGCCGACGACGGTGTCGCCGGGTCCGACCTCGACCGGAACGGACTCGCCGGTCAGCATCGACGCGTCGACGGCGGACGAACCGGAGGTGACCTCACCGTCGGTGGCAATCTTCTCGCCGGGGCGGACGACGAACAGGTCGTCCGCCGCGAGTTGGTCGACCGCGATCCGCTGTTCGACACCGTCGCGCAGGACGGAGACCTCCTTGGCGCCCATCTCGAGCAGCGCCCGCAGCGCCGCCCCGGAGCGGCGCTTGGCCCTGGCCTCGAAGTAGCGGCCGGCCAGGATGAACGTGGTGACGCCCGCCGCCGCCTCGAGGTAGATGTTCCCGGTGCCGTCGGTGCGGGCGATGGTGAACTCGAACGGGTGCGTCATGCCCGCGACCCCGGCGGTGCCCCAGAACAGTGCGTACACCGACCAGCCGAGTGCGGCGAGGGTGCCCATCGACACCAGGGTGTCCATCGTGGCGGTGCCGTGCCGCAGGTTCGTCCATGCCGCCCGGTGGAACGGCAACGCGCCCCACACCACGACCGGGGCGGCGAGGGTGAGCGAGAGCCACTGCCAGTTGGGGAACTGCAGTGCCGGGATCATCGCCATCGCGATCACCGGCACGCTCAGAACCAGCGAGACCAGCAGGCGCAGGCGCAGGCCCGACGTCGGGTCGTCGTCGACGGCAGCGGGTTCCACGTCCTCTTTGGGGAGGGTGGCGGTGTACCCGGCCTCCTCGACGGCGGTCACTAGGTCGGCGGGGAGCACGTCTCCGCTGATCGCCACGCGCGCCTTCTCGGTGGCGTAGTTGACGGTGGCGGTCACCCCGTCGAGTTTGTTGAGCTTGCGTTCGATGCGATTGGCGCAGGAGGCGCAGGTCATGCCACCGATCAGTAGCTCAACCTGTCCCTCGGTCGGCGCGGGTGCGACGGGGTTCATCATGACTCCTCTCCGGGTGTCGGGTCAGTGTCCGTGGCCGGTGCTGCCGGCCGGGGCGGGAGTTGGGTGGGCGTCCGGGGTGCCCGGCTGGTCGGCGGTCACGGTGAATTCGGCGGTGCGGACGGTGTTCTGGTGCCGGAAGTCCAGGAACAGCCGGTAGGTGCCCTGGCTCGGCGCCTGTGCGTGGAACACGATCTCGGGTCCGGGCGCGGTGACGCCGTCGCCCGGTGCGCCCTGCGGATGGACGTGCAGGTAGGCGAGGTCGCCGGTGCGCAGCGCGACCAGGTGCCCGAAGGCGCCGAGGTAGGGCTGTAGATCGGTCACCGGGACCCCGTCACGACTGACGTTCAGGGTCAGCGGGCCGCCCCCGGTGTCGAGTTCACCGGTCAGTTCGACCCGGTAGCCGTCGACCTCGGCGATGCGGTTGGGCGCGAGGGTCGGCGCCGGGGCGGTGTCGCCCGCCACGTCGACGGTCCGCCCCAGGGTCAGCGCGGGCCCGTCGGTGGGCCGGAAATCCGCGAAGACGCGGTAGCTGCCGCCGGACGGCCAGGCCCAGTCGACGGTCCAGGTGCCGTCGTCGGACATCGTCGGGTGGACGTGCCGGTACCCGGTGGTGTCGGACCGCACGACGATCAGGTGGAGCTTCTTCTCGTGCTCCTCGGTGAACGCGGTGACCGGTTCGCCGGTGGGGCCGGTGATCCGGAAGCTCAGCGCATCCGGTCCGGTGGTGATCTCGGACAGGGTGTATCCCTGCTCGGACACCTGGAGGCCGCCGGGGGTCTCCGGTGCGGCGTTCGGCGTCTCGAGGTGGGTGTCGCCGTGGGTGGCGGTTGGCATGTCGATCGGGCTCCCCACGGCCGCCCCGACACCGAGGGCCGCCGCGAAGATCGCGGCGAGCCCCCCGGTGTAGGCGGCCAGCTTGGTGGCGGTGTTCATGACGCCACGGCGTAGCCAGCCTCTTCGACGGCGGCACGGACCGTGGCGGCGTCGACGGGGACGGCGGAGGTGACGGTGACCAGCCCGGTGGGGACGTCGACCTGGACGGCGGTGACGCCCTCGATCGAGCCGACCTCCTCGCGGACCGAGCTTGCGCAGTGCCCGCAGGTCATGCCGGTGACGGTGTAGTTCGAGGTCTCCATGATGTTCTCCTTCGGCTCGTTCAGATACCCAGTGGGGGTATTGCTCCAACGAGAGGAAACATACCCCCAGTGGGCATATCGCGCAACCCGGTTTGAGGATTGCGTCATATACCCATGGGGGGTATATACGAGGGGGCGTGATCGATGAGCGGTCGCGCACCGACAGACGGAGGGATCGGAAATGACTCGGACAGAAGAGCGGGTGCGATCACGAAAGTGGTTGGCACTCGCGCTGATTGCTCTCGCGCAGTTCATGGTCATCATGGACACGTCGATCATCGGCGTCGCACTGCCACAGATGGGGGAGGACCTGGGATTCACGCAGCAGAACCTCACCTGGGTGTTCAACGCCTACGTCGTGGTGTTCGGCGGACTGCTCCTGCTCGGCGGCAGGCTGTCGGACCTGTTCGGCGCCCGCCGGATGTTCGGGCTCGGCTGGCTGATCCTGCTGGTCGGCTCCGTGCTCGCCGGCGTCGCCGCGAACGTCCCGGTCGAGCTCGCCGGTCGGGCGGTTCAGGGGGCGGGCGCGGCGCTGATCGCCCCGTCGGCGTTGACGCTGCTGATGATGCTGTTCGGGGCGACGCCGCGCGAGCTGACCCGGGCCCTCGCCGTCTACGGCGCCGCGGCCCCGGCCGGCGGGACGGCGGGCGTCTTCCTCGGCGGTCTGCTGACCGAGTACGCCTCGTGGCCGTGGGTGTTCTTCGTCAATATCCCGGTCGCGGTCCTCGCGCTGATTGCCGCGCCGGCGCTGCTGCCGGGTGGCCGCGGCGCCGCCACCGGAGGCGTCGACCTGCTCGGCGCGCTCACCGTCACGGTCGGCATCGGTGCCGCGGTGTTCGGGATCGTGCGGGCACCGGAGGCAGGCTGGACCTCGGCAGGAACCTGGGGCAGCCTGCTCGTCGCCGCGGTGGCCCTTGCCGGGTTCCTCGCGCTCCAGGCGTCCCGGCGCGACCCGCTGGTGCGCCTGGCGATCTTCCGGACCCCGAACCTGGGTGCGGCCAACATCGCCCAGTTCCTGCTCGGCGCGGCGTGGATCCCGATGTGGTTCTTTCTGAACCTCTACCTGCAGCAGGTGCTCGGGCTCTCCGCCTTCCCGAGCGGCGCCGCGCTGATCCCGATGACCGCGCTGATCATGATCGGCATGATCGTGCTCGCACCCCGGCTGATTGGGCGGTTCGGCCCCAAGCCCCTCGTGGTGGTCGGGTTGCTGCTCCTCGCCGCCGGGCTGGGCTGGCTGTCGCTGGTGCGCCCGGACGGCAACTTCTGGGTGGACGTGCTGCCCGCGTCGCTGCTGTCGGCGCTCGGGATGGCGCTGGCGTTCATCCCGTCGCTCGGCACCGCCATTTCCAGTGCCCGCCCGGAGGAGGGGGGACTTGCCTCGGGCATCGTCAACACCAGCTACCAGCTGGGCTCCGCGTTGGGTCTCGCGGTCGCCACCGCCGCGGCGGCGGGGGCAGGCGCGGCCCGGGTCGGCGATCTGGTCGCGTTGACCGACGGCTTCTCGGCCGCGTTCGTCACCGCCGCGCTGATCGCCGTCGCTGGCGCGGTCCTCGCCGCGCTCACCCTGCGGCCGGTCCGGACCGAGGCCGAGCCGGTGTCGGTCCGATGAGGCCGGGCGAGTTGCTCGCGGACCGGCGACTGCGAGCGGCGCTGCGCTGCCTCGGCGGATGCCTGCTGACGGCGGCCCGCGAGTGGCTCCGCCCGAGCCGCGAGGGTCACCTCGACACCGGCGAGCGGCCGACCCGATAGTGCACGCTGCACACGAACGGCGTCACCGGAATTCGATCCGGTGACGCCGTTCGGGTGTGCGGGCGGTGGTGCTACTGCGCGTTCAGCACCCTGCCCATGCCGCGCTCGACCGCGGCGACGAGCCGCGGACGCAGGTCGGCGGCGGGGACGATGTCGTGCACCGAACCGACCTCCTTGGCCCGCTCGATGTTGTGGATGGCCTCGAACTCCGCGGCCACCTCACCCAGCTTGGCGCTGCGGACCGCGGCCCGCTCGGCCGCCAGATCCACCCGCAGCTGGGCGCGCGCCGCGTCGTCGTCGGTGGCGGCGAGCCGCGCCTCGAGGCCCTGCACCGCCGGGTCGGCCGCGGTGCGGGCATTGACCTCACGGGTGAACACGACCGCCGCGGCAGGGGCGCCACCGAGGACCGACGCGAACGAGCCCTCGACCGCGAGCACCTCCATGTTCTCGTTCAACGCGCCGGAGAACACCACGAACGCGCCGCCGTGGTAGCGCGAGACCACAACGAACACGATCGGGCCGTCGAAGTTGACGATCGCGCGGCCAATCTCGGCGCCGTACTCGAGCTGCAGGTTGCGCAGCGACTCCGGGGAGCCGTCGAAGCCGGACAGGTTGGCCAGCACCACGACCGGGCGGTTTCCGGACGCCGCGTTGATCGCGCGGGCCGTCTTCTTCGACGACCGCGGGAACAGGGTGCCCGACGTCCACTGGTCCGGGCCGTCGGTCGGGAGGAAGCCCTTGCGGGCGATGGCCCGAGACTCGATGCCGACCACGGTGACGGCGTTGCCGCCGAGGTGTGCGTCGAACACCACGGAGGTGTCCGCGTCGGCCATGTCGGCCCACCGCTCAAGCACGGCGTGGTCCTGGTCGACGACGGCGCGCATCACCGTGCGGATGTCGAACGGCTTCTTGCGGTCCGGGTTGGTCTCGGCGGAGAAGATCTCGCCGACCGTGGTGAACTCGCTCGACGGGTGCACGTGCGGGAAGGAGCGCACATCCCGGTCGACCGGGTCGGTCGACTCGGCCTTGCGCGGGAACCGTTCCCCGGCACCGAGATACGCGTGCTCGTAGTGCGCGAACAGGACGCCGATCGCGGCGGTGAGATCCGGTGCCCAGTACTGGGCCTGGCCATTCGGTCCCATCACCCGGTCGTAGCCGCCGATGCCGAAGTTGTCCTCGGCGGAGACGCCACCGGAGTAGTCCAGCGACTGCTTGCCGGTGAGCACCATCGCCGACTCCGGCGTCATCACCAGGATGCCCTTGGTGTGCATGAGCATGGTGGCCTCGGCGTTCCAGTACGGCTGGGCGCCGACGTTGATGCCCGCGACGATGACGTTGATCTCGCCGCCGTTCTGGGTGAACGTGATGATCCGGCGCAGCCCGCGCGAGACCCAGTCCATGTTCTCGGTGCCGGACTGCATCGAGATGGTCGCACCGGACGAAAGCGCAAACCATTCCACCGGTGCGCCAAGGGATTCGGCGAGGTCGATCGCGGCGACGACGCGCGAGCACTCGGCCTCGGCGACGGTGCCGAGGGCCTTGGTCGGGTCGCCGAACAGCGCGACGCGGGTCATGCCGTCGGGGTAGCGCTCGGTCGGGGTGGTGACCAGGCCGACGATGAGGCCCGCGGTGTTGCGGCCGTAGGGCCGGTCGACCGGAACCAGGGCGCCGGTGCCGTCGAGGTCGTACTCGACGAAGCTGCCACCGGCGGCAAGGGCCGGGATCAGTTCGTACGGGTAGACGGTGCCTCGGGACTTGGACCGCTGGACCTTCTGGGTGTACTCGTCGAGCGGCTGGAGGGGCTGCGTCGGCGGCTCGGTGACCGCGACCTGCAGGCCCGCGCCGGACCGGTAGGAGAACCGGACCGCGACCTGACGCGGTGTCGCGGTCGGCGACTCCTGCAACCGGCAGAACATGGTGATCTGCTCGATGCCCGCGCCGACGGTCAGCGGCGCGACGTGCTTGGCGATCGCGGCGAGGCGGTCGGCGGCGACGTCGAGGCGCGGCCACACGTAGAGCACGACCCGATTGTTGTCGAGGCGGTTGCGGCCGCGACCCGCCTGCGCGTTGCGGATGCCGGCAAGGCAGGACGCGACGGCACGCTCGATCGCGGGCGCGGCCTCGATCGTGCCCGTCTCGTCGAACTGCAACGTCAGGTCCCGAACCTGAGCCATCGCGATCAGCCGCTCATCGGACGGGTTGTCCTTGGCAGCAAGGTGATACAGGTAGGTGTCCGCGGGCGCGGGCAGCCGGGTGCCGTTGAAGTTCTTCAGCCGCCACATGTCCAGGCGCTGCGCGGTCAGCGGGTGCATCCCGCGGATGATGCGGTCCTCGTCCAGTCCGCCCGCTTCCGCGGGGCGGAAGGTGACCTGACGCTGGGTGGTCATCGCACCGGGAACGGTGACGGTGACGGTGACCCGGCGCCACGGCGCGGACGGATTGTGTGCCAGCAGCAGCGACCGCAACTCCTCGGCGAGGGCGTCGTCGTCCGCCGGGGCGTCCCGCCAGGTCAGGTACAGGTCGGCGACCAGGTTGACCGGCGCGGGGCCCGCGGCGGCGTCGACCGCACCGAGCGCCTCGGTCAGCCGCGCGCGGTCCGCGGTCACCGACACCAGGTGCAGCTGCTCACCGGAGAGTTCGAAGGTGCCGGTGACACAGGGCAGTCCGTGCCCGTCGGCGGCCTTGACGTCGGACAGCCCGCGGATCTTGTAGTACTGCCGGGTGACCACCTCGAGCAGGTCAGCGGGCGCCGACCACGGCTCGGCGAGCAGGCCGACCAGCGGCTCCGGGGTGTCGACCATCGCGTCGATGCGGGCCGCGCGGTCGGTGGCGCCGGGTTGCTCCGCGAGGTACTGCAGGCTGCCGCGGACGCCGTCGTAGATCTGCTCGCGGGCCCGGCGGACCACCGGCTCGTCGAAGATCCGGAAGTGCAGGCTCCGGGCCATGTCCCCGATCAGCGGGTAGCGCAGCTGGGTTGCGACGATCAGCCGGTCCAGGACCTCCTCGAGCTCACCGGTCAGGTCGCCGCCGACGGGGCAGTCCCGAAGCCAGTGCGAGAGCAGCCCGGCGACGGCGGGGACCTGCGCCTCGAGGCGCTGCAGCGCGACGAACAGCCGGTGCACCGCCTCCTCGAGTTCGGGGGTCCGATCCAGTTCGGTGACGTCGTAGTGGCGCAGCGAGCGGGACAGCTTGGCGCGGAACGACTCCGGCAGGCCCTCGAGCTCGACGTCCAGCGAGTGCAGGAACGAGTGGAAGTGCTCGCGCGGGGAGTGCACCCGCTCGTCGGTGTCGTCGCCGTCGGTCGGGCGGTTCCGCGACAGCTCACACAGGTCGGCGAACGTGGTCAGCAGCGCGAGCTCGGCCCGCACCAGGGTGGGGTCGGATTCCGGCAGCCGGTCGCGCAGCGCCTCGTACTCGCCGCGCAGCGTCGCGGCGCGGGTGTCGTCGACGTCGAAACCGGTGATCGTCGCGGTGAGCGCGTCGAGCCGTGCCAGCGCCTCGGTGAGGTCGTCCCGGTCCCGCGCGGCGGGGGCAGCGAACTCGACCCGCGGGGCGGCGGTGGTGACGGTCTCCTCCGCGACCTGATCCACCCGCAGCAGCGCCGCACCGGCGTCGACCTGGGCGTTCACGGTGGCGAGGACCTCGCGGACGGTGCCGGCGTACGGCGCCCGGATCGCGGTCTCCATCTTCATCGCCTCAAGCACGACGAGGGTGTCGCCTGCCTCGACCTCGTCACCGACGGCGACGGGCAGCGCGACAACGACCGCGGGCGAGGGCGCCCGGACGACGCCCGCCTCGTCCTGGCTGATCTGGTGGCTGATGCCGTCGACCTCGACGAGGTGGTGGGCGGGGCCGGTGACGGAGACGACGTGGTGGCGCCGCCCGCCGACGACGAGACGCCGCTCGTACTCGCCGAGCCGGTCCACCTCGACCTCGACCGCACCGCTGTCGCCGTCGACGCGGTAGCGGTGCGGGCCGACCTGGCCGACCTCGAACTGGTACGCCTGGCCCTGGTAGCTCAGCTCGACGCCGCGTCCGAGGGTGTTCTTGGTGCGGGGCCGTCCGCCGCGGGCGGAGGTGAGGAAGGCGCTGCGCTCGCGGGCCTCCTCGGCGTCGTAAACGCCGATGGCGGTGGCGAGCAGCGCGATCGCGGCGGCGGGCGTCGGGCCGTTCGCGGTGCCCGTGCCGGTGCGGTCGAGCCAGCCGGTGTCGGCGGAGGCGGTGACGACCTCCTCGCGGTCGAGCAGGTCGAGCAGGAACGACTTGGTGGTGGTGCCGCCGTCGAGGACCACCGTGGTCTCGCGCAGCGCGGTGCGCAGCCGGGCGAAGGCCTCGGCGCGGTCCCGGCCCCAGGCGATGACCTTGGCGACCATCGAGTCGTAGTCGGGCGGGATGACGTCGCCCTGCGCGATGCCGGTGTCGACACGCAGCCCGGAGCCGAGCGGGAACTTCAGCAGCCGGACGGTGCCCGGTGCGGGAGCGAACCCGTTGTCGGCGTCCTCGGCGTTGAGCCGGGCCTCGACCGCGTGACCGAACTCGGTGGGGCACTCGCCGACCAGCGGGCGGCCGGATGCGACCTGGATCTGCAGCTTGACCAGGTCGAGTCCGGTGGTGAATTCGGTGATCGGGTGCTCGACCTGCAGGCGGGTGTTGACCTCGAGGAAGGTGAACACCTGCTGGGAGGGCTGGTAGAGGTACTCGACGGTGGCGGCGCCGCAGTAGCCGGCGGCCTTGACCAGCTCCGCGGACACCGTCCGGAGCTGGGCGGACTGCTCGGCGGTCAGCAGCGGGGACGCGGATTCCTCGATGACCTTCTGGTTCTTGCGCTGGATGGAGCAGTCCCGGACGCCGGGCGCCCAGACGTTGCCGTGCGCGTCGGCGATCACCTGGACCTCGACGTGGCGGGCCTCGGTGACCAGCCGTTCGATGAAGACGACCGGGTCGCCGAACGACCGTTCGGCCTCGCCCTGGGTGCGTTCGAGGGCGAGCTCGAGCTCCTCCTCGGCGTACACCTTGCGGATGCCGCGGCCGCCGCCGCCGGAGCGGGCCTTGATGATCAGCGGGTAGCCGATGGCCTGGGCGTGCCTGCGGGCGTCGGCGCGGGTCTCGACGGGGCCGCCGGACCACGGGGCGACCGGGACGCCGACCTTCTCGGCGAGCAGCTTCGCCTCCACCTTGTCGCCGAGCAGGCGCATCGCCTCGGCGGACGGGCCGATGAACGTGATCCCGAGCCGGGCGCAGACCTCGGCGAACGCCGGGTCCTCGGCGACGAAGCCCCAGCCGACCCAGACGGCGTCGGCGCGGGCCTCGACCAGGGCGCGCTCAAGTTCGGCATGGTCGAGGTACGGGGTGGCCGCGGTGGTGGAGGGGCGCAGGGTGACGCCCTCGTCGGCCTGCCGGACGAACATCGCGCGCCGCTCGGCGTCGGTGTGCAGTGCGATGACGGTGATGGCCGCGTCACCGGACGCCGAGGCATTCTCCGCATTGATCTCCCGGACCGCACGGATCAGGCGTACCGCCGCTTCCCCCCGGTTGACGACTGCAATTCGTCTGAACATCTGGTTGGCCACCGTTCCTCGTACCTCGTTTGTTCACAGTTGTCGTCCACGCGCGTGCACGGGCACCCGATGCGGACAGGCCGCGACCGCGACAAACCTCATGGCGACGAACCTCGGGGCTTGAGCGCGGGACGCTCGACTGCCCGTGACGGGACGGACGGCCGCTGGATCACCGGCACACCGAGCGGGCGGAGGTCGTCGCGGTCGACGGTCGACCGGTGGGATTCCGGTGCTTCCTCCGGTGCGTGAACGGCGCTACCGATAAGCCAGCATGCATTATTTCGGTGGCGCTGTCATGTCGTTACGGGTCACTCAACATCGTTTTGCCGCAACGGTATTCGCATACAGATCGGGTGGGGTCGGCGTTCCCGAATGGCTACTTTCGAGTAGCTTTGCGCGTACTCGTCAGTAGCGATCCGCCACGCGCCGCGATCCCACAGCGTGGGCTTTCTGTGACCCGGAGTAGCGCGGTCGGCGCCGCACCTGGTGTCGCCGCAGGTGAGCGCCGCGCCGGGCGCCCGTGCGGCTTCCGTCGACGCGGGCGTTCGGTGCGCGGATCGACGACACGGAGCATTCTGAACGTTCGCCCAGGTGGTGACCTAGCGCTCGATGCTGTAGAAAAACAGCATCATGATCGAACCGTGACCATTATCACATTTGTTTGTGACCCGAGGTGACGTACATCACCACACCGGACCTGATTGGTTGACCATGCTCCTGCCGATGGCCCCCCACCGACTCGATGTTCCTGCTCGGCGAATCCCGGGAGCATCCGATGCACGTCGGCGGACTGGTCCTGTTCGAGCCGCCCGAAGGCGGCAGTGCCCGCGACGTCCGGGACATGCTCGACGCCGCACTGGAGCGTGACTGGGTCTCGCCGCGGCTGCGGTCTCGCCCGCGTCGATCCCTGACCACCCTCGGGCAGTGGGGCTGGGAGACCGAGGAGCAGATCGACCTGGCGCATCACGTCCGGCACGATGCGCTACCCCAGCCCGGTGGTGTCGCCGAGCTGATGACGCTGGTGTCGCGCCTGCACGCGAGCCTGCTCGACCGGGATCGGCCGCTGTGGGAGATGCACCTGATCGAGGGCCTCGCGGACGGACGGTTCGCCGTGTACACGAAGATCCATCACGCCCTTGCCGACGGTGTCGCGGCGATGCGCTTGCTGCGGTCGGCCCTCAGCGAGGATCAGGACGCCAGGGACATGCCCGCGCCATGGGAGCCGGCAGCGCCGAGGCTGGAGCTGGTTCCGGCCGCGGCGGCGGAGGGCGCGGCCGACCTCGCTGGCGCGGCGGCGCGGGCGGCCCGGGCGGCGATCGGTGAGGCGATGGGGTTGGTGCCCGCGCTCGTCGACACGGTCGATCGGGCGGTGCACGGGCGCGGCGGAACCCTGGCACTTGCCGCGCCGTCGTCGCTGCTCAACGTGCCGATCGGCGGTGCCCGGCGGTTCGCGGCCCGGTCGTGGCCGCTGGAACGGCTGCGGCTGGTGGCCAAGTGCGCGGACGCGACGATCAACGACGTGGTGCTGGCGATGTGCGCGGGTGCCCTGCGGACCTTCCTCGCCGACATCGACGCGCTGCCCGCCGAACCGCTGCACGCGATGGTGCCGGTGTCGCTGCGCAACGAGCAGCACCGGGGCGGCGAGGGCAACGAGATCGGCATGCTCACCTGCAATCTCGGCACCCATCTCGCCGATCCCGAGGAGCGGCTCGGTGTCGTCCGGGCGGCGATGGCCGACGGCAAGGACGCGATGCGGTCCCGGAGCGCCACCCAGATCCGGGCGATGAGTGCGCTGGGGGTCGCGCCGCTGGCGCTGGGGATCGTGCTGGGCCGCCACAGTCCGATCCGCCCGGCGAACGTGATGATCTCCAACGTGCCGGGTCCGCGCGCCCCGCTGTACTGGAACGGCGCCCGGATGACCGCGCTGTACCCGCTGTCCATCCCGGTGGACGGGCAGGCCCTCAACATCACCTGCACCAGCACCGACAGCGAGATCGCGTTCGGCCTCACCGGGTGCAGGCGCACCGTTCCGGCCTTGGCGCCGCTGCTCGACCACCTCGACACCGAACTCGCCGAACTCGAACGGGTGGTGGGCCTGTGACCACCTGCGTCCATGCCGGCGGGTCCGCGACCTCGGCAGGAAGGAGTTCCGACATGGACCACAGCGCACACGGCAGGCACCGCCCCCGCCGCGGTGACACCCGCATGCGATCGTCCACGGTCATCGCGCTCACCTCCGCGGCGGTGGCCGCGACGCCAGCCGCGGTGATGACCGGGTCGGCGCCGCTGGCGCTGCTGATCGCGGGAGGAACCGTCGCGGGGGTCGGCCTCGCCGGTGTCATGATCTGAGCCGGATCGACGAGATTCGCGGCAGCACAGGTGACTTCGGTGTGGCAGTGATCCCGGCAGGTCGCCCGCGGCGCGGCCGATGTCCAGCGGCCGTGCCCGGTCCGGTGCTGGGCCCGGGTGGCCTCCACTAGGCTGGGTCCCCGTGCTGTCCGTAGTTCCGCGCCCGGTGACCGTCCGTGCGCCGTCGAAGGTGAACCTCCACCTGGGAGTCGGTGACCTGCGCGAGGACGGCTATCACGACCTGACCTCGGTGTTCCAGGCGCTGTCGCTCGGGGATGACGTCGTGCTCACCGAGAGCGAGACCCTGTCGGTCCGGGTGCGGGGCGAGGACGCGGCGGCGGTGCCGACCGATCGCAGCAACCTGGTGTGGCGGGCCGCCGAACTGCTCGCCCGGCGGGCGGGGCGGTCCCCGGAGGTCGCGATCACGATTGTCAAGGGGATTCCGGTTGCGGGCGGGATGGCCGGCGGAAGCGCCGACGCGGCGGCGACGCTGGTCGGGCTGAACGAACTGTGGCGGCTCGGCCTCGATCGCGACGAGTTGCTCGTGCTCGGCGCGGAACTCGGCAGCGACGTCCCGTTCACGCTGCACGGGTTGACCGCGCTCGGGACCGGCCGGGGCGAAGAGCTGCTTCCGGTGCTGTCGCGCAACAGTTTTCACTGGGTGCTCGCGCTGGCAAAGGGCGGGTTGAGCACGCCTGCGGTGTTCGCCGAACTCGATCGGCTGCGCGCGGTGGGCGCCCCGCCGCGGATCGGCGGTGCCGAGGACCTGATTCAGGCGCTCGCCGCGGGGGATCCGGGCCAGCTCGCCCCGCTGCTCGGGAACGACCTGCAGCCCGCCGCCCTGTCCCTCAAGCCGGAGCTGCGACGCACGTTGCGCGCGGGGACCACCGCGGGCGCGCTGGCGGGCATCGTGTCCGGCTCGGGCCCCACCTGCGCCTTCCTCTGCGCCGACGCGGACTCCGCGGTCGCGGTCGGTGCCGAACTGGCGGGGGCAGGCGTGTGCCGCACGGTCCGGGTCGCGCACGGGCCGGTGCCCGGCGCACGCATCATCGACGACGAGCGGGAAACGGAACACTGATGGCGAATCTGATCAACCTGGAGCAGGTGTCGAAGTCGTTCGGCATCAAGCCCCTGCTCGACTCGGTCTCGCTCGGCGTCGAGGAGGGCGAACGAATCGGTGTCGTCGGCCTCAACGGCGGCGGCAAGACCACGATGCTCGAGGTGCTCGCCGGTCTCGAGGAACCCGACTCCGGCCGGGTCAGTCGGGTCGGGGATCTGCGGATGGCGGTCGTGACCCAGCGCGGTGTCCTCCCGGCGGGCGCGACCGTCGCCGACGTGGTGCTGGCGCCGCTGGGGATGGCCGAGCACGAGTGGGCGGGTGACGCACGGATCCGGTCCATCCTCGCGGGCATCGGCATCGACGCGGTGGGACTGGACCGGGGCGTGGAGGGGTTGTCGGGCGGGGAGCGGCGTCGGGTCGCGCTGGCCGCGGCGCTGGTGCAGGACCTGGACCTGCTGGTGCTCGACGAGCCGACCAACCATCTCGACGTCGAGGGTGTGCAGTGGCTGGCGGAGCACCTGCTGTCCCGGCGCAGCGCACTGGTCGTCGTCACCCACGACCGCTGGTTCCTCGACACCGTCGCCACCCGGACCTGGGAGGTCGTCGGCGGCAAGGTCGAGAGCTACGACGGCGGCTACAACGACTGGATCTTCGCGCGCGCCGAACGGGCCAGGCAGGCCGACGCCGCCGAGGAGCGCAGGCAGAACCTGGCCCGCAAGGAACTTGCGTGGCTGCGCCGCGGCCCGCAGGCACGGACGTCCAAGCCCCGGTACCGGGTCGAGGCGGCGGAGGCGTTGATCGCGAATGTGCCGCCGCCGCGGGACACGGTCGCGCTGGCGTCGTTCGCCAAACGCAGGCTCGGCCGCGTCGTCATCGAACTTGAGGACACCCGGCTGACGACCCCGGACGGCCGGGAACTCGTGCACGACCTGACCTGGCGGCTCGCGCCGGGTGAGCGGGTCGGTCTGGTCGGGGTCAACGGGTCCGGCAAGACCACGCTGCTGCGCAACCTGGCCGGTGAGCTGGAGCCGGCGGCGGGTCGGCGCATCCAGGGCCAGACCGTCGCGATCGGCTGGCTGCGGCAGGAACTCGACGACCTGCCCACCGACATGCGGGTGCTCGACGCCGTGAAGGACGTTGCCGAGCGGATCACGCTGGGGGACAAGGACATGTCCGCCGGTCAGCTGGCCGAGCGGCTCGGTTTCACCCCGGCACGGCAGCGCACCCCGGTCGGGGACCTGTCCGGTGGCGAGCGTCGCCGCCTGCAGCTGACCCGGGTGCTGATGGGCGAACCCAACGTGCTGCTGCTCGACGAGCCGACCAACGACCTCGACATCGACACCCTGCAGCAGCTCGAGGACATCCTCGACGGCTGGGCGGGCACCCTCGTGGTGATCTCCCACGACCGGTACCTGATCGAGCGGATCTGCGACTCCACCTGGGCGCTGTTCGGCGACGGCAGGCTGACCAACCTGCCCGGCGGCATCGAGGAATACCTGCGCCGCAGGGCAGCCGTTGACCGGGCGGCCGCGCCGGGTCCGGCGCCGGTCAGTGCGCCAACCACGAGTTCGGTGCGGGACGGCGCGGCCGACCGGGCCGCGCGCAAGGAGTTGAGCCGGATCGAACGGCAGGTCGCGAAGCTGTCCGATCGGGAGGCAACGCTGCACGCCTCGCTGGCGGCGGCCGCCACCGATCCGGGAGAACTGCAGAAGCTGGACGCGGAGCTGCGCGCGGTGGTGGCGGAGAAGGAATCCGCGGAGGAACGCTGGATGGAGTTGGCCGCGGATCTCGACTGACGACTCCACCGGGTGAATGACGGCGGACGTGTTCGGTGCGCCAGCGGGCGGGAAGACGACTAGGCTGACGGGCGGGTCGGTCCTGGCGTTCATGGTCCCGTCGTGAAAGGCGCGCGTGATGGATCTCGAGGCACTCGCGGAGATTACGAAACTCAAGCATCGCTACACGCGGGCGCTGGACACGAAGGACTGGGAGCTGTTTCGGGAGACGCTGCTCCCCGACGCCACCGCCACCTACGGTGAGCACCTCCGGTTCGAGGACCGGGATGCGTTGTGCTCGTTCATGGAGATCACGCTCGGACCACACGTGCTGACCGAGCATCTGTGCGGGCAACCGGAGATCGACATCACCGGCGACTCCGCGGCCGGAACGTGGGTGCTCGCGGACACGGTGATCATCCCGGAGGACGGAATGCTGTTGCGCGGTGCGGCCTTCTATCACGACCGCTATGCCCGCGACGAGTCCGGCGAGTGGCGGATCGCGCACACCGGGTATGAACGAACCTACGAACTGGTGATCTCGCTTGCCGACATGCCGAGCCTGCAGTTGACCTCGAACCGCTGGGCAATGGCGATCACCCCGCAGGCCGAAGCCGAATCGCCGTCGTGACCGGCGCGGCGCGGCGATGCACACTCGACGGATGATTTCCGAGATCGTCACCCGCGCTGCCCTGCAACCGCTCCCGTCGCTGCGCACCCTCACCTCCGCGGTGCTGCCGGGCCGCGGCCACCCGATCCGCGGAACCCGGATCCTGCTCACCGGCGGGTCCTCCGGTGTCGGCGAGGCCGCGGCGACGGCCTTCGCCGACCGCGGGGCCGAGGTGATCCTGGTGGCGCGCGGCGCCGACGACCTGGCGGTGGTGCGGGACCGGATTCGGGCCGCAGGCGGGGCCGCACACAGCATCCCGTGCGACCTCACCGACCCGGATGCGATCGCCGACCTGGCGGCGCGGGTCGACGCCGAGCACGGGCCGCTGGACGTGCTGGTGAACAACGCGGGCCGCTCCATTCGGCGGCCCGTCTCCGAGACGGTGGACCGGGTCCACGACTACGAACGCACGATGGCGCTCAACTACTTCGGTCCGGTGCGGCTGACGCTGGCCCTGCTGCCGGGGATGCTCGACCGGGGGCGGGGGCACGTCGTGAACGTCGCGACGTGGGGCGTGCCCGGTGGCGTGATGCCGAAGTTCGCGGCCTACCACGCGTCGAAGGCCGCGATCGCCGCCTTCGGTCGGGACCTCGGCGCGGAGGTCGCCGGCCGCGGGGTCGCGGTCACGACGGTGCACTTCCCGCTCATCCGGACCCCGATGATCGCCCCGACCGCGGACTACGACGCGATGCCAGCGCTCACCGCCGACCAGGCGGCCTCCTGGCTGGTCGACGCCGTCCGCACCCGGCCGGTCGAAGTGATGCCGGGCTACGCCGAACTGCTCCGGCTCGTCGGCTCGGTGTCGCCGAGCATCGCCGACGCGCTGGTGCGCCGCACCGGGATCTGAGCCGGTAGATCCGCCGGGACACGCCGCCGCCCACCCGAATCGAGTCTCGACGGTGTCCGATGGTGAACTGTCGACATTCACCTGGCCTGGCGAAAGTCATTCCAGTCGTGGCACATTCGCGGGGTGACGGATTGGTCTCGGCGTGCCGCGTACCCGGCGCAGGCCGATCGGTCGTGTTACGTTTCACCACCGTAGGCGCCTACAAGTCACGAATCCGCAACCACGAAAGCCTCGCGGAGGCGTGTGCCTTCCCGAGCGAAGACGTTGGAGGACGCATGGCGAAGTGGAACACTTGGATCGGTGGGGCCGCGGCCGCATTCGCGGCGGCAGGGCTCGTCGCCGCGGCGCCCCCGGCGGCAGCGCAATCCCTGGACATGGGCAGTCTCGGGGGCAGCGCCGAGGGAAGCAGCTGGACCGGAAACTCGACCGGCAGCCTGTTCTGCGGAACGACCACGGTGTATCCCTTCCTGCAGTGGGGTTGGCATCCCGACAGCTCGAGGGCACCGCAGTTCGCCGAGAACCCCGAGGGTGTTTCGGGCGGGACCGGCGCGGGCTCGCTCGACGTCGGGGTCGACGGACCCTCGGACGTGGTCGCCTTCCTGCACCCCACCCACACTGCACTTGTGCAGGCCGAGGGTCTGGGCATGGATATGTTCCTCGACGGTAATGTCGGGCCGTCCTACCAGCTGCGGGTGATCGGTGCCGAGCGCACCGACTCCGGCGGCGACGGCCACGACGTGGGATTCACCTCGCTCGTCTGGGAGCCGCGCTACAACGGTGGCAATCCCGCGGCCGGGCAGTGGAAGAGCTACTCGAACCTCGAGGACGGTCAGTGGTGGAGCACCCGCGATATTGCGGGGACGAGTGGACGTACCCCGGTCTCGCTCCAGACCATCAAGGATGCCAACCCCGAGGCCCAGATCACCAACTACGGGGTCCAGGTGGGCTCCGGGGCGGCGGCAAGCACGCAGTTCGTGGACAAGATCCGGTTCGGATGCACGACCTGGGATTTCGAGACCCTGTCGGGCTTCAGTTCCGGTAGCGACGGCAGCAGCGGGAGCAACTGACCGCAGCCGCGGGTGTGGGCCCCACCGTCATGGCTGGGGCCCACACCGGTCGGGGTGGCGCCGCTGAATCCTCAGCCACACCGCGAATCCCCACACCACGAACGCGCCGTAGACGAGGTACAGCACCGCCGACGGGTAGTAGCCGGCCAGGAACAACTGCGGAACACCAACGGCGTCGACCGCGATCCAGATCAGCCAGAACTCGGTCCAGCCGCGGGCCATCCCGTAGGTGGCGAGCAGCGACCCGGTGAAGATCCAGGCCTCCGGCCACGGCCCGTACGAGCCGATCCGCTCGAAGATCTGCGCACACACCGCCGTGCCGAGCACCATCGCCGCGACCAGCAGCACCCGGTCGCGGCGCGGCGCCCAGTGCGGCAGCACCGCCTGCCCGGACTCGTGCCGGGACCGCAGCCATCGCGCCCAGCCGTAGACGCTGACCGAGATGAACATCAGCTGCCGTCCGGCCTGCCCGTACAGGTTCAGCTCCTGCGGGGTGTGGAAGAGCGCACCCATGAACACCGTGAACAGCAGCGCGTTGCCCGCGATGCCGATCGGCCACGCCCACAGCACCCGCTTCATGCCGCCGATCGCGGACGCGATGCCGAACCCGTTGCCGATGATCTCGCGCCACAGGATGGTCGCGCCGCCGAGGTGCAGTTGGGCGTCGAACAGCGCGACGAGCGGGTTCACTAGTCGGCGGTGGCGACGAGCGGCTCGAGGGTCAGGTCGGGGTGCTCCTTCTGGATGTACTGCAGCCGCCACTTGTCGCTGACCAGGGCGAGCATGACGCCGTCGGAACGGGTGAACACCTCGACGCCCCGCTGCCGGCCGAGTTCGACGGCGGACTCGGCGTCGGTGCGCCGCGCCAGCTGGTAGGGCAACCCCTCCATCCGCGCCTCGACGTTGAACTCGGCCTTCATCCGGGCCGCGACGACCTCGAACTGCATCGGCCCGACGGCCGCCATCACCGGCGACGCGTCGCCGCGGATGTCGTTGCGCAGGATCTGCACCACACCCTCGGAGTCGAGTTGTTCCACGGCCCGCCGGAACTGCTTGTACTTGCTCGCGCTCTCCGCCCGCAGCGTCGAGAAGTGCTCCGGGGCGAACGACGGGATCGGCGGGAACTCCACCTTGGTCTCGGTAAACAGGGTGTTGCCGGGGGCGAGCGCGGTCGCGTTGACGAGGCCGACGACGTCGCCGGGGTAGGCGCTGTCGACGGTGGACCGTTCCCGACCGAACACGGTCTGCGCGTACTTGGTGGCGAACGGCTTGCCGGTCTGCGCGTGGGTGACGACCATGCCGCGTTCGAAGACCCCGGACACGACGCGCATGAACGCGAGCCGGTCCCGGTGGGCGGTATCCATGCCCGCCTGCACCTTGAACACGACAGCGCTGAACGGGTCGGTCACCTCGCGCGGGGCCCCGGCGATGTCGTCGCGGGCCCCCGGCGACGGGGCAAGCGCGACGAGGGTGTCGAGGATCTGCCGGACGCCGAAGTTCAGCATCGCGGACGCGAAGATCACCGGCGAGGTCTGGCCGGCGAGGAACATCTCCTGGTCGTGGTCCTGCCCGGACGCGGACAGCAGCTCGCTCTCCTCGACCGCGGTCGCCCACGCCTCGCCGTCCCGGTCGGCGGCGAGGTCGGCATCGAGGATCTCCTCGGGCGCGATCTTCGCGCCGCCAGCGGTGCGGGTGAAGCGAACATACTCGCGGGGGGCGCCGTCCGCCCCGCGGCGCAGCAGGCCGCGGAAGTCGCCCGCGATGCCCACCGGCCAGTACAGCGGAGTCGGGGTCAGGCCGATCCGGTCCTGGATCTCGTCGAGCAGTTCCAGCGGAGACTGGCCGGGCCGGTCCCACTTGTTGATCACGGTGACGACCGGGATGCCGCGGTGCCGGCACACCTGGAACAGCTTGAGGGTCTGCGGCTCGAGACCCTTCGCGGCGTCGATCAGCATGACCGCGGCGTCGACGGCGGTGAGCACCCGGTAGGTGTCCTCGGAGAAGTCGGAGTGGCCGGGGGTGTCGACCAGGTTGACGACGTTCGGTTCCTCGTCCGGGTCGGTCTCGGGGGACTTGTAGTTGAACTGCAGCGCGGTGGAGCTGACGGAGATGCCGCGCGCCTTCTCCATTTCCATCCAGTCGGACACCGTCGACTTGCGGCCCGCCTTGCCGTGCACGGCACCCGCCTCGGCGATCATCTTCGCGTGTAGGGCGAGCGCCTCGGTGAGCGTCGACTTGCCCGCGTCGGGGTGGGAGATGACCGCGAAGGTGCGCCTGCGCCCGGCCTCCGCGGCGAGCGCCTTGACGGACTTGTCGGGGGCGGCGGTCGTCGACGCGGGCTCGGTCACCGAAATCTTCCTCACTACGGACTGGGGTCTGCTCGTCGGGCGTGCGGGCAGTGGCGATACGCCGGTTCTCCAGGTTACCCGCAGCGGGATCGTCCGTTCCGACACGCATCACCGAACCCGGGCGCATGCTTTGGGTGTAACACCACGGCCCGTGTGACGTATAACACAACAGCGGCGATCGAGGGTTGTGCGTGTGGGGACCCGGTGGGGAGTGCGCGATGAGCAGATTCACCGACGAGATGTACGAAACCTCCGTGACCAGCAGTCGAGGGCTGGTCACCGGTGAACCCGATGCCCCGGTGCGGCAGACCTGGGGTCGGATCCACCTCCGCGCTCGACGGGTGGCGGGCGGCCTCGGCGCGGCGGGCGTCGGACCGGGCGACGCGGTCGCCGTCCTTGCCGGGCTGCCCGCCGACATCGCCCCGGTATGCCAGGCGATCTGGATGCGCCGCGCGGCGGTCACGATGCTGCACCAGCCGACCCCCCGCACCGACCTCGAGGTGTGGGCACGGGACACCGAGCTCGTGGTGACGATGATCGGTGCGCACGCGGTGGTGCTCGGTGCCCCGTTCGACGCGGCCGCGCCCGTCCTCGCGGCCCGCGGAATCACCGTCCTCCCCGTCGACCGGCTGCTCGCCGGACATCCGGTCGACGCACTCGACGCGCACGAATCCGATGTGGCGTTGCAGCAGTTGACATCCGGATCCACCGGATCGCCGAAGGCGGTGCGGATCACGCACGCGAACTTCTACGCGAACGCGTGCGCCATGGTGAACCGGCTCAAGGTCGACGTCGAGAACGATGTGATGATCAGCTGGCTGCCCCTCTTCCACGACATGGGCATGGTCGGCTTCCTCACCCTGCCGATGCAGATGGGCGCCGAGGTTGTCGTCGTCACCCCGCTCGACTTCCTGCACGCCCCGCTGCTGTGGGCGGACCTGATCGGTCGATACCGCGGAACGGTGAGCGCAGCACCGAATTTCGCGTATTCATTGCTCGCGCGGCGGCTGGAGCAGGCGCCCGACGGGGCGTACGACCTGTCGTCAATGCGCTGCCTGCTCAACGGGGCCGAACCGGTGGACGCGGACACCATGCTTGCCCTCGCCGCGGCGGGCGAGCGGTTCGGTCTGGACCCGGCGGCGCTGGCCCCGACCTACGGGATGGCGGAGGTGACGCTCGCGGTGTCGTTGCCGTCGCCGGGGCGGGGGATGGTCCTCGACCTCGTCGATCCCGACCTGCTTGACGCGATGCGCAGCGCCGTCCCATCGACGCGGCACAACGCACGCAGAATGGTCACCCTCGGCAAGGTGGTGTCCGACCTCGAGGGGCGCGTCGTGGACGAGGAGCGCAGGGACCTGCCCGCACGGAACGTCGGGGTGATCGAGGTCCGCGGCCGGTCCGTCACACCCGGCTACCTCACCGTCGACGGCCCGCGTCCCGCGCAGGACGCGGACGGCTGGCTCAGCACCGGTGACGTCGGGTACTTCACCGAGGACGGTCTCGTCGTGGTGTGCGGCCGGGTCAAGGACGTCATCATCATGGGCGGCCGCAACGTCTATCCCACCGACATCGAACGGGCCGCGCTGACGGTCCGCGGCGTGCGCCCCGGCAACGCGGTCGCGGTGCGGCTCGACGCAGGGAACCGGCGTGAGTCGTTCGCCGTCGCCGTCGAGACCAACGCGATCGACGACCCGGCGGAGGTGCGACGCATCGAGCACGAGGTGGTGCACGCCGTCGTCACCGAGATCGGGGTGCGGCCCCGCACGGTCGCGGTGCTCGGGCCGGGCAGCATCCCGAAGACGTCCTCCGGCAAGCTGCGCCGCTCCCATTCGGCCGCCCTGCTGCGTGGATGACCGATCAGGTCAGGTGATGCGCGAACGCGAACGCCGCCGCAGCGGTCCGGGAGGTGACGTTCAGCTTGCCGAAGATGTTCGACAGGTGCCGTGCCACCGTCTTCTCGCTGAGCACCAGCTCGGCGGCGATCGCCGGGTTGGTTCGGCCGGCGGCGACGAGCCGCAGCACCTCCAGTTCGCGAGCGGTGAGCCCGCCGGGTGTGGCCGGTCGCAGCAGCATGTCCACCTCGTGCTCGGCGGGGGCGGCGCCGATGGTGTGGAAACACCTTCTGGCGGATTCGAATTCGGTGATCGCGGAGGTCTCGTCGCCGAGGTCGCGCAGCGCGCAGCCGATCCGGACCCGGCAGCGTGCCGCCTCGTACCGGGACCCGAGGTCGTGCCAGCCGCGCGCCGCCCGGCGGAGATGGGCAATCGCGGTGGCCGGCTCCGATCGGGCTGCGGCGACCCGCCCCGCCGCCGCGTTCGCGGCCGCGCGCACCGCGTCGACCCCGAAGCGTTCGGCCGTCGCGGACAGCTCCGCGGCGCATACCGACGCCTCGTCGATCTCGCCGGCGGCGAGCAGGATCTCGACCGCGGCGGGCAGCACCGAGCAGCGGTGCACGGGGTCGGCGCGTTCGGCGAGCAGCCGCCGGGCCGCGCCGAGGGCCGCGGCGGTGCGGCCGCGGGCGAGCCACAGCAGCGCCATGCCGGGCTGCGGCTCGTGCCCGTACTCGACTGCCTGCGCGTACGCGGCGGCGGCCGCGTCGTAGTCGCCACGCAACCGCAGCACGTCCGCGCGTTCGGCGGTCGCCAGTCCGGCGGCGACCGGGGTGTCGGCCGCCAGGTAGCGGCGCACGGCCACGTCGAACTCCTCGAGGGCAGCATCGAAGGCGCCGCGCCAGCGCATGATCTGCCCGCGGTGCACCGCGCACTGCCCGGCGAAAGCGATCAGGCCGGGCTGACGTTCGCACCAGGTGGTCAGCGCCATCGTCCATTCGGACATCCGGCCGATGTCGGCGATCTCCTGGCAGCCCTCGATGACCGTGCAGTAGACGTAACCGGCGAAGACGGTCGACACCTCGCCGCCGGAGATCGCGACCATCGCCTCGTCGAGCAGGGCGACGCCCTCGGGCACCGCCCCCGCGTACAGGGCTAGGCGACCGCGCGCGGACAGGCCCATCGCGATCAGGTCGGGGTCCTCGAACCGTCGGCCGTGCGCGACGATGTCGTCGGCGCGGGCGGCCGCGTTGGCGAAGTCGCTGGCGGACAGGCTGCGGTACATCAGCGCGATCTGCAGGTATCCGCGCTCCACGACGTCGCCGGGCACCTCGGCCAGCAGTCGCTGCGCCCGCTCGACCCAGCCGTTGCCGACCGCCACCTCCCCGGTGGTCAGCAGCAGCATTGCGAGCTGGACCGCGCAGCCAGCGGCCCCGGTCCGGTCGCCGGACTCGAGACGCAGTTGGCAGGCGCGCTGCCAGGCGGCGACGCAGTCGTTCTTCCGGCCCGTCAGGTGCGCTGCCGCTGCCAGCCGGGCGAAGTCGTCTCCGTCGAGGGCGGTGGCGACAGCGGCATCGCTCAGCGCTTCGTACGCCGCGACCCATTCTCGGCGTTCGTAGGATTCCCGCGCCCGCACCAGGCGTTCGACCACGCCCACGTGTCGAGGATACGGCGATCAGGCAGCCTGCTGAACAGGCCGGCGGATGCCGGTGCGGTCGGCGATCCTGCGCGCGACGTAGTCGGCGTCCCGTCCGACGCCGGGAAACACCATGGAACTGAACGCGTACTGGAAGCTGAGCCCGCAGAAGTACAGCCCCGGTACGTCCGCCGCCTCGCCCCGATACTCGCGCGGCCAGCCGTCGTCGCCGATCACCGGCGGCTCGATCCAGTCGAACACCTGACGGAACCCGGTGCACCACACGATGTTCCGGACGTCGAGGACGCTTCCGTCCTCGAGTGCGGGCCGGCCGTCGACGGACCCGGACACCCGGGCGGTGGTCCGGCGCACGCCGACGCGGGCCAGGTCCGCGCGCTTGACCCGGAGCATCGGTCCGCCGTGTAAGCGGATCGCGGTCATCTCCTTGCGGCCGAGCGGGGTCCGCCGGGTGAGCAGGTGCCGCCACGCGAACACCAGGACCGGGAGCGCGAGCCGGATCCGGCGCGAATCCCACGGCAACGGGATCTGACCGCAGTCCCGTCCAGCCAGGGTAGTCGCACGCGTGCCGGCCAGTTCGTAGGCGATGTCGGTGCCGGAATGCGACGCGCCGACCACCAGCGCCGGGCCGGGGAGCAGTTGGCCGGGGCGCCGGTAGTCGCTCGAGTGCAGTTGCCGGATGTCCGGGGACAGCTCGGCGGCCACGTCGGGGACGTGGGCGGTGCGGCCGAAGGTGCCGGTCGCGACGACGATGTTGTCGCAGGTGATGGTGTCGCCGTCGAGCGAGGCGGCGAACCCGCCGCCGGGTCGGGAGGTGAGCCGGTTCACGGCGGTGCTCAGCCGCACCGGAAGGTCCCAGTGCAGGGCGTAGCGTTCGAGGTAGTCGGCGACCTCGTCCTTGCCCGGGTAGTGCCAGCGATCCTCCGCGGGGAACGGCAGCCCGGGCAGGCCGTCGTACTTCGCGGGCGTGTAGAGCCGAAGTGAGTCGTAGTGCTGGCGCCAGTTGTCGCCGATCCGGTCCTGCCGATCCACGATCAGGCAGTCCCGGCCCCGCCGCTGCAGGTGGTAGCCGGTGGCCAGGCCAGCCTGTCCGGCCCCGACGATGAGCGTCTCGATGTGCTGCGCGGTCATGGTGTCCTCCCGTGTCGGTGGACACTCCACGCTAGGAAGTGGGGGCCGCTGCGCGCGTCGGGCGAATCACCCATCTGCCGCCCCACCTCCGTGAGTACTTTCGGCCCACAGGGGGGCCAGAAGGACTCACGGGCGCGGGGCGCCTAGTGCAGCTGGTTCTGTGCCGTTTCGAGGCCGACGCGAAGCAGCAACTCCACCGCGTCGGCCGCCTCCTCGCGGACCAGGTCCAGTTCCTTCCGCTCGACCGAGGAGAACGGCTTGAGCACGTAGTCGGCGGGGTCCATCCGGCCCGGCGGTCGGCCGATGCCGACCCGGGTGCGCAGGTAGTCCTTGGTGCCGAGGGCCTGCGAGATCGAGCGCAGCCCGTTGTGGCCGCCCTCGCCGCCGCCGAGCTTGAGCCGCAGCGTGCCGTAGTCGAGGTCGAGTTCGTCGTGCACCACGACGAGATTCGCCGGTGCGACGGAGAAGAACCGGGCGAGTGCGGCGACCGGCTTCCCGGACAGGTTCATGTAGGAGCGCGGCTTCGCGAGAATCACCTGACGGCCGGCGAGCCGGACGGTGACGGCGTCGGATCCGGACTTCTTGTGCGCGCTGAACCGGGACCGTTCCCTGGCGGCGAGGGTGTCGACGACCATGAATCCGATGTTGTGCCGGGTCTTCTCGTACTGGGGTCCGGGGTTACCCAGCCCGACGACGAGGGCGGTGTCGGTCGAGTCGCTCAACGCTGACGGTCCTGTCCTTCGAATGCGCGACGACGCGCCGCCCGGTGCGGGCGACGCGTCGTCGACGTCAACTGATGTGGTCCGAGCGGGTGGATCAGGCCTCTGCGGCTTCGCCCTCGGCTGCCTCGGCGGCGGCCTCTTCGCCCGCGCCCTCGAGGGACTCGGCGGACGGGGCCTCGACGATGTTCACGAGCAGCAGCTCGGCGTCGTCGGCGAGGGTGGCGCCGGTGGGCAGCTCGACGCCGCCAGCCAGGACCTGGGTGCCTGCCTCGGCGCCCTCGATGGAGATCTCGACCTGCTCGGGGATGTGCAGGGCCTCGACCTCGAGCTTGATGGTGGTGACGTCCTGGGTGACCAGGGTGCCGGAGGCGGCCTCACCGGTGAGGACGACGGGCACCTCGACGGTGACCTTCTCGCCCTTCTTCACGACCAGCAGATCGGCGTGCTCGATGTGGCGGCGGATCGGGTGGACGACGACCGACTTGGTCAGCGCGAGCTGCTCGGTGCCCTCGATGTCCAGGGTGACGACCGCGTTGGTGCCGTGCGCGCGCAGGATCGCGGCGAACTCGCGGGCGTTCACGCTCAGGTGCTGCGGGTCGGTGCCGTGGCCGTACAGCACGGCGGGCACGTTGCCGTCGCGGCGGGCGCGACGGGCGGCACCCTTGCCGAACTCGGTGCGGACGGCGGCCTTGAGGTTGTTGACATCTGTCGACATGGGAATCGGCTCCTACGGATCACATCAGTGTTTGCAAGTCGGATGTCATCTCGAACGGGGGGCGACGGACGCGCACGGCCCCGGAGCAGGTGCTCGTTGGGAATCAGCCATGGCCGCGTCGATCACGGTGAGCCTGCGTAAGCGGGTTCACCCTCGCCGAGACAACGCGAGACAGCTTACCCGACGGGGCGGGGCGGCCGCCACTGCCGGGCAAGTGCCCGCACCCCGGGGCTGGTGGACCGTCGGAGGAAGGTGCTGTCGGCGAGGCGGTCGACGTCGCCGAGGGCGACCGTGAACTGCACCGACCCCGCGAGACGGTAGGGCCGACCGTCGACGACGGAGCCGAGGACGCGGCGCAGCCGGGAGATCTCGGCGCGCACCGCAACGGCGTGGTCGGGGTCCCCGTAGAGGCCGGTGCTGAGGTCGGCAACGGACAGGCCGTCGCGGCCGCTGTGGTGCAGGAGCAGCAGGATCTCCGCGTGCCTGCCCGACAGCGGGGCCCGCCAGGTGGCGTCGTCGCCGGTCACGACGACGACCGGCGGGCCGGACAGGTCCAGTTCCATCGTGATGCGGGTGTCCGGGCCGGCCTGCCGCACCAGCCAGCCGTCGCCGACGCGTTCGGGCGTGCAGACGCCGAGCCCGGGGACGGTCAGGGTGCGGTCCGCGCTGGGAGCCGGGATCCGCTTGGTCGCCGCGACCCCGGCGCAGTGCGCGACCCAGCCGTTATCGTCGACCAGCAGCACCGGCCCCGACGTCGACGCCAGCGCGGGCGCCGCAACGGCGCGCAGCCGGTCGAGCCGCGCCTCGTGATGCCGCCACAGCTGCGCCTCCGCGAGCCGCACCGCGGTCTCGACGAGCGCGGTGACCGCCGGGTGCAGGGTCAGGGCCGGGCCGCTGACGTCGACGACGCCGAGCAGGTCGCCGGTGCGAGGGTCGTGAATCGGGGCGGCGGTGCAGTACCAGGGGTGCTGCGTCTGCTCGAAGTGCTCACCGGAGAACAGTTGCACCGGTGCGCCTTCCGTGAGGGCGGTGCCGATCGCATTGGTGCCGACCGTTCGTTCCGTCCATTCGGCGCCCTCCAGGAAGCCGAGCGCGTCGGCCCGACCGCGGACCCTGGCCGAGCCGGACCGCCACAAAATGATGCCGTCGGCGTCGGCCACCACCATCAGCATGTGCGACGCCTCGGCGACCGCGGCGATCACCCGGTTGAGGTCGGCGATCACCTCGGCCAGCGCGGACCGGCGCCTGCGGTTTTCGATCTCGTCGAGGGGGAGCAGCGTGCGGGTGTTGCCGCCGTCCGGTGCGAGCCCGGATTCGAGGACCCGACGCCACGACCGCTGCACCACCGCGCGCGGCCGCAGTGCGGGGCGGCCGCCTCCGATCACGGCGTCGTGCATGCGGACCAGGTCGCGCGCGTGCCGGGACAGGTCCGTCCCCGGCGTGATCGCGCCGAATCCGGGTGCGCCGACCATCCCCACGACCTCCGCCTTCGTTGGTGGTTCCGCGAGCATATGCCCGCCCTGTGTCGGGTGTCACATGCCCCGCGCCGGTGCTGCAACGCGCTGCAACGCTTGTCCGCCGTCGCGTTCGAGAGTGTGCTCTGCATCACAGCACCAACGGAAGGATGGCGTCATGACCCAGACACTCGATCCGGTCACCACACCCGGCACCGGCACCCCGCGGGAGCGCGTCGACGCCTGGCTGGCAGCGTTCGAGACCGCGCTCGCGGCCAGGAACGTGGCGGCCGCGGCAGGCCTGTTCGCCACCGACAGCTTCTGGCGCGACCTCGTCTCGTTCACCTGGAACCTCAAGACGGTCGAGGGGCGCGAGGGCGTCGCGGCGATGCTGCGGGACCGGCTCGACGACACCGATCCGTCCGGCTTCCGCGTCCTCGAGGAGCCGACCGAGGCGGACGGGGTGGTCACCGCCTGGATCGCATTTGAGACCGCCACCGGCCGCGGGGAGGGACACCTGCGCCTGCGCGACGATCTCGCGTGGACGCTGCTGACCACCCTGCAGGAGCTGAAGGGGCACGAGGAGGGTCAGGGCGCGCGCAGGCCGAAGGGGGCAGCGCACGGCGCCGACCGGGACCGGGTCACCTGGGCGGAGCAGCGGGAGATCGAGGACCGCGAGCTCGGATACACGGCGCAGCCGTACGTGGTGATCGTCGGCGGCGGGCAGGGCGGCATCGCGTTGGGGGCGCGGATGCGTCAGCTCGGGGTTCCGACGCTGGTGCTCGACAAGCACGACCGGCCCGGCGACCAGTGGCGGGGCCGCTACAAGTCGCTGTGCCTGCACGACCCGGTCTGGTACGACCACCTCCCGTACCTGCCGTTCCCCGACAACTGGCCGGTGTTCGCGCCGAAGGACAAGATCGGTGACTGGCTGGAGATGTACACGAAGGTGATGGAGGTGCCGTACTGGTCGAAGACCACGTGCACGTCCGCGTCCTACGACGAGAAGACGGGCACCTGGACGGTCGAGGTGGAACGCGACGGTGAACCGATCACGTTGCGGCCCAAGCAGTTGGTGCTCGCGACCGGGATGTCGGGCAAGGCGAACGTGCCGACCTTCCCCGGGATGGACAAGTTCCGGGGCGACCAGCACCACTCCAGCGCGCATCCCGGTCCGGACGCCTACGCGGGCAAGAAGGCCGTCGTGATCGGTGCAAACAACTCCGCCCACGACATCTGCGGGGCGCTGTGGGAGCACGGCGCGGAGGTGACGATGGTGCAGCGGTCCTCGACGCACATCGTCAAGTCGGATTCGCTGATGGACCTCGGCCTCGGTGACCTGTACTCGGAACGAGCCCTCGCCGCCGGAATGACCACGCACAAGGCGGATCTGACGTTCGCGTCGCTCCCGTACCGGATCATGCACGAGTTTCAGATTCCGATCTACCAGGCGATCCGCGAGCGGGACAGGGACTTCTACGATCGGCTCGAGGCGGTCGGCTTCGACCATGACTTCGGCGACGACGGTTCCGGGCTGTTCATGAAGTACCTGCGGCGCGGGTCCGGCTACTACATCGACGTCGGCGCCGCCGAACTCGTTGCGAACGGCGACATCGCGCTGGCACACGGCAACGTCCGGGAGCTCACCGAGACGTCGGTGATCCTTGAGGACGGCACCGAACTCGAGGCCGACGTGGTGGTCTACGCGACCGGCTACGGCTCGATGAACGGCTGGGCCGCGGACCTGATGGGGCAGGAGGTCGCCGACCGGGTCGGCAAGTGCTGGGGTCTCGGGTCGGACACCACGAAGGATCCGGGTCCGTGGGAGGGCGAGCAGCGCAACATGTGGAAGCCGACCCGGCAGGAGGCGCTGTGGTTCCACGGCGGCAACCTGCACCAGTCGCGGCACTACTCGCTGTACCTGGCGCTGCAACTCAAGGCCCGGTACGAGGGCATCCCCACCCCCGTGTACGGGCTGGCGGAGGTGCATCACCTCAGCTGAGGCGGGGCGCGGCCGTCGCGGGTGGCTACAGCCCCGCGACGGCCGCGACCAGGCGTTCGAGGTCCTCGAAGGTGTTGAAGTAGTGCGGCGACGCGCGCAGGACACCGTCGAGTCCACGTCGGGTCATGTCCACGTAGGTCGAGCCCCGACCGCTGACGGTCACCGTGATGTTCTTCTCCGCCAGCATCTCCCGTGCGGTGGCCGGATCGACGCCGTCGACGGTGAACGAGACGATGCCGCTGCGATGGCCGCCGAGGTCGCGGACGGTCACCCCGGGGAGCGAGGCGAGCTCGGTGCGGGCGAACTCGGCCCGCGCCGACACCGCGGCCGCGACCTCGTCGACGCCGAGGGCGAGCAGGTACCGCACCGCCGCGCCGAGCCCGAGACGCCCGGCGACCGAGCACTCCCAGAATTCGAACCGGGACGCGTCCGGGGCGAGCCGGTAGCCGGACGCCTCCGCCCACTGCGCGCCGTGCAGGTCGAGCGCGGCAGGCTCCATCGTCCGGGCCAGTTCGGGTCGCAGGTACAGGAACCCGGTGCCCCGCGGGCCCCGCAACCACTTCCTCCCGGTGGCGGACAACGCGTCGACCCCGAGGACGCCGACGTCGACCGGGATCTGGCCGACGGACTGGCAGGCGTCGAGCAGCACCAGGGCGCCGACCGCGTGCGCGAGATCGACGACCTCCCTGACGGGATTGAGCAGTCCGCCGTTGGTCGGGGCGTGCACCAGGGAGACGATCCGCACCCGCTCGTCCAGCATCCGATGCAGCGCGTCCAGGTCGACGTCGCCTGCCGGGGTGGACGGCACCACCTCGACGCTTGCCCCCGACGCGCGGGCCCGCTGCAACGCGGCGATCGCGTTGCTCGCGTACTCGACCTCGGTGATCAGGATCCGGTCGCCCGCCGTCAGCGGGACCGCGTAGAAGAAGTCGGACCAGGCCCGGGTTGCGCTCTCGACCAGCGCGAGGTCGGACGGCTGCGCCCCGAGCAGCCGGGCCAGCGCGAGCTTGACCTCGGCGAGGTCGTCGGCGCGTTCGGCGGCGGCCAGGTAACCTCCGATCTCCGCCTCGCGCCGCAGGTGCGCGACCGTTTCCTCGAGCACCGGGGTCGGGGGCAGCGACGACCCCGCACTGTCGAGGAACACCCGATCCAGACAGCCAGGGGTGTCGGTACGGACGCGGTCCTGATCGAGCATCGGGTCCTCCCACGCTGGTCGCCGGCTGGCATCGACGCTACCCGCGCGTTCCGGGTGGCGCGGGTGACACGGACGGCGGAACCGGTCTAGTGTCGGTCACGTTCTGCGATCCGTACTGCCGCACGAGTGCCGTCCGATGATCGGAGCAGGCGATGACCATGGCGACCCACACGGGACCCGGTCGGCTCACCACCAGGGCCGCCGCGGAGGCCTATGTCGGTGGCGTCTGCTTCAAACTCGGCCCGCCGCGCCTGATCGGGGCCGAACTGGAATGGCTGACCCGATCACCCGACGGCCACCGCCCTGCCCTCGCCGACTTCCGGGCCGCGCTCGGATCGCACGCCCCGACCACCGTCGATGCCCGCTCGCCTGCGGATCCGCTGCCCGCGGGTAGCCGCGTCACCCTCGAGCCGGGCGGCCAGATCGAACTCTCCAGCCCCCCACTGCCGTCGGTGGCGGAGCTGTGCGAGGCCCTCGCCTCGGACACCGCGCACCTGCGCGGACTGCTCGACCGGTCCGGGATCGCGATGCATGATGCGGCGGCGGACGTGGAGCGGCGTGCCCAGCGGATCCTTCCCGCCCCCAGATATTCTGCGATGCAACGACGTTTCGACCGGATCGGTCCGTTCGGTCGACTGATGATGTGCAACACCACCGCCACCCAGATCAGCGTCGATGCCGGCGCGGATCCGGCGGACGTGGCGGCCCGCTGGACGGCACTGCACGCGATGGGGCCGGCGTTGCTCGCCGCGTTCGCGTGTTCCCCCAGGCTGCGGGGGGCTCCCGACGGCGAGTGGGCGTCGCAGCGGATGCGGACCTGGTTCGAGCTCGACCACGGCCGCACCTCCCCACCCCCGATGGCAGAGCCGATCGCGGGCTACGCGCGGTGGGCGCTCGACGCCCCACTGCTGTGCGTGCGAAACGGGTGCGGCGGCCGCGGTGACGACTGGTCGCTCGACCGGGACGCCAGCTTCGCGGCGTGGCTCGACGGGGAACTCGACGCGGAGATCGGGCGGCGACCCGATCGCGACGACCTGGACTACCACCTGACCACCCTGTTCCCTCCGGTGCGCGCGGGCGGACACGTCGAGGTGCGGTATCTCGACGCTCAGCCCGGCGGCCTGTGGCGGGTGCCGATCGCGGCGCTCGGTGCCCTGCTCGGCGATCCGCGGACGGTCGCGGCGGCGACGGTGCTGGCGTCGGGGACCGTCGGACGCTGGCGGGATGCCGCCGAGTTCGGCCTCCGGGATCGGGAGATTCGTTCCGTGGCAGCGGATCTCCTCGACCTCGCCGCGGAAGGAGCGGAGTCCTGTGCCGGGGACCTCGCCGCAGCGGCCCGCCGATGTCGTCGCGGTCGCTCGGTCGCCGAGGCGGTCGCCGATGCATGACGAGACGGCGACACCCGAGCGGATCAGGGCGACGCTCGCCGGGCACCTGGCCCGGGCCCGCGACCGCAGTCGAGCGCTGACCGAGTGTGTCGACGATCGGGACCTGTTCGCGCAGCACTCCCCGCTGATGTCCCCGCTGGTGTGGGATCTCGCGCACATCGGCAACCAGGAGGAACTGTGGCTAGTTCGGGACGTCGGCGGGCGTGCTCCGCTGCGCCGTGACATCGACGACCTCTACGACGCGTTCCAGCACGCGCGCTCCGCGAGACCGTCACTGCCGCTGCTGGATCCGGGTGAGGCACGCGGCTACGTCGGGCAGGTGCGGGAGATGACGTGGGACGTTCTGGACCGCTCACCGCTGGCGGGCCGACGCCTGGAGCGGGACGGGTTCGCGTTCGCGATGATCGCCCAGCACGAACAGCAGCACGACGAGACGATGCTCGCCACCCACCAGTTGCGCAGCGGCACCCCGGTGCTGACGGCGGCCCCCGCCCCCGGCGCGGTTGTGGACGTCGCCGGAGAGGTGACGCTCCCCGGCGGCGAGTTCGAACTGGGCACCTCCACCCATCCCTGGGCGCTGGACAACGAACGGCCCGCGCACCGGGTCTCGCTGCCGCCCTTCGTGATCGACGCGGCTCCGGTGACCAACGCCCGCTACCTGGAATTCATCGCCGACGGCGGCTACGACCGCCCCGAGCTGTGGAGCACTCGGGGCTGGGCGCACCGGTCGGACGAGTCGCTCGAGGCGCCGCAGTTCTGGGAACGGGACACCTCCGGCACCTGGTGGCGTCGGGTGTTCGGGGTGATGACCCCGGTGAACCCGCGGCAGCCGGTGACGCACGTTTGCTACTTCGAGGCGCAGGCCTTCGCGCGGTGGGCGGGGGGTCGACTGCCAACGGAGGCGGAGTGGGAGTTCGCCGCCCGGTGGGACCCGGCGACGGGACGATCCCGCCGATTCCCCTGGGGCGATGCCGAACCCACCGCGGAGCATGCGAATCTCGGGCAGCGGCACCTTGAGCCGGCGGAGGTCGGTGCCTACCCCGGCGGGGCGTCCCCGTCCGGCGTGCACCAGCTGATCGGCGACGTATGGGAGTGGACGAGTTCGGACTTCCGCCCCTATCCGGGATTCGCGGCGTTCCCGTATCGGGAATACTCGGAGGTCTTCTTCGGCGGCGACTACCGGGTGCTGCGGGGTGGGTCGTTCGGCACCGACCCGGTGGTGTGCCGGAGCACCTTCCGGAACTGGGACCACCCGATCCGCAGGCAGATCTTCGCCGGCTTCCGGTGTGCGCGCGATGTGTAGGCATCTGGCGTATGTCGGCCCGCCGAGGTCGGTGGCCGAGGTGATCACCGGCGGCACCCACAGCCTGCTCCGGCAGTCCTGGGCGCCGACCGACATGCGGGGCGGCGGCACGGTCAACGCCGACGGATTCGGCGCGGCGTGGTGGCCGGACGGCGCCGCCCCCGCGGTGGCGTACCACAACGCGAGCCCGATCTGGTCGGATCCCGCGGTTGTCGGGGTGCTCGCGCAGGTGCGGTCGTCCGCGGTCGTCGGTGCGGTCCGGTCGGCCACCGAGGGGATGCCGCTGTCGCGGGAGGCGTGCGCCCCGTTCCTCCACGAACGGTGGGTATTCAGCCACAACGGGCGGATAGCCGGGTGGCCGGGGTCCGTCGCGGCGATCGCGGAGTGGCTGCCCGCGGTGGAGTTGCTGACGATGCCCGCGTTGACGGATTCGGCGTTGCTGTGGACCCTGCTGCGGCGCCGCCTCGCGGTGTCGTCGCCCGCGGACGCGCTGCGCGAGCTGGTCGTGGAGGTCGTGGCGGCGGCGCCGCGCTCGCGGCTGAATCTGCTGCTCAGCGATGGTACCGGGGTGTGGGCGACGGCCGTCGATCATGCCCTGTCCGTGCGGGTGGACGAGTCAAGCGCGGTGGTGGCGTCGGAACCGACCGATGACCGCGACGGCTGGGTTGCGGTGCCGGACGGGCACGCGGTGCAGGCGCGTCCGGGGCACCTGGAGATCACCGATCTGGCGATACCGGAGTGGGAAGGGGCGGGACGGGCATGATCGAGCCGACGATCGAGGTGCACCTGGTGCCGGAGCAGGTGGAGGCGAACCTGCGAACCGACGCGCAGATCGGGTTGACGGCGACACCGAAGTGGCTGCCACCCAAGTGGTTCTACGATGCGCATGGCAGCGAACTGTTCGAGGAGATCACCCGGTTGCCGGAGTACTACCCGACGCGGACCGAGCGGGAACTGCTGCGGGTCAGCGCCGCGGACATCGCGGCGGCCGCCTCGGCAGAGGTGCTGGTGGAATTGGGGGCGGGGTCGTCGGAGAAGACCCGGCTGTTGTTGGCCGCGCTCACCGACCACGGAACCCTGGAGCAGTATGTCCCGCAGGACTTCTCGGTGGCGGCGCTGGAGTCGTCGGTGCACGAGCTGGCGCGTGACTTCCCGTCGCTGGCGGTCCGGGGGGTGGTCAGCGACTTCACCGACACCCTGAACACCCTGCCGCGGGCGCGGGACGGCAAACGGATGATCGCGTTCCTCGGGGGGACGCTGGGCAACCTTGTTCCGGACGAGCGTGCCGAGTTCCTCGCCTCGGTGGCGGGCGTGCTCGACGAGGGCGAGCAGCTGCTGCTCGGGGTCGGATTGGCGACCGACCCGGCGGTGATGGTTCCGGCCTACGACGATGCGGCGGGGGTGACGGCACGGTTCAACCTGAACGTGCTGGCGGTGCTCAATGACCGGCTGGGTGCGGACTTCGATCCGGACCGGTTTCGTCATGTGGCGCTGTGGGATTCACGCAACGAGTGGATCGAGATGCGGGTGGAGGCGCTCGCCCCGATGCGGGTGCGGATTCCGGCGCTCGACCTGGACGTGAGCTTCACGGAGGGGGAGCAGATGCGGACGGAGATCTCGGCGAAGCTGCACGTCGACGGCATCCGCAAGGAACTCGACGTGGCGGGCTTCGCGGGTGATCGGGTGTGGACCGATCCCCGGGAGCGCTTCGCGCTCGTCCTCGCCGATCGGGTCTGATTGCACCGAGGCCGGATCCGTCGTCGCTGAGGGGGCCTTCGACGGATCCGGCTCGGGGACTCAGACCACGGATCAGGCTGCGCTGAAGGAGGTCAGCGCGATGCCAAGGCCGACAACGGCGCCGAGGCCGACGATGACGCCGCCGACGCCACCGATGACCTTCTGCAGGTCGCCAGCGAGCTTGAGGTCTTCAGCGGTCGATCCCATGTGATTTCTCCTGTGATGTGGGGGTTGGTGACGCAGGTCTCATCGGCCAGCGCCGGGTAATTGGTATCACGGTTTGGGCACGGTGATAACCATGCAGATGAATATCCGGATAACTCTCACCGGGGCATGATGTGAGGGTGGCGAAGGAAATGTGTCTGCTTTGCCCCGTTTGACGGATTCACCTGAGGCGTCACCTGCGGGTTTGGCGCGTCCGTTCGGGGCCGTGCGCGGGCCGTCCGGCCCGCGGGCGTCCCGGAGATTCATCCCGCTCAGCGGGACTGAAGGGTCGTCGGCGGCGGGTCGGCGTGCCTTCCGCTGCGTTTCGATCCCGTCCACCGGTGTCGTGTGACGGGAATAACGCGCGGTACGGAGAGGTTGTCGCCAGTACGCACATGACGACAGCCCGCCGGATGGCCGGGCGACGCGTCGGCGATGCGGACCTCGATCACCGCTACGCGCCGCGGCCTCCCGCTGGAGGGACGGCACCACCATGACAATGGCAACGACGGCCTGGCTCCTGGGATCGATCACCGCGGCGGCGATCGGCCTGGCGACTCCGCTGCAGGGGGCCACGCCGCCAGCAGGCCCGGACGCGACGACGGTGTCGGCCGCCCCGCGGTCGGCGGACGTAACGGACCGGGACGACGATCAGGATCGGCGCGACCGCATGGAGGAGCGCCGCGAACAGCGGGAGTTGGAGCGTGCGTGCGGGCTGGAGGAGGGCGAGCCGGAACTCGTCCCGCTGCCCGCGCCGGAGGAGTGCGAGCTGCCGGGGGAGCCGATGTGGCTGAGCCCCGCCTTGCCCGCACCGGCCTGACCGGCAGGCAGCCCCGCCGGTCGCGGGCGGTGACCTACAGGATCAACTGCAGGTAGGTCATGTCGAGCCACCGGCCGAACTTGATCCCGACCTCGGGCATCACGCCGACCACCGTGAATCCGAACCGCTCGTGCAGGGCGATCGAGACGGTGTTGCCCGCCTCGATGCTGGCCACCATCACGTGGACCTGCCCGGCGCGGGCCCGGGAGACGAGTTCGGTCATCAGCGCGGACGCGACACCCCTGCGGTGATGGTCGGGGTGCACGTACACCGAGTTCTCGACCGTGTGCCGGTAGCCGCTCTTGGCGCGCCACACCCCATAGGAGGCATAGCCGGCGACGCGTCCGCCGGACACCGCGACGATCACCGGGAACCCGTTGGCGCGTCGATCCTCGAGCCAGGCCCGCCGGTCGGCGACGTCGACGGTCTCCTCGTCCCAGATCGCGGTGGTGTTGCGGACCGCCTCGTTGTGGATCTCGAGGATCCCGGGCAGGTCGGCGGCGCTGGCGTCGCGGATCTCGATGGTCACCGGATCATCGTGCCCGCTGTCAGCGTTGCGCGCTCAGTCGCGCCTTCTCCAGCGCGCCGAGGGTGCGCATGATCGTGGCCTTCTGCTTCTCCAGATCGCTGCGCCGGGCGCGGGCCGCGAGCCCGGACTGCTCGGCCACCTGGGCCAGCTGCGCGTCGACCTGAGTCATCTGGTCCAGCAGCGCAAGGGCGCGGGTCTGGATCTCCTCGAGGTCCACGGCGTCGGAGCGGACCGGCGCGGCAGCAGGCGTGGCCGCCGGGCGCGCGGCGCGGGGGGCCGTCGCGGTGCCGGAGGGGGCGGGTCGCGCTGCGGCAGCGGGGGACTCGGCGACGACGGCGGCGGCGCGGGGGCGCAACGCCTTGCGGACCAACGCCGGATCCGGCGGGGTGGCGAGCTTGATCTGGTTCAGCACCTGGCGGGCGTCACGGGCGGTGACCCGCCACTCGCGCTCTTCCTCGTCGTCGGACTGCAGGGTGCCGCCGAGGGGGCGCAGGCCGTACATCCCGAGGAACCGGCGTGCGCCCTCGATGATCTCTTCCTTCTCGCGGCACGTGCCGCAGCGCGGCTCGTTGCGATACATGTCGACCGACTCGTCGTCACCGCACCAGACGCAGGCTCCGGGAACCCAGGCTCGTCGAGGTTCGCGTCTGGCCGACATCATCGTTGTGGTTTCGGCCGGAGCGTCGAGAGTCTGCGCGTCAATCACGACGCATGACAATAAAGCAGACGATCGGGACCCTTCACACCGGCTCGGCATTGCACCTGGCGTTCTTCCCCCGGTCGTGATCAATCTCATGTTCGCTTGCGTGGAGCGGGCGTCCGTGCGCTGGCAGTAGTTGTCGCGCAAGAGGTTTGCGTCACGTCGTCGCGGGGTGGCGGTCAGTCGAGAACGTCGCCGAGCCAGTCGACGAGGGGCCGCATCGCGCCCCAGGCCTCGCGAACCTCACGCAGCGTCCGGGGACTGTCGATCCAGTCGGGTGAGGTGAACAGCAGGCCCGCGGTGAGCGTGCGGTGCCGCAGCAGCTCGATCCGCGGATGGTCCGCGCGGTAGCCGCGCGGGGCGGTCTTGAGTCGGTCGCCGCCGATCTCGAATCCGGCGGCCTCGAGGTCGGCGGTGATCGTCACCAGCTGGTCGCCGCGCAGGTCGGCGTCGACGGCGGTGCGGTAGCGGGCCAGCCGGTCCGGGGTGTGCGCCCAGTACCCGCCTGCCACGAACAGGCCGCGGGCATCGATCTGCACGTAGAAGCCGGTGCCGGGGCAGGCTTCGATGTACCCGCCCTGATGGGTCTTGTACGGCGACTTGTCCCGCGCGAACCGCACGTCGCGGTACGGCCGAAACACCTTGCCGGAACCGAAGTCCGGTTCCAACTCCTCGAGCAATGCGAGCATCGGAGCCCGCACCGACGCGTCGTAGACCGACCGGTGCGCGGTCCAGAAGCGCTTGCTGTTATCGGACTCGAGGTCCTCGTAGAAGTCGAGTGCCGCGACGGGGAATCCGGTGAACACACGAAAAGGCTACGCCCGTGCGCGCGTGCCGGGGCTCAGCCGCCGGACGCGGGCACGGGCGCCGAACGCCTACGCGATGCCGTTGAACAGCGAGGTCACCGAGCCGTTCTCGAAGACCTCCTTGATGGTGCGCGCGAGCAGCGGGGCGATGGACAGCACCGTCAGCGTCGGGAAGCGCTTGGACTCCGGGATCGGCAGCGTGTTGGTCGCGATGACCTCCTTCGCGCCGCAGGTCGCCAGGCGCTCGGCCGCCGGGTCGGAGAAGACGCCGTGCGTGGTCGCGATGATCACGTCGCCCGCTCCGGAGTCCTTGAGCACCTTCACCGCACCCGCGATGGTGCCGCCGGTGTCGATCATGTCGTCGATCAGGACGCAGGTCATGCCCTTCACGTCGCCGACGACGCGATTGGACTTGACCTGGTTCGGGACCAGCGGGTCGCGGGTCTTGTGCACGAACGCCAGCGGTGCGCCGTCGAGGGCGTCGGCCCACTTCTCGGCGACCTTGACGCGGCCCGCGTCGGGGGAGACCACGCAGGTGTTCTCGGTGCCGTAGTTCTCCCGCACATAGCCGGCGAGCTGGCCGAGCGCGTGCATGTGGTCGACGGGTCCGTCGAAGAAGCCCTGGATCTGATCGGTGTGCAGATCGACGGTGATGATCCGGTCCGCGCCCGCGGTCTTGAGCATGTCCGCGATCAGGCGCGCGGAGATCGGCTCACGGCCGCGGTGCTTCTTGTCCTGGCGGGCGTACGGGTAGAACGGCAGGATCGCGGTGATGCGCTTCGCGGAGCCCCGCTTGAGCGCGTCGATCATGATCAACTGCTCCATCACCCACTGGTTCAGCGGCGCCGGGTGACTCTGCAGCACGAACGCGTCGGATCCGCGCACCGACTCCTCGAACCGGACGAAGATCTCGCCGTTGGCGAAGTCCGTCGCCGTCTGCGGGGTGACCTGGATGTCCAGTTCCTTCGCCACCTGCTCCGCCAGTTCGGGATGCGCGCGACCGGAGAAGAGCATCAGGTTCTTCTGGTTGTCGATCCAATTCGCGGTCACTGCTCTTCGCCGTCCTTGTTCGTGTCATCGTTGTGCTGCTGTGCGGTGGCCGCCGCCTCCGCGGCCGCCGTGCCGGGACGATTGCGTTCGACCCAACCCTCGATATTGCGTTGCTTGCCTCCGGAGACGGCCAGCGCCCCCGGCGGCACGTCCTCACGCAGGACGGTGCCTGCGCCGGTGTATGCGCCGTCGCCTACCCGTACCGGTGCGACGAACATGGTGTCCGACCCGGTCCGCACGTGCGACCCCACCACGGTACGGGTCTTGGTGACCCCGTCGTAATTGACGAAGACGCTCGACGCCCCGATGTTGCTGTGCGACCCGATGCTCGCGTCCCCGACGTACGTCAGGTGCGGCACCTTGGTGTGGTCGCCGATGTCGGAGTTCTTGACCTCGACGAACGCCCCGAGCTTGCCCGCGGCGCCGAGCACGGTGCCCGGACGGAGGAAGGTGAACGGCCCGACGGTGGCGCTGGCGCCGATCACCGCCCGCTCACCGTGGGTGCGGACCACCGAGGCCCCCGCCCCGACGGTGACGTCGGTGAGCGTGCTGTCCGGCCCGATCACCGCGTCCTCGCCGATCACGGTCCGGCCGTGCAACTGCACGCCGGGCCGGATGGTGGCGTCGCGCTCGATGATCACGTCGACGTCGATCCACGTGCTCGCCGGGTCGACGACGGTCACCCCGGCCCGCATGTGAGCATCGAGGATGCGGCGGTTCAGGTCGCGGGCCAACGCGGCCAGCTGCACGCGGTCGTTGGCGCCTGCGACCTTGCCCGGGTCGTCGAGCTGCGCGGCGTACACATCCCTGCCGAGCTCGCGGGCGATCCGCAGCGCATCGGTGAGGTAGAACTCACGCTGCGCGTTGCTCGGATCCAGGCGCGCAACGGCGTCCCGCAGCACCTGCGCGTCGAACGCGTACACGCCGGAATTGACCTCGGTGATCGCGATCTGGTCGGGGGTCGCGTCCGCGTGCTCAACGATCTCCAGCACCGCGCCTGCGGCGTCGCGCACGATCCGGCCGTACCCGTTGGGGTCGGCGGGGACGAACGTCAGAACGGTCGCGCCCGCCGGTGTCGGCTCGGCGTGATGCTCGTCGAGCAGCCCCCGCAGGGTGTGCCCGTCGAGCAGGGGAACGTCCGCGGAGGTGACGACGACGGTGCCGGTGAAGTCCGCGGGCACCGCGGCGAGACCGCACTGGACCGCGTGGCCGGTGCCGTTCTGCTGCTCCTGCACCGCGGTCGCGATCTCGATGCCGAGGGCGGTGGCGGTGTCCGCGACGGCCGCCCCGACCGCCTCCCGCTCATGCCCGACGACAACGACGAGGTGGGTCGGCTTCAGTTCCGCCGCCGCGTGCAGCGAATGCGCGAGCATCGAACGCCCCGCGAGGGTGTGCAGCACCTTCGGGGTCTTGGACCGCATCCGTGTCCCCGCTCCGGCGGCTAGGACGATCACGGCGGTCTCGGTTGACATGAAGCTCCTCGTATCGACAGTGTGCCCGAATCGACATGTGCTGGTTCTGCGTCGTGTGTGTCTGTGAGGTGCTCCGCCGCCAGGACTCGAACCTGAACTATCTGAACCAAAATCAGAGGTGCTGCCATTACACTACGGCGGATTGCCTGCGGATTCGCAGAACATCCAGGGGTCGAAACCCCGGCTTCGGCGGTCCGCTGTGCGCCCTAGATCCTCGCATGAGCACCCGTGTCGGTGCTAACCGCCTCGCCGGTTCGGATGCGGTGGGCCGATACGCTGGCACCATGTCGCGACCACCGCAGGCCCCGGCCGACAAGCAGCCCCCAGCCGACAAGCCGCCCCGGACCCGGATGACCGGGACGCAGCGCCGCGAGCAGCTGATCGAGATCGGCCGCAGTGTGTTCGCCGAGCGCGGCTACGAGGCCGCGTCGATAGAGGAGATCTCCGCCCGCGCGAACGTCTCGAAGCCGGTCGTCTACGAGCATTTCGGTGGCAAGGAAGGGCTCTACGCGGTCGTCGTCGACCGCGAGATGTCGGTGCTGCTGGACATGGTGACCCGCTCCCTCGAGCAGAACCGGTCGCGGGTGCGGGTCGAGCGGGCGGCACTGGCGCTGCTCACCTACGTCGAGGAGCGCACCGAGGGGTTCCGGATCCTGGTGCGGGATTCCCCGGTGTCGGCGGAGGAGGGCACCTATTCGAGCCTGCTGAACGAGGCCGTCACCCGGGTCGGGCATCTTCTCGCAGGCGACTTCTCCCGTCGCGGGTTCGATCCGGAGTTGGCGACGCTGTACGCGCAGGCCCTGGTCGGCATGGTCGCGACGACCGCGACGTGGTGGCTCGACGAGCGGACACCGCCGAAGGAGACCGTTGCCGCGCACCTGGTGAACCTGTGCTGGAACGGCCTGACGAACCTGGAGGCGGATCCGCAGCTCGGGAAGTGAACGGGAACCGACCGGTTTGTAACGAATAGGTGTAGCGGTTCGACACAGCAGCCATGATCACCAGGACCGGACTCCTCGGCACCGCCCTCGCTGCCGCGCTCCTCGTCGTCTCGGCGGGCACCTCGGCGGCGTCCGAGCCGGTGCCGCTCGACAAGGTGTTCAACCCGTTCGTGCTGAGCACCCTCGCCGACGGCGGCATCGCGCCGCCGCAGCAGTGGTACCCGCGGCTGGCCAGCGACGACCCCTGGTACGACGCCCCGCCGGTCGGTGACGCCGCACCGGGAACCCTGCTGCGGGCCCGGCCCGCGACGGTCCAGGTCTACGGTGTGCAGCCCGGCCACGTGTCGGCGTGGCAGCTGATGTACGTCACCACCGCCTTCGACGGGTCGCCGACCGTCAGCACCGGCATCCTGATGATTCCGCAGGACGGCACCCCCGCCGGCGAACGCAAGCTCGTCGGATACGCGGAGGCGAACGACAGCCTCGGCCCGAACTGCATGCCGAGCACCCAGTGGACGGGCGGCAACCAGGGCGACCCGTCCCTGTTCTCCGCGCTCGGCCCGGTGGCGCAGATGTTCGGGCACGGCTGGGCCGTGATGATGAGCGACACCGCCAACGACGGGGACACCGCACCCAACGGGTTCGCGGTCGGCAACTTCGCGGGCGCCGCAACCCTGGACGGCCTGCGCGCCGCGCTTGCGCTGCCCGACGCGGGCCTCGCCGCCGACACCCCGATCGGGCTGTACGGGATCGCGGGGGGCGGCGTCGCCGCCGGGTTCGCCGCCGAGAAGCAGGCCAGCTACGCGCCGGAACTGAACGTCGTCGGCACCGTGCTGCAGGCGATGGTCATCGACAGCGCCACCTTCGAGCGGAGCGCCGACGGCGGCATCGGCGCCGGATTCGTGTTCGCGAACTCGCTGAGCTACGCCGCCACCTACCCGGAGATCGACCTCGACCGGGAACTGACCCCGCTCGGCAGGCTCGTCGCCGACGCCTTCAACAACACCTGCCAGCAGAACTACCTGTACATGCCGTTCCTTCCGCTCGGCGCGCTGTACGAGAACGGCCGTCCCGCGGACAACCCGGTCTTCGCCAGGGCATACGCCGAGAACCGGATGGGTCAGCGGGCGCCGGCGGCGCCGGTGCTGATGACCTCCTGCCGCGACGACTTCCTCGTCCCGTACTCGGACGTCGAGAACCTGGTCGCCGCGTACCGGGCAGGCGGAACCGAGGTCACCGTCGACCCGAGCGTGTGCGGCGTGTTCGACATCCTCACCAACCCGTACCGGGTCGGCACCGAACTGCTCGGCATGCAGAACGTGGACTGGTTCGTCGGCCGCTTCGCGGAGGCGCGGCGGTGAGGGCGGCGATCGCGACGGTGCTGGTGGCCGTCGCGGCGCTGCTGACGCCTACGGTCGCCCTCGCCGACGATCTCGCGTACCTCGACGTTCCGCTGTCCAACGCGGACGCCGAAGGCAACGGCGGCGTCGCCCCGGACCTACCGACCGACCCTGCCGTCCTCGGTGCCGCGCTCGACCGGGCCCGCGCG
Organism: Rhodococcus sp. NPDC058505; assembly: GCF_042720095.1. NCBI lineage: Bacteria > Bacillati > Actinomycetota > Actinomycetes > Mycobacteriales > Nocardiaceae > Rhodococcus > Rhodococcus sp. NPDC058505. Next base: position 123,789 of record NZ_JBHXNB010000003.1, read on the forward strand.
GCGGGCGTCGACCCGACCCGGTACGCGGCACTGCTGCAACAGTTCTGGCTGACCACCGCCACCGTCAAGGCGGGCCTGGACCTGACGAACTGGGACCCGAACCGAGGCCTTGCCGCCAACGAACAGAACCTGGCGAACACCTTCCGGTACTACGAGCGACTCCAACTCGAGAACGCGGACTTCCTGTGGACCGGGCAGGGCGGCATGGCCGGGCCGTCGTTCGCGGCCGGGATCATGGACGTCGACCTCGGCCGGGTGGTCCTCGGTGTGCGGGGCGTCACCGACGCGGTCGCCGCGATCGTCCGGCCGCTCGACGACGCTGCCGCGCCCGCGAAGGCGACCCTCCCCGAGGACCTGCAGGCCCTGTTCGAGGTGGGCCGCACCATCACCGCCGACGACATCGCGCACTTCCAGGTGCAGGTCATCGCGATGAGCAAGCACATCTTCATGGACCTGATCCCGCAGCACGAGGCGTACCTCGCGGCAGGCATGACCGCGATCGACGAGTACCGCGACGCCGGCCTGATCGACGAGAACGCGTACGGCGCGTGGCGGGACATCGCCACCGGCGACCCGGACCTGGTGGTCGAGGGCAACAAGCGGCTGCTGTACCGGGAGCAGTACCAGTCGATCGGCGATCAGTGGGACCGCGCCCGCGCGTACCGCGGCCCGGTCGGGCGGGCACTGACCTACCTGTCCACCGTCGCGGCCGATCCCGCGATCCCCGGGGTGGTCCCGCCGCGGGAGGCAGCCCCGCTGACCCTGACCGCGGGCGACGTCACCGGCCGCCCGGTCACCGGACCGCAGTGGCGGCTGCAGACCCCGCTGCCCGCATTCAACTGGTCCGAGCGGGACGCCCGCTGGGCGTACATCACCGAGCAGATGCTGCCGAAGTACCGGGCGCTCAAGGAGGACCGGCCGCAGCTGTGGCGCGACACCCTCAGCGCGCCGATGGAGCAGCAGATCCTGCAGCAGCGGGCGCTGATGCGGCTCCCGCAGATGCTCACCTCGATGGCACGGACGACGCAGGTCCACTACCGCTGATCTCCGGGCCAGGGCGCCCGGCCTAGAATCGGTCGGGGCCGTCGGGCACGGCGGCCGGTCCTCGTTCGGCGATCCAGGGGCGGTCACATCCACATGCCATCGACGCTGTCCACCGCGGGCCCGGAATCCGGGCAGCCGCATCTTCCGCTCGCGGGCATCGCCCGGGTCGCGCTCGCCGGGGCCGCGTTCGGCCCGGTTCGGGATGCCCTCGGGCGCGCCGAGCTCGCGCTGGTCGCGCCGAACCCGGTTCGGCCCTTCCTCGCGTCCGCGATCGCCGAGCACGGTCAGCTGCTGCTCGTCACCGCCACCGGACGCGAAGCCGACGATCTCACCACGGAGCTGCGGGAGATCCTCGGGGACGCGGTCGCGCAGTTCCCGTCCTGGGAGACCCTGCCGCACGAGCGGCTGTCCCCGGGTGCCGACACCGTCGGACGTCGACTCGAGGTGCTGCGCAGGCTCGCGCACCCGGACAACGCCGACTACGGGCCGCCGCTGAAGGTGGTCGTCACCACCGTCCGCTCGCTGGTGCAGCCGATGGCACCCGGCCTCGGCGAGATCGCACCGGTCACCCTGCGGGTCGGCAGCGAGAGCCCGTTCGACGAGCTGATCGCGCGGCTCGTCGAGATGGCGTACACCCGCGTCGACATGGTCGGCAAGCGCGGCGAGTTCGCGGTCCGTGGCGGCATCCTCGATATTTTCTCTCCGACCGCGGATCATCCTGTGCGGGTGGAGTTCTGGGGGGATGAGGTGACCGAGCTTCGGCCGTTCTCGGTGGCCGACCAGCGGTCCCTGCCGGACCTCGAGGTCGCCGCCCTGATCGCGCCGCCGTGCCGCGAGTTGCTGCTCACCGAGACGGTCCGCGACCGCGCGGCCGCCCTGGCACGCGACAACCAGGCCGACGCGGCACTGGTCGAGATGCTCGACAAGCTGTCCGCGGGTATCCCCGTCGACGGCATGGAGGCGCTGCTGCCGGTGCTGCAAAACGGGGAGCTGGTGCTGCTGACCGAGGCATTGCCCGAGGGCACCCACGTCCTGCTCTGCGATCCGGAGAAAATCCGTACCCGCGCAACAGATCTGGTCCGCACCGGGCAGGAGTTCCTCGAGGCGTCCTGGACCGCGGCGTCGATCGGGGCGGCCGCACCGCTGGACACCTCCACGCTCGACACCTCCGGGGTCGGGGTGTCAGGGGCCGCCCTTGCTGCGTCGGCGTACCGGACGCTGCGGCAGGTGCATGCGAGCGCGACCGCGCAGGGGAGACCGTGGTGGACGGTCAGCCCGCTCGCCTCCGGCAGTGCCGACGAACTGGTCCTCGACGTGCAGGCGGCGCCGGAGGTGCGCGGCTCCGACGATCTGCTTGCCGAGCTGTTCGTGATGCTCCGGGCGCACGTCAGCACCGGTGGCCGGGCCGCGATCGTGGTCGCCGGGGCAGGCACCGCGCAGCGCGCGCTGGAACGACTCGGGGACGCGGAGGTGCCCGCCGCTCACCTCGCGCCCGGCGGCGAACCGCCCCGCGGCCAGGTGTCGGTGCTGTGCGCCACCCTGCAGAACGGCCTGATCCTTCCCGCCGGAGCGGAGCCTGCCGGTCTGGTGTTGGTCTCCGAATCGGACCTGACCGGCAACCGGGTCGCCGCGGCCGGCGACGGAAGGAAGCTGCCGCCCAAGCGCCGCAACCAGGTCGACCCGCTGGCGCTGACCGCGGGCGACATGGTCGTCCACGACCAGCACGGCATCGGCAGGTTCGTGGAGATGGTCGAACGCACCGTCGGCGGCGCCCGCCGCGAGTACCTGGTGATCGAGTACGCGGCGAGCAAACGCGGCCACCCCGGCGACCGGCTGTTCGTCCCGATGGAGTCGCTCGACCAGCTCTCGCGGTACGTCGGCGGCGAGCTGCCCGCGCTGTCCAAGCTCGGCGGATCCGACTGGCAGAACACGAAACGCAAGGCCCGCAAGGCGGTCCGGGAGATCGCGGGCGAGCTGGTGCAGCTGTACGCGGCGCGGCAGGCGGCGCCGGGGCACGCGTTCGGCCCGGACACCCCGTGGCAGAAGGAGATGGAGGACGCGTTCGCGTTCACCGAAACCCACGACCAGTTGACCGTCATCGACGAGGTCAAGGCCGACATGGAGAAGCCGGTCCCGATGGACCGGGTGGTCATCGGTGACGTCGGCTACGGCAAGACCGAGGTCGCCGTGCGCGCCGCGTTCAAGGCCGTGCAGGACGGCAAGCAGGTCGCGGTGCTGGTACCGACGACCCTGCTCGCGCAGCAGCATCTGCAGACCTTCGCCGAACGGATGGCGAACTTCCCGGTGAAGGTGCGCGGCCTGTCCCGGTTCACCGACGCGGGGGAGTCCAAGGAGATCATCGCGCAGCTCGCCGACGGCGAGGTCGACGTCGTCGTCGGCACCCACCGGCTGCTGCAGACCGGGGTGCGCTGGAAGGACCTGGGGCTGGTGATCGTCGACGAGGAACAGCGGTTCGGCGTCGAACACAAGGAACACATCAAGGCGCTGCGCACCCACGTCGACGTGCTCACCATGTCGGCGACGCCGATCCCGCGCACCCTGGAGATGAGCATGGCCGGGATCCGGGAGATGTCGACGATCCTCACCCCGCCCGAGGAGCGGCACCCGATCCTCACCTACGTCGGCGCGTATGCCGACAAGCAGGTCGCCGCCGCGATCCGCCGCGAGCTGCTCCGCGACGGCCAGGTGTTCTACGTGCACAACCGGGTGAGTTCGATCGACAAGGCCGCCAAGCGGATCCGCGAGCTGGTGCCGGAGGCGCGGGTGGTGGTCGCGCACGGCCAGATGAACGAGGAGACCCTGGAGAAGACCGTGCAGGGCTTCTGGGAGCGCGAGTTCGATGTCCTGGTGTGCACCACGATCATCGAGACCGGGCTCGACATTTCCAACGCCAACACCCTCATCGTGGAACGCGCCGACTCGCTCGGGCTGTCCCAGCTGCACCAGCTGCGCGGCCGCGTCGGGCGCAGCAGGGAGCGCGGCTACGCCTATTTCCTGTACCCGCCGGAGAAGCCGCTCACCGAGACCGCCTACGACCGGCTCGCCACCATCTCGCAGAACTCCGACCTCGGTGCGGGCATGGCCGTCGCGATGAAGGACCTCGAGATCCGCGGCGCCGGAAACGTGTTGGGCGCCGAGCAGTCCGGGCACGTCGCCGGGGTCGGCTTCGACCTGTATGTGCGCCTGGTCGGGGAGGCGGTCGAGGCCTACCGCGCCGTCGCGGACGGCAAGCCGATCACCACCGACGAGGCGCCGAAGGAGGTGCGGATCGACCTGCCGGTCGACGCGCACATCCCACCCGACTACGTGACCAGCGACCGGCTGCGGCTCGAGGCGTACCGCAAGCTCGCCGCTGCCGGCAACGACGACGAGATCACCGCCGTCATCGACGAGCTCGTCGACCGCTACGGGCCGCTGCCCGAGGAGGTCGGCAGGCTGGTGTCGGTCGCGAAGCTGCGCCTGCTGTGCCGCGAGTACGGGATCGAGGAGGTCGCCGTCACCGGAACCCAGCTCAAGATCTCGCCGATGCAGCTGCCCGATTCCAAGCAGCTGCGGCTCAAGCGGCTGTACTCCGCCGCCCAATACCGGGCCACCACCGGCCTGGTGCAGATGCCGCTGCCGCGCACCGGCGGTGTCGGGTCGGATCGGGTGCGGGACGTGCAGCTGCTGCAGTACATCGCCGACTTCCTGCTCGCGATGGACGGGCGGGCCGCCGGCGCCGTCGACGTGTCGGTCCCGGTCGGGGCGTCGGCGTGACCGGTGGCAGGCCGGGCGACGGCCTGGTCGAGGCCGCCGAGGTGATGGACCGGCTCTGGTCCTTCGGCGGCTGGGAGGTCACCCAGACGCACGATTCGCTGCGCCGGTACCTGCTGGAGGAAACCTACGAGCTGCTCGACGCGATCGACGCGGGCGACCCGGTCGGATTGCGGGAGGAACTCGGAGACCTGTTGCTGCAGGTGCTCTTCCACGCGCGGATCGCGCAGGAATCGGCCACCGATCCGTTCACCGTCGACGACGTTGCCCGCGGCCTGGTCGCGAAGCTGTCGGGGCGTAGCCCGCACCTGACCAACGGGCACACCGGCCCCGTCGACGTCGCCGAGCAGGAACGCGCGTGGGAGGTCGCGAAGGCCGCGGAGAAGGCGCGGGCGTCCTGCCTGGACGGCATCGCGATGGCCCAGCCCGCACTCGCGTTGGCGGAGAAGGTGATCGACCGGGCCACCCGGGCCGGGCTGCCCGCCGACCTGATACCCGAGGACATTCGGGTGGTGCGGATCGTCGCCGGGGAGAACGCCGAGGACGCCCTGCGCAGGGCGGTGCTCGGGTTCGCCGAGCGGGTCCGGGCGACGGAACGGGCGGCCAGGGAGTCGGGGTCGGTGCCGGGGGCGCTCACGCCGGACACCTGGTCCGCGCTGTGGTGACGCGCCGACCGGTGCCGCCCCGAGCGGCTGCCGTCGGCGGTGTCGCGCTCGCGGTCGCCGTCCTGCTCGGCGGCTGCGCACAGGATCCGCCGATCCCGCAGAACATCCCGCCGCTGCCCGGCGCGGCGTTGCCGCCGATCGACGTCGACGGGCCGGGGCGCACCGCGGACCAGCTCGCCGGCTGGGCGGCCGCACTGTCCGAGGAGACCGGGGTGTCCGCCACCGCCCTCGAGGCGTACGGGTACGCGGCAGCGGTGATGGCCCGGTCCCGCCCCGACTGCGGCATCGCCTGGACCACGATCGCGGGTATTGCGGGCGTGGAGAGCAGGCACGGCACCCACCGTGGCGCGCGGGTCGCCGCCGACGGGACCGTCGCGCCCGCGATCCGCGGGATCCCCCTGGACGGTGGGCCCGGGGTCGCCGAGATCCCCGACACCGACGGCGGCGTCATGGACGGCGACCCGGTCCACGACCGGGCGATGGGTCCGTTGCAGTTCATCCCGGAGACCTGGGTGCGTTGGGGTGTCGACGCGAACGGTGACGGCGTCGTCGACCCCGACAACATCGACGACGCGGCCCTCACCGCGGGCCGCTACCTGTGTGCCCGCGGCGGAGACCTCACCGGCGAGGCGGGCTGGCGGCAGGCGCTGATGGCGTACAACCTGTCCGGCCAGTACCTGCTCGATGTGCGGGACCGGGCCAACACTTACGCGGTCAGGAGTGCGCCGTGACATGCCCTAGGCTCAGACCTGGCACTATGTACCGACATCGTCTACGCCGTTATTAGGAGAACCATTCGTGGCCATCATCGAGCAGGTCGGAGCCCGCGAGATCCTCGATTCCCGAGGCAACCCCACGGTCGAGGTCGAGGTGCTGCTCGACGACGGCACCTTCGCCCGCGCCGCCGTGCCGTCCGGCGCGTCGACCGGTGAGCACGAGGCCGTCGAACTGCGCGACGGTGGCGACCGCTACAACGGCAAGGGTGTCCAGAAGGCCGTCGAGGCCGTTCTCGGCGACATCGCACCCGCGATCATCGGCATCGACGCCAGCGAGCAGCGCGCCGTCGACCAGGCCCTCCTCGACGAGGACGGCACCCCCGACAAGTCGCGGCTCGGCGCCAACGCCCTGCTCGGTGCGTCCCTCGCGGTGGCGCGGGCCGCGGCCGAGTCCTCGGGACTCGAGCTGTACCGCTACGTCGGCGGCCCGAACGCCCACATCCTGCCGGTGCCGATGATGAACATCCTCAACGGCGGCGCGCACGCCGACACCGGCGTCGACGTCCAGGAGTTCATGGTCGCGCCGGTCGGGGCGGCCACCTTCAAGGAGTCGCTGCGTTGGGGCACCGAGGTGTACCACTCGCTCAAGTCGGTTCTCAAGGCCAAGGGCCTGTCCACCGGCCTCGGCGACGAGGGCGGCTTCGCGCCCGACGTCGCGGGCACCAAGGCCGCCCTCGACCTGATCAGCGAGGCCGTCGACAAGACCGGACTCAAGCTGGGCACCGACGTGGCGCTCGCGCTCGATGTCGCAGCCACCGAGTTCTACACCGACGGCACCGGGTACAAGTTCGAGGGCCAGAACCGGACGGCCGCCGAGATGGGCGCCTTCTACGCCGAGCTGCTCGGCCAGTACCCCCTCGTCTCGATCGAGGACCCGCTCAGCGAGGACGACTGGGAGGGCTGGGTCGCCCTCACCGAGGCCATCGGGGACAAGGTCCAGCTCGTCGGCGACGACCTGTTCGTCACCAACCCGGAGCGTCTCGAGGACGGCATCGTGAAGGGTGCGGCCAACGCGCTGCTGGTCAAGGTCAACCAGATCGGCACGCTGACCGAGACCCTCGACGCCGTGGACCTCGCGCACCGCAACGGCTACAAGACGATGATGAGCCACCGGTCCGGCGAGACCGAGGACACCACCATCGCCGACCTCGCCGTCGCCGTCGGCAGCGGCCAGATCAAGACCGGTGCCCCGGCCCGTTCCGAGCGGGTCGCCAAGTACAACCAGCTGCTGCGCATCGAGGAGTCGCTCGGCGACGCCGCCCGGTACGCAGGCGAGCTCGCGTTCCCGCGGTTCTCGTTCGGCTCCTGACCGGCTGACCGACCATGAGCCAGCGCGGCAGGTCCCGACCGGGCGGCAGCCCGGGTGGCCGTGAGCCCCGTCGTCAACGCGACGGGGACGGGACGCGACGCTCGACGTCGCGGACCCGGCCGAGCGGACCTGCCGCGCCCGGCTCCACCGGAGCGGCGGGCCAGTCGACGCCGCCGTCGCCGACCGAGAAGCCGGTCGGCGGAGCGCGTTCCCGCCGCCGCCCGACCGCACCGCAGCCCGAGCGGACCGTGCTGGGGCTGTCCACCGCCCGCGCGGTGATCCTCGCGATGGTGATCTGCGTGGTGGCGCTGACCGTCGCGGTGCCGCTGCGCACCTACCTCGGGCAGCGCAGCGAGGCCGAGCAGGTCGCCGAGCAACGCAGACAGCTTGAGGCGGACGTCGACCAGTTGACCCGGGACAGCGCGCAGGCCGACGATCCGGCGTATGTGCGGGCGCAGGCCCGTGAGCGGTTGCAGTACGTGATGCCGGGGGAGACCCCGTATCAGGTGCAGCTGCCCGGCGCGACCGCCCCGCCGGTCGAGGATCTCACCAAACCCAAGCACGACGGCGACCCCTGGTACACCGACCTGTGGCGTCCGATCGTCGAACCGCAACCCACCCCGACGCCGCCTCCTGCGCCGCCGCCGGCACCGCCCGCGTCGAGCCAGGACGGCGCCGGGTCGATGACCATTCCCCAGGATCAAGGAGGGCCCACCGGGTGACCGAGCCTGCCGAGAACAACGTGCCCAAGGCGGATCTGGATGTCGTCGCCGCGCAGCTCGGTCGCGAGCCGCGCGGCGTGCTCGCGATCGCGTACCGCGCACCCGACGGCACCCCCGGCGTCGTCAAGACCGCGCCGCGACTGCCCGACGGAACCCCGTTCCCCACCCTCTACTACCTCACCGACCCGCGGCTGACCGCGGAGGCCAGCCGCCAGGAATCGGCCGGGGTGATGAGGGAGATGACCGAGCGGCTCGCCCGCGACCCGGAATTGGCGGCAGGCTACCGGCGTGCGCACGACTCGTACCTCGCGGAGCGAAACCAGATCGATTCGCTCGGAACGGATTTCACCGGCGGAGGCATGCCGGATCGGGTGAAGTGCCTGCACGTGCTGATGGCGCATGCGCTGGCGAAGGGCCCTGGCCTGAACCCGTTCGGCGACGAGTCCGTTGCCCTCGCCGCCGACGCCGGGTTGCGGGGCACCGCCATTCCCGCGGACTGGCCGCGGTACGTCGCACCGGAGGCGGCAGGGAACATCACGCCGGAGGCGACAGGGGATAACACCGGGGATACCGAATGACGCGGGTCGCCGCGATCGATTGCGGAACCAACTCGATCCGCCTGCTCGTCGCGGACGCCGACGAGCACGGCCGGCTCACCGACGTCGTCCGGGAGATGCGCGTCAATCGGCTCGGCCAGGGCGTCGACGCCACCGGCCGGTTCACCCCCGAGGCGCTCGAGCGCACCCGCGCCGCGCTCGAGGAGTACGCGGGCATGATCGGCGAGACCGGGGCGTCGAGGGTCCGGATGGTCGCGACGTCCGCTACCCGCGACGCCGCGAACCGCGAGGACTTCTTCGCGCTGACGCGGGAGGTGCTCGGCGCCGTCCTCCCCGGATCCGAGGCCGAGGTGATCACCGGCGACGAGGAGGCCCGGCTGTCGTTCGCCGGTGCGGTCGGCGAACTCGACGCGGCCGCGGGGCCGTTCGTCGTCGTCGACCTGGGGGGCGGATCCACCGAGGTCGTGCTCGGCGACGCGGACGGGGTGCACGCGGCGCACTCCACCGATATCGGGTGCGTCCGCCTGACCGAACGCTGCCTGCACGACGACCCGCCGACCGCCGACCAGATCGCCGCGGCCCGGGAGTTCGCCGCCGTGAAGATCGGCGAGGCCTTCGCCCGTGTGCCCGTCGAGCGGGCGCGCACCTGGGTGGGGGTCGCGGGCACCATGACCACGCTGGCCGCGGTGTCGCTGGACCTGCCGCACTACGACGCCGAGCGGGTGCACCTGTCGCGGATGTCGCTGGACCGGTTGCATGAGGTGAACGCGGCACTGCTGCACCGGACCCACGAGCAGCGGGCCGCGATCGCCACCATCCACCCCGGCCGCGTCGACGTGATCGGCGGCGGCGCGATCGTCGCGGACGTTCTCGGCGAGGAACTCGCCCGCCGCGCGGGCATCACCGAACTGATCGTCAGCGAGCACGACATCCTGGACGGGATCGCGCTCTCGATCCTCTGACCGCACTACAGTCGTCACCGGCGCCCGCCCCCGTAGCCCAATTGGCAGAGGCAGCGGACTTAAAATCCGCAAAGTGTCGGTTCGAGTCCGACTGGGGGCACCAGGACACCGCAGGTAGAAGCGGTGTCGGGTAGTTCGAGGGTGGTTGACCAGCTCGCCGCACCACCCCCGTGCTACCCAACGGGCATTTCATGTCGGGGCCTCGTGACAAGATCGCTGCCGTGAACAGGCAGCAACTGGCCGATGCTCATCGAGGGGTTCGCCTGCTCACTGGGCATCTGCGGGGCGAGGGGGAATCCCTCGATTCGGCGATCTCAGCGGGCAGATACTCCGAGGCCGAGGCCGAGGCGATGGCAGATCCGCTCGTGAACGTCGCGATCATTCTGGCTAGACAGCTCAGGGCGGCACTGGACGTAGAAATCGGAGTCGCGCTCCAACGTGCCAGGGCATTGACTAAACCTGAACTCAGCGAGTATTCGCGCCTTGCTAGCGCCCTTATCGCAACCGTAATTTCTGGTGAGCATCCCGAGCCGATCGAGGTGGGTCCTCGCGTTGTTGCCGTCGGTGCACAAGAGATCGCGGCTGGAGCTGCGAAGGCTCTCGCAGACCACCTCGGTGAGCATCCGAATGCGGTAGTTGCTCGGCTCCGTAGGCAACTGCAGGAACAGGGTGAAGGCGTTCAGCTATCAGACAAGGACGGTGTCGAGTTGCAGTCGGCCAAGTACGCGGAGGACTCCGAGATGCGCCAGTCGCGGCTTGACACCGCGCTTGCTCTCGTCAAGGAGATCAACAATGGCGCTGCGGTCCCGATCCACAACCGAGGCGTCGACTTGCACGAGCGGAACGAAATCGTTGGACGTGACTGCTACGAGGGGCTAAGTAGAATCGCGGTCACGGCTGCGGCGCTTGGCTACGGTGTCGTCCAGCTAGTCGGCGTCAACAACCACTACCCTGCATACGCCCTGTTGCGCCAGTTGGTGGAGACGGAGTTCGTTCTGTGGAAGTTTGGTCACGACCCCAGCACGATTCCGGGTTGGCTTAATTCGGATCGGGACGAGCGTGAACGGACGTGGAAGCCCTCCAAGATCTATCGGAACGCCGACAACGACTATCGGCAGAAGGACTATTCGGGGCACTGCGAAATGGGCGGGCATCCGACGCCGCTCGGGACTCTCATTGCGTCCGGTGAACGCAGTGCCGTTGCTGAGGCAAGTGTTCTCGGCGACTTGATTGGGCATCTGCGAGACTCCTGGGGCCACATCGTAAGTACGGCAGATGCGTTGGATTCCAAATGGATTCAGAGCGAACCATGCGTTTCCATAGATGCACGCCAGCGGGTTGCGGATGCTCATGCCAAGTGGTCCCGGATCGATAAATACGGGTACAGCGTTTCGTACTTCGCTGACCCATTGTGATCACCGACCGAATAGCTGGATGACGTTCGACTGCTCGGGTTCTGGGGTGGGCGTGGGCGCTGCGACGGCCTCGGGCTGGGGGAGGTTGTTGCCAGCCCCGCCTTCTTCCTCGGGGATCCAGTCGCCGTAGGTGTCCAGGGTGAGCACGAAGGTGGAGTGCCCGAGCCAGCGCGACACCTGCATGAAGTGGACGCCCGCCATGAGTTGCATCACCGCGAAGGTATGGCGCAGATCGTGCAGGCGCACGCCTTGCTGGGCCGGGGCGGTGGTGGTCGCTGGGCGGCTTGCAGGAAGGCCGATCGCCTTCAACGCAGGCTTCATGATGGTGTCGTAGAAGGTGCCCATCGTCAGCGGCCGCGACCATTCCAGCGGCACCGCGTATCGCTGGCCGTGCGCGCGGTAGTCGCCGCCGTTCTTCCTCGTCGGCCACAGGGGAGCGGTGGGCTCGTCGGCGCGGGGGTGGTCGGCAAGGTAGGCGTGCATCCGCTCGGCCAGCCACGGCTGCACCGGCACGGCCCGGCGCGACTTCCGCGACTTCGGCGTGCTGACGAGCCACTCGCCGCCCTTGCGGTCCTTTGTGCGGCGGACGTTCACGACGCACCGCGTGGGCTGGCCGGGGCGGGTGGTGAAGTCCAGGTCCTGCACTTCCAGTCCGGCGTTCTCGCTCGCCCGGAGTCCGCTGTACGCCAGGAACTCGACCATCAGCGCGTACACCGGATAGGCGGGTAGCTCGCCGACGCTCCCTGTGATGGCCGTGCTCAGCTGGGCCACCTGGTGCGCGGTCAGCGGGTGGTGCTGGAACTTCTCGCGGTCGCCGGTGGCGCACTTGCCGTCGAAGTCCACGCGGTCGCACGGGTTGGAGGTCAGCGCGTCGTGCTGCATCGCGTACCGCATCACCCGACCGAATGTCCCCCACGCGTGCTTCACCGTGGCAGGGGTGATCGGTTGGCCGCCGTTCTGCCGCGACTTCTGCCCGACCAGGCCCGTCAGGAACTCCTCGCAGTCCCTCGGGGTGATGCTGGCAATCGACTAGCCCGGCCGGGGGCACCGCGTCGGCGTCGACTGGTTGGACGATTGTTCAGTTGAAACCGGCATCTCCGACGCTTCCGTCCCGTAGCGTCGGCGCCGACAGTACGAACATGCATCAAAGGAGCAATCATGGGCAGTGCGGAAACCATCCTCGTCGGCGTTCTCTCGCAGGTTCTGACCAACCTGGTCAAGGACGCCCTCGGCTCCTAGTACACGCTCGCGATGTCCGTCCCACCCGTCGGTGGGGCGGGCATCGGTCGTTTCGGCGACCGTCGGCCCCCGGCAGCGCCCCGATCTTCGGGTGCGAACCGGGGGCATTTTCGTGCCCTGTACATGCCAGAATCCGCAGCGAAACGGCCCACGTGTGGGTGACGTCACGCTACGGCGTAAGAAACTCGCAAACCTGCTGAGCAGGGCGTTTCGGCTCGAGGGCTCATCAAGATCAAAGTTTGATAAACATTTGATCACGATCGACGTGTCGAGATGACTTCGTTACCTTCATCTGCGTTCCGGGGGATCGCGGTTGCGCTTGGGGATGCGCGCGCCGCGGCACGACGACAGTGAAGGAAATGACTGTGGCCAACACCCACAGGACGGTTACTCGTTCTCACCCGCTCACCCGCCGCCTGACTCTCGCAGCGGCCACCGCCGTGACCGGCGCCATCGCCGTCGCAGGCATCCAGTTCGGGGCGGGCACCGCGGCAGCGCAGCCGCTCGAGGTCCCGGCCGGGCTGCTGCCCGCCGGCGTGCAGGCTCCCGTGCTCGACCTCCCCGCAGGCCCGGCCGCGGACTGGGCGGCCGGACTGCTCGCATCGGTCGACCCGGGCAGCGCCGCCCCGTTCAAGGCGCGCACGGTGCAGCCGGTGTCGGGATCGCTGAGCTCCGGGTACGGCGCCCGCTGGGGCACCCACCACGGCGGCCTCGACATCGCAGCCCCGATCGGCACCCCGGTGCAGTCCGCCGCCGACGGTGAGGTGATCTCCGCTGGCCCGGCGGCCGGTTTCGGGCAGTGGGTGCGGGTCCGGCACGACGACGGCACCGTCACCGTGTACGGCCACGTCGACACCTACCTTGTGCACGTCGGCCAGCGGGTGTCCGCGGGCCAGCAGATCGCCACCGTCGGCAACCGTGGCCAGTCCACCGGGCCGCACCTGCACTTCGAGGCGTGGGACGCGGCGGGCAACCGGCTGAACCCGAACGCGTGGCTCGGAGACCGCGGCGTGGTGCCCACCTGGGGTTCCTGATCAAGCTTCGGTAAAGGTGGACGGGGCCGAGATCATCTTGTTATCTTCGGACGCGGACAAACGGTGCGCAGGAACCTGCTCGCCGCCGACCAAAGAAACGGATGGGGTACCGACCGTGGCAGATCATCGCAGTTCAGGACCGGGAACGATGGCGTTCGCCGCCGTCGATCCCGATGCAGTGCGGGGTCGCCACCGCGTTCCCGCGCAAGGTCACGGAACGGGTGTCAAGGCCGCGACGGTGGCCGCCGCGACCGGTGCGATCCTCGTCGGCGGTGCCCAGCTCGGCGGCGCGACCGCGGCGGCCGCGACGGTCGAGATGCCCGCCCTCCCTGCCGACGTCACCGCGGGCCTGCGCTCGGTCGGCGTCGAGGTGCCCGCCACCGTCGAGGTGCCCGACTTCGCCGCGGACGCCATCCCCGGCTTCGCGACCGCGAAGCAGTGGGCGCAGGACCAGAACTTCGGCTCGGCCAACCCGCTGCCCAAGCGGGCCGTTCAGCCGGTCAACGGGGTGCTGACCTCCGACTTCGGATCCCGCTGGGGCGCGCACCACGGCGGCCTCGACATCGCGGCCCCGATCGGAACCCCGGTCCTCGCCGCCGAGGCGGGCACCGTCATCTCCGCGGGCGAGGCATCCGGGTTCGGGCTATGGGTGCGGGTGATGCACGCCGACCGCACGATCACCGTCTACGGACACATCAACGACTACCAGGTCGCGGTCGGGCAGCAGGTGGCCGCGGGCCAGCAGATCGCCACCGTCGGCAACCGCGGCCAGTCCACCGGACCGCACCTGCACTTCGAGGTGTGGGATCCGCAGGGCAATAAGGTCGACCCCGGGGGCTGGCTGCGCGACAACGGCGTCTCGGTGACCTGGGGAAACAACGGCCGCAACGTCTGACCGGGCCGTCGAGGCCCGGAATTCGACTGTCGAGGATTCGATTTCGTGACCGACACCACCGTGGCGCCCGCCACCCTCGCGGCACTGCTCACGTCCCGCTACAGTTGCCGCGCGTTCCTCCCCGATCCCGTCCCCGAGGACGTGATCGTCGAGATCCTCACGATGGCCCAGCGCACCCCGTCGTGGTGCAACACCCAGCCGTGGCAGGTCGCCGTCACCGACGGTGAGGCGACGGACCGGTTCCGCCGCGGGCTCGCCGAGGCGGTGCGGGTCGCGGGCCAGGCGCCCGACATCGAGTTCCCCAGCGGCTACCACGGCGTGTATCGGGACCGCCGCAAGGAATGCGCGCTGCAGCTGTACTCGAGCCTGGGTATCGCGGGTGACCGGCAGGCCTCCGCGGACCAGACGATGCGGAACTTCGACCTCTTCGGCGCCCCGCACGTCGCGATCGTCACCACCGACGCGGCCCTCGGCACCTACGCCGCCGTCGACTGCGGGCTCTACGTCAACACCTTCCTGCTCGCCGCGCAGAGCCTCGGTGTCGCGACGGTGCCGCAGGCGGCGCTCGCCGGCTGCGCACCCTACGTGCGGGACTTCTTCGAGATCCCCGACGACCGGAACGTGCTGTGCGCCATCTCGTTCGGCTATCCGGACCTGACGCATCCGGCGAACGCGTTCCGCACCGGCCGCGCCGACCTCGACGCCGTCGTCACCTGGGTGTCGTAGCACCTGAGACACTGGTCGGGTGCCGGTCCCCGAGGAACTCTTCGCCGCCCTGCGTCGCCACCCCGACGTCGAGGCGCCCAACCTGTACGCCGTTGACGGCGCCGACCGGCTGATCCTCGACGAGGCCGCGGCCGCGCTCGCGGCGGCCGCGTCGGGCACGGTTGCGGTGATCGGGGACCACTACGGTGCGCTGACCCTCGGCGCCGTCGCCGGCTACGGTGCGAGCGAGGTTCGGGTGCATCAGGATCCGCTCACCGGGGAGCTCGCCCTCGCGGGCAACGCCGAGCGCGCCGGGCTGGCGGGCAGCTACCGGCAGTGCGGGCTGGGGGAGGACCTGCTCGCGGGGGCGACCGTCGTGCTTCTGCAACTGCCGCGTGGCCTGGCCGCGCTCGCCGAGATCGCCGAAACCATTGCGCGGTATGCGGATCCGTCCGTCGTTGTCTACGGCGGCGGACGCGACAAGCACATGGGCCGGACCTTCAACGACGTGCTGGCCGGCTCCTTCGCCGAGGTGCACGCGACCCGCGGACGGCAGAAGTCTCGTGTCCTCGTCGCCGCCGGACCGACCCCGGGCCCCGCGAGCTACCCTCGGCGCGAACACCTTCCCGAGTTGGGTCTCGACGTCGTCGCGCACGGCGCCGCCTTCGCCGGGCCGACGCTCGACCTCGGCACCCGGTTCCTGCTCGACGTCCTGCCGCGCACCGACCCGACTGCCCGGACCGCCGTCGATCTGGGCTGCGGCACCGGGATCCTCGCGGTCAGCCTCGCCCGGCTGCGGCCCGAGCTCGCGGTCATCGCCACCGACCAGTCCGCGGCGGCCGTCGACTCGGCCGCCGCGACCGCCGCAGCCAACGGGGTGGGGGAGCGAGTGACCTGCCTGCGTGACGACGCGATGTCGACCCTCGACGCCCGCTCCGCCGACCTGATCGTGTGCAATCCGCCGTTCCATATCGGTGCCGCCGTGCACACCGGCGCCGCGCAGGCGATGTTCCGGGCCGCCGCCCGGGTCCTGCGTCCCGGCGGGGAACTGTGGACGGTGTTCAACTCGCACCTCGGCTACCGCCCGGCGCTGGCGTCCGCCGTCGGTCCAACCGAACAGATCGGACGCAATCCCAAGTTCACCGTTACCCGGTCGGTGGCACGATGAGTCGGCGTCCGGGACGGTAGAGTCCGAATTGTCCGTCCGAGGGGAACTCGCAGACGGGCGTTAGTCGTTACCCAGGTAGTGAGGTCGGGTCATTCCGGCCCGACCGGCCCATCCGGGCCATCGAAAGAAGGGACACGCACGGTGCGCACCACCAGCAACCCGGTGTTCCGCAACCTCCCGAAGCAGGAGGGCGGATACGCCTCGTTCGGTTCTGCCGCGGCAGGCGCCGGGCAGATGACCCAGCAGTTCGGCCAGCCGCAGTACACGCAGGCCGAGCCCTACACCACCGGACCCGCCCAGCGGGCCATGACCATCGACGACGTCGTCACCAAGACCGGCATCACGCTCGGCGTGCTGACCATCACGGCGATCGTCTCCTACGTGCTGGTCAACCAGAACATCAACCTGGCGGCGCCGTTCGTCATCGTCGGCGGCCTCGTCGGCCTGGTACTGGTGCTGATCGCCAGCTTCGGCAACAAGATGGACAACCCGGCGATCGTGCTGGCCTACGCGGCGGCCGAGGGCGTCTTCCTCGGCGCACTGTCGTTCCTGATGACGTTCCAGATCTCCGGTGTCAGCGCGTCGACGATGATCGCGCAGGCCGTGCTCGGCACCTTCGGCGTGTTCTTCGGCATGCTCGTCGTCTACAAGACCGGCGCCATCCGCGTCACCCCGCGGCTGACCCGGATGATCGTCGGCGCCCTGATCGGTGTCGTGGTGCTCTCGCTCGGCAACCTGATCGCCAGCTTCTTCATGGACGGCGGCCTGGGCCTGCGCGACGGCGGCGCGATGGCGATCATCTTCAGCCTCGTCTGCATCGGCATCGCCGCGTTCAGCTTCCTGCTGGACTTCGACGCCGCCGACCAGCTGATCCGCGCGCAGGCGCCGGAGAAGGCGGCGTGGGGCGTCGCCCTCGGCCTCACCGTCACCCTGGTGTGGCTGTACGTCGAGATCCTGCGACTGCTGAGCTACTTCAACAACGACTAGCAGCACCCCGCCGAACGGGCGGTTGCTGGGGCATCGGCCGAGTGGCCGTCCCGGTAACCGCCCGTTCGGTGTCTCAGGAGGCATCATCGAGGCATGACTCGGAAGGCGGAGCGCTGGTACTGGGTGCTGCTGTTCGTCTGGCTGATCCTGTCCGCGCCCGACACGGTTCAGGGGGTGCGGTCCGACGCGTCGGTGTGGGACTGGGTCACGTTCGCGGTTTGGGCGTTCGCGTTGGTCGGATCGGTGACCTTTGCCGTCGTCATCTGGCGCGGGCGTAGCAATGGACCGGCACCCGAGCGGGTGGACCCCGCCACCGTCCCCGTCGAGGATGTGCGGGACGCGGTGGCCTCGGCACCGTCGGCGGTGCGCGCGGTCAAGGCCCTACGTGAACTGCATCCGGGCCTCGGCCTGCTCGACGCCAAGAATCTCGTCGACGCACACGCGCGCCCGCACTGAACGGGCGGTTGCTGGGGTATCGGCCGAGTGGCCGTCCCGGTAACCGCCCGTTCGGCGCTACACCGGCGCACCGGCGCCGCGGAGGGCGTCGGTGACCCGCTCCACCAACACGGCGCGGCGCCTGTAGAGCAGTTCCGCGCCGACGCGGACCACCGTCCAGCCGAGCGCCTCGATCCGCGCCAGACGCTCGATGTCCCAGGCCCTCTGCCTGCGGTCCGTCCAGTGGTGCTCGCCGTCGTACTCGACCAGCACGCGCCACTGCGGCCACCCGATATCGGAGTGCGCGAAGACGAAACCGTCGTCCTCCGCGATGGGGATCTGCGTTGCTGGCCGCGGCAGCCCCGCGTCGACCATGGCCAGCCGGGTGTGGGTTTCCGGCGGCGACTGAGCGCCCCCGTCCACGTCGATGAGGTGTCGACGAAGATTGCGCACTCCCCGCGCACCCGGGTGCCGGTCCGCGACGTCGGCGATCTGCTTGGGTTCGAGGCCGGTGGCGTTGCAGAGCGCGTCGAGCGCGGTGGTCGCGGCGATGCGAGGCAATCTCCGACCGAGGTCGAACCCGGTGCGAGCCGCGGTGGTGACCGGCACGCCCTCGACCACTGTGACCTCGTCTGGGTCCAGGCGGTAGTCGTGGCAGCGCATCCCGGCAGGGGCTCTCCAGTGCCCGTGCCGGACGACCTCCGCTGGCGTGCAGTCGTCGATCCACTTGGTGCCGTGCAGTGCGGCGGCCGAAAACCCTGCCAGCACGCAGTTGGGTCCGGCGAACAGCCAGGCGGCGCGGGCGCGGACCGCCGCGGTGACCGGCACCCGGTTGCCGACGTAGACGTCGCGGTAGATGCGGGTGCAGTCGTGGCGCAGCTGATGCTGGGTCAGCTGCCGCGCCGCGACCGCGCGCGAACCGCGAAACGGTGAGTCGTACACCCCCATCGCCCCACCGTGCCGTCCGCCGCACCCGCCATACAGCCCTGCGCCGCGGCTGTGGACAACTCGAGAACCTGTCCACAGACACCGAACGGGCGGTTACCGGGGCATCGGCCGAGAGGCCCGCCCGGTAACCGCCCGTTCGGCGGAACGAAAATCAGCTCAGGCGCTCGAGCACCATCGCCATGCCCTGGCCGCCGCCGACGCACATGGTCTCGACGCCGAAGGTCTTGTCCTGCTCACGCAGGTTGTTGAGCAGGGTGTTGGTGATCCGGGCACCGGTCATGCCGAACGGGTGGCCGAGGGCGATCGCGCCACCGGAGACGTTGATCTTGTCCTCGTCCAGGTCGAGGGCGCGGGCCGAGCCGAGCACCTGGACCGCGAACGCCTCGTTGATCTCGAACAGGTCGATGTCGGAGACACCCATCTTGGCGTAGCCGAGGGCCTTCTTGACCGCCTCGATCGGGCCCAGGCCCATGATCTCGGGGGACAGGCCGGTCGCGGCGGTGGAGACGATGCGCGCGAGCGGGGTCAGGCCAAGGGCCTTCGCCTTGGTGTCGGACATGATGACCAGCGCGGCCGCGCCGTCGTTGAGCGGGCAGGCGTTGCCGGCGGTGACGGTGCCATCGGGGCGAAAGACCGGCTTGAGCTGGCTGATCTTCTCGTAGCTGGTGCCGGCGCGCGGGCCGTCGTCGGTGGAGACGACGGTGCCGTCCGCGAGGGTGACCGGGGTGATCTCATTGGCGAAGAAGCCGCGGTTGATCGCCTCCTCCGCGCGGTTCTGGCTGCGGACGCCCCAGCGGTCCTGGTCCTCGCGGGAGATGCCGGTCAGCGACGCGACGTTCTCGGCGGTCTGGCCCATGCCCAGGTAGACGTCGGGCAGCAGACCCTTCTCGCGCGGGTCGGACCACGCGATGCCGCCCTCGGCCTCCTTGGCGGAGCGCTCCATCGCCTCGGCGTACTTCGGGTTCTTGGTGTTCGGCCAGCCGTCGGCGTTGCCGGTGGTGAAGCTGGACACCGACTCGACGCCGGCGGAGATGAACACGTCGCCCTCACCGGCGCGGATCGCGTGCATCGCCATCCGGGTGGTCTGCAGCGACGAGGAGCAGTAGCGGTTGACGGTCACACCGGGCAGGAAGTCGTAGCCCAGGTTCACGGCGGTGACGCGGCCGATGTTGAAGCCGGACTGGCCGCCCGGCTGACCGCAGCCCATGAGCAGGTCGTCGATCTCGGCGGGGTCGAGCTCGGGGACCTTCGCCAGCGCGGCGGCGACCATCTGCGCGGCCAGATCGTCGGGACGGACGTCCTTCAGCGATCCCTTACCGGCGCGGCCGATCGGCGAGCGCACGGCGGAGACAATGACAGCCTCGGGCATGAGTACTCCTTGCGTTTCTGTGCAGCGGTGAATCCGAACAGGTGAATCCGAACTCGGGTGTGTGGGAATGACGTTACGTTGCCCCGATCGGGCGCATGTCACACAGTCCGGTCAGCGGGCCGAGGACCAGCTGTTGCCGACACCGCGCACTCTGGGACGATGGGGTCATGCGCATCGCGGATCACGTCGTTGACCTCATCGGAAACACCCCCCTGGTGAAGCTGAATTCGGTGGTCTCACCCGGCTCCGGCCTGGTGGCGGCGAAGATTGAGTACCTCAACCCGGGCGGCAGCTCCAAGGACCGGATCGCGGTCAAGATGGTCGACGCGGCCGAGGCGTCCGGGGAGCTGAAGCCGGGCGGCACAATCGTCGAACCGACCTCCGGCAACACCGGGATCGGCCTGGCGCTCGTCGCGCAGCAGCGCGGCTACAAGTGC
Organism: Rhodococcus sp. NPDC058505; assembly: GCF_042720095.1. NCBI lineage: Bacteria > Bacillati > Actinomycetota > Actinomycetes > Mycobacteriales > Nocardiaceae > Rhodococcus > Rhodococcus sp. NPDC058505. Next base: position 144,230 of record NZ_JBHXNB010000003.1, read on the forward strand.
GTGTTCGTCTGCCCGGACAAGGTCAGCGAGGACAAGCGCAACGTGCTCAAGGCGTACGGCGCCGAGGTCGTGGTCTGCCCGACCGCGGTCGCCCCGGAACACCCGGACAGCTACTACAACGTCTCCGACCGCCTGGTGCAGGAGATCCCCGGCGCCTGGAAGCCGAACCAGTACGCCAACCCGGGCGGCCCGGACAGCCACTACGAGACCACCGGCCCCGAGATCTGGCGCGACACCGACGGCAAGATCACCCACTTCGTCGCCGGCGTCGGCACGGGCGGCACCATCACCGGCACCGGCCGCTACCTCAAGGAGGTCTCCGGCGGGAAGGTGCAGGTCATCGGCGCCGACCCCGAGGGCTCGGTGTACTCCGGCGGCACCGGCAGGCCCTACCTCGTCGAGGGCGTCGGCGAGGACTTCTGGCCCACCGCCTACGACCCGTCCATCCCCGACGAGATCATCGCCGTCTCCGACGCCGACTCGTTCGACATGACCCGTCGCCTCGCCCGCGAGGAGGGCCTGCTGGTCGGCGGATCCTGCGGCATGGCGGTCGTCGCGGCGCTGCGCGTCGCCGAGCGGGACCCGGACGCGGTGGTCGTGGTGCTGCTGCCCGACGGCGGCCGCGGGTACCTGTCGAAGATCTTCAACGACAAGTGGATGGCGTCGTACGGCTTCCTCCGCACCCCGCTCGACGGCAGCACGGCCGCGGAGCCGACCGTCGGGGATGTGCTGCGCGGAAAGTCGGGCGAGCTGCCCGACCTGGTGCACACCCACCCGACCGAGACGCTGCGCGACGCCATCGAGATCCTGCGCGAGTACGGCGTCTCGCAGATGCCGGTGGTCGGGGCCGAGCCGCCGGTGATGGCGGGCGAGGTCGCGGGCAGCGTCACCGAGCGGGAACTGCTCTCCGCGGTGTTCGAGGGCCGCGCGCAGCTCGCGGACCCGGTGTCCAAGCACATGAGCGCGGCGTTCCCGCTGATCGGCTCCGGCGAGCCGGTCAGCGCCGCGACGAAGGCGCTCGGCGACACCGACGCGCTGATGGTCGTCGACGACGGCAAGCCGGTCGGCGTCATCACCCGGCAGGACCTGCTCGGCTTCCTCAGCGCGGGCGCCTGACGCCCGGCTCGCTAGGCTGTCGCCATGAGCGAGCAGCAGCAGGGATTCTCCACCAGGGCCATTCACGCGGGCTTCGATCCGGACCCGCAGACCGGTGCGGTGAACGTGCCGATCTACGCCAGCTCCACGTTCGCGCAGGACGGCGTCGGCGGCATGCGCGGCGGCTTCGAGTACGCGCGGACCGGCAACCCGACCCGGCGTCCGCTCGAGGCGAACCTCGCCGCGATCGAGGGCGGACGCCACGGGCGGGCGTTCTCGTCCGGCATGGCCGCCACCGACTGCCTGCTGCGGTCGGTGCTGCGGCCCGGCGACCACCTGGTGATCCCGAACGACGCCTACGGCGGCACGTTCCGGCTGATCGACAAGGTGTTCACCGAGTGGGGGATCGAGCACACCCCGGCGCCGATGGGCGACCTCGACGCCGTCCGGGCGGCGATCCGCCCCACCACCAAGCTGGTGTGGGTGGAGACCCCGACGAATCCGCTGCTGAACATCGGCGACATCGAGGCGCTGTCCGCGCTCGCGCACGAGGCGGGCGCGAAGATCGTGGTGGACAACACCTTCGCCTCGCCCTACCTGCAGCAGCCGCTCGCGCTCGGCGCGGACGTCGTGCTGCACTCGACCACGAAGTACCTGGGCGGGCATTCCGATGTCGTCGGCGGCGCGTTGGTGACCAGCGACGAGGAACTCGACACCAAGTTCGCGTTCCTGCAGAACGGTGCTGGCGCGGTGCCCGGACCGTTCGACGCCTACCTGACGATGCGCGGCATCAAGACCCTCGCGCTGCGAATGGAACGGCACAGCGACAACGCCGAGAAGATCGTGGACCTGCTCACCGGGCATGCCGCGGTGGAGAAGGTGATCTACCCGGGCCTGGCGTCGCATCCGGGGCACGCGGTCGCGGCACGGCAGATGCGCCGGTTCGGCGGCATGGTGTCGGTGCGGCTCAAGGGCGGTCAGCAGGCCGCGCTCGACTTCTGCTCCCGCACGACGATCTTCACCCTCGCCGAGTCGCTCGGCGGCGTCGAGTCGCTGATCGAACACCCCGGCGCGATGACGCACGCGTCCACCGCCGGCTCCGAACTGGAGGTTCCCGGCGACCTGGTGCGGCTGTCCGTCGGTATCGAGGACGCCTCCGACCTGCTCGCCGACATCGAGCAGGCGCTCGGCTGACGCCTCCCGTCCGCGCGGCGCGCGGGTCCGCCGGATCCGCACGCCGCGCACGAGCGGCGCCGCCGCCTTAGGCTGACGGCGTGCAGCTCGTGACGCCGGCCCGGATCGCGGCGGCGGAGCGTGCCCTCTCCCCGGTGATCCGCCGGACCCCGCTGCTGGACTCTCGGGTGCTGACCGAGCGGACCGGCAGGCCGGTGCGGCTCAAGTGCGAGAACCTCCAGCACACCGGGTCGTTCAAACCCCGCGGCGCCTACAACCGGATGGTGAACCTCACCGACGAGGACCGCGCGGCCGGGGTGGTCGCGGCGAGCGCGGGTAATCATGCGCAGGGGGTGGCGTGGGCGGCGCGGCAACTGGGCGTCGCCGCGACCGTTTTCATGCCCGTCGGCGCGTCGCTCCCGAAACTCGCAGCCACCCGTGCCTACGGTGCCACCGTGCACCTGCGCGGAGACACCGTCGACGAGGCGCTGTCGGCCGCGTTCGACTTCGCCGCGGAGACGGGTGCGGTGCCGATCCACCCGTTCGACCACCCCGACGTCGTCGCCGGGCAGGCGACCGTCGGCCTCGAGATCCTCGACGACTTCCCCGACGTCGGAACGGTGCTGGTTCCCACCGGCGGCGGTGGGTTGCTCGCCGGGGTCGCGGCCGCGATCCGCTCGGCCCGCCCCGACGTCCGCATCGTCGGGGTGCAGGCCGACCAGGCGGCGGCCTGGCCCGCATCCATCGCTGCAGGCGAACCCGTTGCCGCGCAGTCGATGTCGACAATGGCGGACGGGATTGCGGTCGGGTTGCCGGGGCAGGTCCCGTTCGCGCACGTGACGGAGTACGTCGACGAGGTCGCCACCGTCAGCGAGGACGCGCTCTCCCACGCGCTGCTGCTGTGCATGGAGCGCGCGAAACTGATCGTCGAACCCGCGGGGGCGGCCGCGGTCGCGGCGCTCGGCGGCGATGGTCCGCGCCTGGACGGGCCGGTGTGCGCGATCCTGTCCGGCGGCAACATCGACCCGCTGCTGCTCACCCACGTCATCACTCACGGACTGCGCGCCGCGGGCCGCTACCTGGCGATGCGGGTGCGGATCCCGGACCGGCCCGGTGGTCTCGCGGGCCTGCTGTCGGTGGTCGGCGGCACCGGGGCGAGCGTGGTCGACGTCGTGCACGCGCGGACCGGCCGCGACCTCGGCCTCGATGAGGTGGAGGTCCTGCTGACCGTGGAGACCCGGGGTCGCGAGCACCGCGACGGCGTCCTCGCCGCCATCCGGTCCGCCGGCTTCACCGCGAGGGTCCAGGAGTAGGCGTGGCGCGCGCGGACGGCCGATTCCGGGTATCCGGTACCGCACGTTCCGGACAATCTGAAGGCTGTCTAAGAGTTCGCTCGAAATGCGCCGGATCTCACACCGTGCACCATACGGTGATGCGAGTCACAGATCAGGGGGCGGCCGCGGTGCCGATGCACCTCGGTCGACGTAGGGAGGATGCGAATGCCGGTTGATCCATCGGCGGTCATTGTGGCCGTTGCCACGGCACTGGGCGGATTGGTGCAGGGTGCCGACCTGCCCGCCCCGGTCAAGGAGCAGGCGACGGCCGCCATCGAGTCGTTCCAGGCCACCTCGCCAACGGCGAGTCAACAGGTCGACGACGTGATCGGGTTGCTGCCCGCACCGATGCAGGGGCAGGCGCGGCAGGCCGTCGAGGACGCGTCCACCGCGGCCGTCGACGCCCTCGACCCGTACCTCCCGCCGCCGCCCCCCGCCCCGGAACCCGAGCCGGCTCCCGCGCCGCCCCCGCCGCCCGTTATCGCCCCGCAGGCGCCCCGTGCGGACGCGCGCGGCGCCGACGTCTCGAGTGTCCCGTTCGGCGGCGACCTGTCCCGCGCGGTGTCCTCGCTCGACGCGGCGTTCCCCGGCGGCAACATCGCACCGATCGGGTCGATCGCCGTGTTCGTGCCCTGGTTCACCAAGGCGGGCGAGATCTGCGACGGCATCAGCGCGCCGATCCTCGCCGCGCTGTACAACGCGGAGAACGGGTTCCGGTACGGCCCGACCGCCCCGGTGTCCCGCACCGGCGCCCGCGGCCCCGGCCAGTTCATGCCGGGCACCTGGGAGACGTGGGGCAAGGACGCCGATGGAGACGGCACCGTCGACATCCTCGGCGTCGCGGACCCGGTGATGGCGTCCGGAAACATGCTGTGCAGCATGTACGGGCAGATCGACGAGTGGAAGCGGCAGGGCCTCGTCGAGGGGGACACCCTGGACCTGACCCTCGCCGGATACAACGCGGGCATCGGGGCGGTCCGACGTGCGGGTGGAATGCCCAGCGGCGCATACGACTACGAGCATCAGACCAAGCCGTACGTGAAGAAGATCCGGGAATCGGAGCCGGTGTTCGCGGCGATCCTGGCCCCGCTCAGCGGGTCCGACGGCACCATCGGTGGCCGGGTTGTCGAGGCGGCGCTGCGGTACCTCGGCCTGCCGTACGTGTGGGGCGGCGGCAACATCAACGGCCCCTCCGGCGGCGGCTTCGACTGCTCCGGCCTGACGTCGTACGCGATGTACTCGGCCACCGGCGACACCCTCACCCTGCCGCGGACCTCGGAGACGCAATGGAACATCGGCACCGAGATCCCGATGGACGCCGCCCGCCCCGGCGACCTGGTGTTCGGGAACTGGCAGTCCGGCGGCCCCGGCCACGTCGGCATCTACATGGGTAACGGGCAGATGGTGCACGCCCCGCAGACCGGCGACGTGGTCAAGGTCGGCCCGGTCTTCGACGGCATGAAGGCCCGCCGCATCGTCTAGCTGCGCTGCGCGCCTGTGCGCGAATTTCACCCCGACCGGGGTGAAATTCGCGCACAGTTCCATATGCTGGGCGGGTGCCCGAGGACCTGCTGATCGCGCGGAATCCCGACCCGGACTCGACGCTGCCGTACCTGGTTCGAATTCCGCTTGGTCCGAACGGGATCGTGGTGAAGGCGCGGTCGACGTGGCCGCGCGAGTCGAAGGTGTACTGTCACCGCGCCGACGCCTGGCCGGTGGACGCCGAGATCCTCGAACGGCACCAGGTGCGGTCCTGCACCCGCCGCGGACCCGCGATCGACCTGGTGCTCACCCGCGCAAGGGAGAACCGGTCGCAGCTGGTGCTCACCCGGGCCCGCGGGCGGGAGATGATCTTCTGGCAGTCGCCGCGCACCACCAAGCAGGCCCGGCCCGCAGTGACGGTCCCGACCGCGCGCGCCCACGGCAGGGTCCTCGACATCGTCGTCGACACCGGCGAGAAGTACGCCTACTCGTTCGGCCACCAGCAGGCCGCGACCACGCGGCGCCGCCTCGCCGCCGGTGACTACGCCGTCGAGCTCGACGGGGAGGTGGTCGCCGCGGTGGAGCGGAAGTCGTTGGCGGACCTGGCGTCCAGCCTGCTGTCCGGGAAGCTGACCTACGCGGCGGCGGAACTGTCGGCGCTGCCGCGGGCGGCGATCGTCGTCGAGGACAGGTACAGCAGGCTGTTCACGCTCGAGCACGCGCCGGGTGCGGCGGCCGCGGAGGCACTCGCCGAACTGCAGGCGCGGTTCCCGACCGTCCCGGTCGCGTTCTGCGAGACCCGAAAGTTGGCGCAGGAGTGGACGTACCGGTGGCTCGGCGCCTGCCTCGCCGAGCTGGAGGTGTCGGCGGCCACCAGCCGGGTCGAGCAGACGTTCGCGCCCGGCGCGCCGGTCCCCGTCGCCGAGCCGACCCCGGCCGAGATCCGGCGGTGGGCGCGCGAACAGGGGATCGCGGTGTCGGACAAGGGACGCATCCCCGCCGCCGTCACCCGCGACTTCCTCGCCGCGCGGTCCCGGCCGTCGCGGGCGCCTACGATCGAGGGGTGATCGCGAAACCAGAGCCGAGTTCCCCCGCCGTCGACGCCGCCCTCGCGGTGCTGCGCGCGCACGGACCGTTGACGTCCGAGGACTGGGCGGAGATGTTGGCCGACGCCGGGCACGGACCCGCGCCGGAGCTGCTGGAGACGGTCGAACTGCTCGACGACCCCAGCCTCGTGGTCCTCGTCGACGGCCGCCGCGCCCTGATCGACACCCTGCTCGAGGGTCGGGTGTTCACGCATCGGGTCGGCGACCGGGAGATCGCCTCGGGCCTGCTGCACGCCGAACCCGACCTTGCGCCGCTGGTCCTGTCGGTGGTCGCGGCCGAGGGCGGCCCGGTGCGGGCGCTGTTCCCCGACTACGACGCCGACGAACTCGACGCGCTCGGCGTCGCGGACGCGGACCTGCCCGACGGCGCGGTCCTGCACGTCGGCACCGATGCCCTGCGCGGGTTCTCCGACGGCGACGTGCTCGCGGTGCGGGTGCGCGGCGGCGCGCTCGACCTGTCGGCCGTCGACGGCGCCCTCGAGCCCGCCGACCTGCGCGCGGCATTCGACCGCGTCATCGGGGAGGACAACGCGGACAACCTCGAGACCGTCGTCTGGCAGCTGCTCGCCGACGACGCCGACCTCTTCGTTCGGCCGACGGTGCCGCTCGGCGAGCTGATCGATGCCGCGGGCTACGACCGTGAGGGCAGCTACCTTGCGGCGCACGGATTCGATTTCGCCGCACACCATTTCGCGTCGCATATCGCGATGGTGGCCCGCGAGAACGACCTTCATCCCGACGAGGTGAACGCGGTGATCTCGTTCGTCGACCTGGTTGCCGAGGTCACCGTCGACGGCCTCGACCTCGACGCAGCCACGCTGCGGGTCGCGTCTGATCCGGAAGCATTTGCCGGACTGGAGGACCCGGCGGCGGCCGGCGCAGCGCTGGACGTGGTCGGCGGGTTCGAGGAGGACCAGATGCCCGCGCTGTACACGGCGGCGTTGGCGATCGCGGACCGGGCGCCGCGGCGGGTGAAGGCGTCCGGGCACTGGCTCGCGGGCATGGCCGCGGACTCGCTCGGCGACGTCCGTGAGGCGGAACGCCACTTCGAGGACGCCGCCGCGATGAACGAGGAGTGGACGCCCGCGCTGTTCGAGCTCGCGCAGATCGCGTCCGACCGCGGGGACGCGCAGCGGGGGCTGTCGCTGCTCAGCCGCATCGACGGCGGCGACACTGAGCGGCTACACGCGGTGCTGCAGCGCTTCGCCCCCGCCGACCATCCCGAACTCGGCCGGAACGACCGGTGCTGGTGCGGATCGGGCCGCAAGTACAAGGTGTGCCACCTCGGGAAGACGGACGCCACCCTCGACGACCGCGCGCACTGGCTGTACGAGAAGGCCGCCCTCTACGCCCAGTCGACGTCGCTGTTCGACCTGGTGTTCGCGCTCGCGGACCTGCGCGCCGACGGCCTGGATGGGGAGGACGCGGCCGCGCGGGCGTTCGAGGATCCGCTGGTGCTCGACGCCGCGTTGTTCGAGGGCGGCCTGTTCGCGCTGTTCGTTGCGCGGCGCGGGATGCTGCTGCCCGCCGACGAACTCGACCTCGCGGGCCGCTGGCTGCTGGCGCGGCGATCGGTGCACGAGGTGGTCGCCGCGGACGGTGCGGCGGCGACCCTGCGGGACCTGCGCACCGGCGAATCGGTCGACGTGACGTGCGCGCAGCCGCTGGCGGTCGGTGACGTCGTGTGCGCCCGGGTGGTGCCGACGGGCGAGCGAACCCAGATCCTCGGCGGCGCCGTTCCGGTGCCCGCGTCCCGCCGCGACGACCTGCTCGCGGTGCTGTCCGCCGACACCGTCGAACCGGAGGATGTGATCGTCCGGTTGGCGGACATCTGAGCGGTGTGGCCGTCTGGATCCTGGCTACGATCGACCGGTGACAGATCAGGCCGATCCCATTGCCGACGCCGTACTCGACCTGCTCCGCGCCAGCGGGCCGTTGACCGTCGATGAGCTTGCCGACCTTCTCGAAGAGGAGGGGCTCGGTGACTGGGATGAGTTGTGGGACGACATCTACAACCTCGATCACGCGGCGGTGGGATACCTGCCGGGAGAGCGGTACGTGGCGATCGATTCGTTGTTCGCGGGGCGGGTCCTGACGCACCGGCTCAGCGAGTCGGAGATCGCGTCCGGGATCCTCGCCGCAAATCCGGACCTGACGTCGATGACGTTGATCCTCGACGGGGGCCCTGCGGACAGCGACTTCCGCACCGTGATTGCGCCGTTCGACCGCACGTTGTTCGCCGCACGGGGTGTCGATGTGGACCTGTTCGGGGACCAGGAGGGACTGCTGGTCCCGGTGGAGGCGCTGTCGGGGTGCCAGCCCGGCGATCTCGTCGCGCTCACCATCGTGGACGGCGCGCCGCGACTGCAATCTGTGGACGGGGATCCGGCTCCGCCACCGGACCTGGACGCCCTGCTCGCCGCGGTGGTTCCGGACGGGAGGATGGACCAGTTGGGTAGCGTTATCTGGCAGCTGCTATCCGCGCATCCGACGCTGTTCAGGTCTCCGACGCTACCGTTGGGGGAACTACTGGCCACCACGGGATACGACGTGGACGGCGACTACATCGCGGTCGCGGGCTTCGACTTCGCCGCCGCTCGCCGACAGACGTCGGAGGGGCTCCTGGCGCGCGCGTTTGGTCTGGATGGGTCCGGCGAGGACGGTGACCGGATCGACGGGGACGCCAACACGACCGATCCGTCGCCGGGGGTGTCGGCGTTCCTCGACCTGGCCCGGGCGGGTGAGCGGGACGCGACGAGCGGCGGCGATTATGCGGCGGGCGTGCTTGCCGACCTCGCGGATTCCCTCGCCGAACTGGTCGATCCGGCCGTCGCGACGAGTGCGGTCTACGACGCGATCCACGACCTGGGCTTGTCGCCGGAGGCGTTGCGCCGCGCGGGAATCGCCCTGCGGGACCGGGGGCCCCGCCGGGCTGCGGTCGCTGCGCACTGGATCATCGGTCGCGCAGCGGAATTCGGCGGTGATTCCGTTGAAGCCGAACGGCACTACGAGCGCGCGACCATGATTGATCCGGAGTGGGGTCCGGCGCTGGAGGACCTGATCGAGCTGGCGTCCGACCGTGGCGACGCGGTCCGAGCCCTCGCCATGATCCACCGGACGGACGCGATGCTGGACGATCCGCTGCACGACCTCCTCCACGACTTCGAGCCGGTCGAGCATCCCGGGCTCGGTCGAAACGACAAGTGCTGGTGCGGGTCCGGACGAAAGTACAAGGTGTGTCACCTCGGAAGGACCGACTTCCCGCTCGACCTGCGGGCCCGTTGGTTGTACGAGAAGGCCGTCGCGTTCGCGTTCGGGATGGAGTGGGGTGCGCTGCTGATCGGATTGGCGTCGAGTCGGACACGGTCCGCCGAGCCAGCGGCACTGTTCGAGGCCATGCACGACCCCCTCGTCGTCGACGTCGGACTCGTCGAAGGTGGTCTGCTGGAACAGTTCCTGCGGCGCCGCGGTGCACTGCTCCCCGCCGACGAGCTGCTCCTCGCGCAGCAGTGGCTGGCTACTCCCCGGTCCGTGTACGAGGTCGACGAGGTGCGGGTCGGGAAGGGAATGACGCTGCGCGACCTGCGCACCGGTGACCGTGTCGACGTCGAGGAGCGTCTCTGCAGCACCCAGGTGAAGACCGGGCACCTGATCGTCGCCCGGGCGGTGTCGACCGGAATCGGGATGCAGATTTTCGGGGGAATCGAGCCAATCACCCTCGCGCAGCGCGGACGCGCGATCGACCTGGTCGGGCGCGAGGACACCGATCCGGACGAGCTGATGATGCTACTGTCCGAACGCTTCGAGCCGGTGCGGGTCGTGACCGGGGAAGGCACGGCGATGGTGGCCTGCAGTGCCACGGTCGAACTCGCGGACACGACGTTGGTGCGTCGCAAGCTCAGCCGCCGGTTCGGCGCCGCCGACGGCGACAGCTGGACGTGGCTGGATGGCACCCGGGTGCTCGGCACCCTGTCCCTCGACACCACCGTCGAGCCGTGGCGGTTGACGGTGGAGACGATGAGCGAGGAACGGTTCGAGGAGTTGCTCGACCGGGTGCAGGACGTCGACCCGGGCATGACCGTCGTCGACGACACCCGGACACCGGCCGCCGATCTCGTCGCCGGTCCTCGGCCCGCGCTGCCGCCCGCCCCCGACGATCCGGAGACCGCGGCGATGCTCGACGAGTTTGTCCGCGGCTACGAGACCCGGTGGCTCGACGACGCGATTCCCGCGCTGGACGGCGTCACACCCCGGCAGGCGGCCACCGACCCGACCCGCCGCGACGACCTAATCCGCTTGCTCGCCTCGTTCCCGCAGGAGGAGCGTCCCGGGGCGATGAGCGTGCGGCGGCTGCGGGAGGCGTTGGGGTTGTGACGACCGTCGAGTGGTATCAGAGCGGTATCATCGCTCCATGAGCATGACGCTGCGACTCACGGCCGAGCAGGACGAGCTGCTCAGCGAACTGGCGCGGTCAGAGGGCGTCAGCAAACAGGAAGCCGTGATTCGCGCCATCGCCGAGCGGGCGGCTCGACTCACCCAGGACAGTGAGGTGCGCACGGCCGCGCGAGGCGCGGTCGCCGAGTACGGCCCGCTGCTCGACCGGCTGTCGAAGTGACCCGATACCTGTCGACCGAGGACCTCCTGGCGATCTGCGAGGAACTCGGCGGACTCCTGGTGCGTGACGTCGGGCTCCTCGACGCCGCCGCGCACCGCCCGGCCTCGACGGTGTTCGGTGACGACGCCTATCCCGACGTGCACACCAAGGCCGCCGCGCTGGTGCAGTCGATCGTGCGCAATCACGCACTCGTCGACGGCAACAAGCGCCTGTGCTGGGTCGCCGCCTACGTCTTCTACGCACTGAACGGTCTGCATCTCGACGCCCCCGAGGATTCCGCCTATGACCTCGTCATCGACGCATCTACCGGGGCCGTTGACCTCGACACGATTGCGGCCACATTGACCGGGTGGACCACGGCCCTCGACGGATGACACCGGGTCACCGTCCCGGCGCGGACTCCTGCTCGGCGAGCGCGCGCCGCGACTCCTCGTGCAGCACCTCCAGCAGTTCCTGTTCCAGCGCGACGAATTCGGGTGCGGTGACGATCGACAGGTCGCGGGGCCGCGGCAGGTCGACGCGCACCTCGCGCCGCACCGTCGCCGGCCGGGCGGACAGCACGACCACCCGGTCGGAGAGGTAGACGGCCTCGCGGATGTCGTGGGTGATCATCAGGACCATCCACCGGTACCGCTGCCACACCTGCTGCAGCCATGCCTGCATCTCGGTGCGGGTCAGCGAGTCCAGCGCACCGAACGGCTCGTCGAGCAGCAGCAGTTCCCGATCCTGGACGACGGTCCGCAGCAGCGCCGCCCGCTGCCGCATGCCGCCGGACAGCTGCGCAGGCCGGGCGTCCTCGAAGCCAGCGAGCCCGAAGGTGGGGAACAGCTCCCTGGCGCGGCGCCGCGCCTCCGCGGTCGGCACACCCTGCACCTGCAGGCCGACGATCGTGTTGTCGAGGACGGTGCGCCACGGGAACAGCAGGTCCTGCTGCGGCATGTACGCGCAGTGCGCGGTGCCGGGGCCGAAGTCGATGCTGCCCGCATCGGGGGAGTCCAGCCCGGCCAGCATCGCGAACACGGTGCTCTTGCCGCAGCCGCTCGGGCCGATCACGGAGACGAATTCGCCCGGCTCCGCGGTGAACGACACCCCGCCGAGGACCTGTCGGTCGGGCCGTCGTCCGGGCTGCGGGAACGACCGGGTGAGGCCGTCGACGACCAGGCGGCCACCGCGCCGCTCACCCATGGCGCGCCCGACCCTCGGCGCGGACCCACGGCGCGACGACGCGTTCGGCGGCGAACGTCAGCAGGTACAGCGTGATGCTGATCAGCGCGGTCACCAGCACCGCCGCCAGCACCAGGTCGGTGCGGAAGGAGTTCTTCTGCAGGCTCATGTAGATGCCGAGTCCCTCGCTGGCGCCGACGTATTCGGCGAACACCGCACCGACGACGGCGTAGGTGATCCCGATCCGCAGCGCGGTGAAGAACCAGGGCAGCGCCGACGGCAGCCGCACGTACCGGAACACCTGCCGCCGGGACGCACCCATGCTGCGCAGCAGCGCACCCGCCTCCCGGTCGGCCGCGGCGAACCCCTCGATCAGGCCGATCGCCATCGGGAAGAACGTGACCAGCGCGATGACGAGCACCTTCGGCAGCAGCCCGAAGCCGAACCAGATGATCATCAGCGGGGCGATCGCGATGATCGGCAGGGTCTGGGAGGCAACGAACAGCGGCACGAACGCGCGCCGCAGCCACGGCGAGAAGTCCACCACGATCGCCAGCGCCCAGGCCAGCACCAGGGACACCGCGAACCCGATCAGCGTCACCTGCAGGGTCGCCGCGGCGTGCACCCCGATCTCATCCCGATGCGCCCAGCCCTGCCGGACCACCCGCAGCGGGGACGGCAGCAGCTGCGGACGGATCCCACTGACCTGGACGTACAGTTGCCAGACGGCGACGAGCACGGCCACCGTCACGACCGCAGGCAACGCCAACGGGCTTCTGCGTGCGGTGGGGCTACGGGGCGCCGAGGTAGTCATTGGTGAAGTACGTCGACCAGTCCGGTTCGGTGGTCAGCGGCGCGCCGTCCGGCCCGGTGAGCAGGCCGTTGCGGTACAGGAAACTCGAGTTCCCCGCCCACTGCTCCAACGTCTGGGTGCCGACCCGCCCGTCGGCGTCCTTCATGTACTGCCCGGCCAGCATCCGCTGGCTCTCGACCACCAGCTGCGGGTCGTTGAAGGCACCCGGGTTGGCGTCGATCAGGTCCCGGGCCGCCTCGTCCGGGTGGTCCGCGGCGAACTGGTAGCCGCGCTGCAGCGCCTGCACGAACCTCGCTGCCTCGTCCGGGTTGGCGCTGAGCCAGTCCTCGTTCCCGTCGACGACGATCGCGTACGCGTCCGGGAACCCGAAGTCGGTGTAGCGGAAGTACTTCATCGGGGTCCCGCGGCGCTCGGCCTCGATGCCCTCCCAGGCGAGGTAGGAGACGGTGAAGTCGGCCTGGCCGGAGTAGACCGCCTCGTAGGCGGAGGTGCCGAGGGTGACGGACGTGAACTCGCCGGTGCCGCCATCGTTTCGGATCACCTGCTGCAGGGTTTCCTTCTCGCCCGGCTCGCCGAACCCGGCGTAGGTGGTGCCGTCCAGGTCCTTCGGGCTGGTGATGTCCGCGCGGTCGGCCTTGACGCCGATCCCGGTCGCCCAGTGCTGCAGCGGGGCGAGCACCGACACCGTGTGCGCGCCGGACGCCCGGGAGAACGTCGACGAATCATGGGTGCTGATCCCGAATTCGGCGTTCCCGGCGTCGATCACGGTGTCGACGGCGGTGTTGGTGTACGGCAGGATCTCGACGTCCAGGCCGGCGTCCGCGAAGTAGCCGCGCTGCTGCGCGACGTACAGCCCGGTGTGGTTGGTGTTCGGGGTCCAGTCCAGCGCGAACCGGATCGTCCCGTCCGACCCCGAATCGCTGCCGCAGGCCGCGAGGAGCGTCGACGTCAGTGCGGCGGCGACGATCCCGGTCAGCGCGCGGATCATGCGGCCCGTCACGACAGCGGCCAGGACTGCGGGTGCAGCGCGGTGTCCCAGAACATCAGCTCGTACCGGGTCGCGACGGTGAAGGCGGTGACCATCGCGGCCCGGTCGGCGTCGGTCGCGGCGGCGGCCGCGGCGTCGACGAGGGCGCGGGCCGCGGCGGCGGACTCCTGGAACTCGGGGGCGTCGTAGGTGGACACCCACTGCGCGTAGGGGTGTCCGGGGTCGGCGGCGAGCACCTTCGCCGCGCGGGCCGCGAGGTCCCGGCCGACCTCGGCGTAGATCCAGAAGCACGGCAGCACCGCGGCGGCGCCGACCGCGTACGGTTCGGTCGCGGCGGCCGCGATCAGGTACGACACGTACCCCAGGCAGGCGGACGAGTGTTCCGGCTCGTCGTCCCGCGGCGGAAGGACGTGCAGCAGGTCCTCGTGCAGCGCGGACTCGACGGCGGCCGCGCTGGCGGCCGAGTTCGCCCAGAACGCGGCGGTCTGCGGGTCCGGCGCCTTGGACGCGAGGATCGCCAGCGCCTTCGCGTAGCCGATCAGGTACAGCGAATCCTGCTCGATGTAGGTGCGGAACACCGCCAGCGGCAGCGTGCCGTCGCCGAGTCGGTGCAGGAACTCGAGGTCGTCGATCGCGACCCGCAGCGCCTTCGTCTCGTCCCACAGGTGGTCGGTGAAGCGGTCCGTGGTGGTGGCATGCGTCAACACAGCCATGACATCCCTTCGTCAGCATTACCTGGACAGGTTCTCGGGTCTCATCTCAGCCCCGCAGTCGCGGAGCACCCCGTGTCAGAACACCGTCGACGGTAGCAGGTCGGTCTGCGCCGGCCCGGCGGTTGCCGGACCGTCGGCCGAGAGCCGCACCCGACAACCGCCCGTTCGCGTCCGGTCGGCGACGCCGCGGGGTGCGTCGCCTACGATCACCGGGTGATCGCCTCGACCGAATCCCGTGGTGACCGGCACCTCGAGATCGTGGGTCGCCGCGCCGCCGACCCCCGCACCGAAGCGCGTCCGGATCCCGCACCCGAACCCGACCCTCGCGAACTCGATGTACCGGAACCCGATGCGCCCGAACTTGATGTGCCCGAACTCGATGCCGCCGGGCACGCGATCGCGGAACTGCGCCGCCGCGGCCCGCTCAGCACCGACGACTGGGTTGCCGCGCTCGTCGAGCGGGGGCTCGGCACGACCGCGGAAATGGCCGCGGTGGTCCGCGCCCTCGACGACTCGCCCGTCGGGGTGCTCGCCGACGGCCGGGTTGCCGCGCTCGACGGGCTGCTCGAGGGCCGGGTGTTCACGCATCGGCTGTCCGCGGAGGAGGTCGCGTCCGGGGTTCTCGACATCGACCCGGACCTGTCCGCGCTTTCCGTGCTCGCCGGATCCCGTTCCCGCGGAGGCGAATGCGAGGTCGCCGTGGTCTCCCCGACCGCGGACGCCGCCGCTCTCGCTGCCCGCGGCCGCACCGAGTTCGCTGCCCCGGAGATCGAGCGGCTGCTGCTCGACCCGGACCTGCTGCACGCGGCGACCGCGGGCGACCTGATCGGCCTCGGGCTGGCTGGCGGTCGGCTGCGGCTGGTCCGCGTGGACCGGACCGCACCCGCCCCCGACCTCATCGACGCCCTGCGGGAGGTGATCGCCGACGGCGCCGTGCACACCGACCCCGTCGTCTGGCAGTTGGTCGCCGAGCATCCCGACCTGTTTACCGCGCCGACGGCGCCGCTGACCGAACTGCTCGCCGCCGCGGGCCACGTCTGCGAACGGAACTATCTGGCGCCGAACGGTTTCGACTTCGACGCCCATCACCGGACCGCGCTCGTCGAGTCGATCGCTCGGGAGAATCGGCTGAACGTCGCCGAGGCGGGGTCCGTCGTCGACCTCACCGACCTCGTCCACGAGGTCGCCGACGCGGTCGAGCGGGGCGAGGATCCGTCCGAGGTCGCCGCTGCCCGGGTGACCGTGGACCCGCGGGTCTTCCGTGGCCTCGCGGATCCGTCGGCGGCGGCGGTCGCGTTCGACCTCGCCACCCTCGGGGACGACCGCGCCGAGGCGCTGCACGCGGTGGCGTCGGCGCTGATCGAGCACGCGTCCCGCCGGGTGCGCCCCGCCGCGCACTGGTTGGCGGGCAAGGCCGCCGACCAGTGCGGCGACGTCCTCGTCGCGGTCACCCAGTTCGAGCTGGCGCTGGACCGCGACCCGGACTGGACACTGGCCGCGTTCGATCTGGCCCTGCTCGCCGCCGACGCGGGCGACGTGCCGCGCGCGCAGTCGCTGCTGGCCCGCATCGAGGGCGGCGACGCGGACACCCTGCAGGAGGTGTTGGCGCGGTATCAGCCCGCCGACCGCCGCGAGCTGGGGCGCAACGACCGCTGCTGGTGCGGGTCCGGCCGCAAGTACAAGGCCTGCCACCTCGGCCGGTCCGACCTGACCGCCGACGCCCGCGCCTCCTGGCTGTACACCAAGGCGCTGATGTTCGCCCGGACCCCGGAACTGTTCGACCTGGTGCACGAGCTCGCCGAGATCCGGGCCGCGCACACCGACGACGAGGACGCAACCATCACCGCCCTCGAGGGTGGCCTGGTCATCGACGCCGCGCTGTTCGAGGGCGGGGTCCTCGAGCAGTTCGTTGCCCGGCGCGCGCAGGTGCTGCCCGCGCAGGAACTCGAGCTGGCCCGGCAGTGGCTGGGCGGCAGCCGCGGCGTGTACGAGGTGACCGCGGTGTCACCGGGACGGTCGCTGACCCTGTGCGACGTGGCGGGCGGCGAGCCAATCGAGGTGGTGGACGCGGTGGCGGGCCACCACTTCGCGGTCGGCGGGCTGGTCTGTGCGCGGCTGCTACCGACCGGGGAGTCCGTCCGCGCGTTCGGGGGGATCGAACCGATCGACCCGCGGTACCGGGGCGAACTGGTGGAGATGTGCGGGTCCGCGGAGACCGAGCCGGACGAGCTGGTCGACGTCCTCAGCCTGGCGTTCATGGCGCGCTGATCGTCGCGCGACAGATCGGTCTGTCCCCGGGTGGAACCGATCCGGGCATTGCCGCGTCTGAATCGTTGTGAGCCGATGAGCACGGCCCCTGGGGGAAGGGGACCGGCGCCCGGCGGTTCCGGTGGCCGGTGGGGCAGTCGAGCAGGGGGTGACTGCCCCACCGCGCATTCGCCCCATCTTCGCGCCGAGACAAGTGAACCCCGGTCCGGCACGCTGCCGGGTCCGGGGTTCACTTGGGTGCGGTCGGGCTCAGCCGTGGTACGGCTCGGCGCTGACCAGGGTGACCTTCATCGTCTTGCCGTTGGGCAGGATGTACTCGCGGGTCTCGCCGACCTTCGCGTCGAGCAGGGCGCCGCCGAGCGGGGAGCTGGGGGAGTAGACCTCGAGCTTGTCGTTGCGGGCACCCTCTTCGCGGGTCGCGATCAGGAAGGTCTCGGTGTCGGACTCGTCACCGTCGTAGTACACCTTCACGACCGAGCCGGGCAGGGCGACACCGGACTGGGTGGGGGCCTCGCCGACCTTCGCGCTGTTCAGCAGTTCCTGCAGCTGGCGGATGCGGGCCTCCTGCTGGCCCTGCTCCTCGCGCGCAGCGTGGTAGCCACCGTTCTCCTTGAGGTCGCCCTCTTCGCGTCGCTCGTTGATCTCGGCCGCGATGACCGGACGGTTGGCAATGAGCTGGTCGAGTTCGCTCTTGAGCCGGTCGTGGGACTCCTGGGTCAGCCAGGTCACCTGGGTCTCGGTCATGCTCGATCACTCCTCGTAGTCGGAACCCGGGGACGGGTCCCCTGGACGGACCACCGATACCGGTGGTCGTGCATCGGAGTCCGCGTCGCACGCGCATCCGGATGCAAATACAGCACCACTGCAAATGCAGCAATACACGGTTCCTGCCCGGAACCGTGTATCACCGTATTTTAGCACGAGCTGGGATTTTCCCGGCGAAGGTCGAGGCAGCGCCACCCGCACGACCGGGACGGACCCGGCGGGACTCAGCCCGCGGTCAGGTAGGACGGAACGGTCGATCCGCAGCCGTAGATGTCGGCGACGCCGGGGGGCTGGGAGGTCGTGACCTGGGTGTCAATCTGGACGGTGCCATGCTCGGACGGTTGCACGACGATCTCACGCCGACCGGTCTCGGAACCGTCCCGTGACCGGACGCGGACGATGCACAGCGCCGCCTCGGACGGCTCCTCGCGGGTGACGGTGAAGCTCATCGCCATCGTCGAGTCGTCGACGATCGAATACTGCACCATCTCGGACGCGATGTCCTTCGCGGCGAACTTGTTGTACCCGAGCCAGGCGACGGCGAGGCCGAGCAGGACGACGCCGATGGTCAGCACGATCGCGGTGATCCGGGATCCGCGGACGCTGCCCTGCGGCATCGGATAGCGGTCGGAGGGGATCGTCTCGGTCATCTGCTCGACTCTCGTGCATCGGTCCGGGCAGGCGCGCGTGCCCGGCGGGGCGCCCTCCGTCGGCCGATCCGGACAGGGTCACGGTGACGCTGGAGGTGTCGGGTGGAACTATAGGGGAAGGACACCGGGCCCCCGCCCGCGCGGTCGACGCGACGGGTGGACGGTGTCCGGAAGGCCCGATCGAGTTCCAGGCGAAGCTGAGGTGAAGGAAGACTGTGAGCGGATTACGTCTCATGGCCGTGCACGCCCACCCCGACGACGAGTCGAGCAAGGGTGCTGCGACGATGGCCCGCTACGCCGCCGAGGGCAACGAAGTGCTGGTGGTGACGCTGACCGGCGGCGAACGCGGCGACATTCTCAACCCGGCGATGGACGTCCCCGGCGTCCGGGACCGGATCAGTGAGGTCCGCAAGGAGGAGATGGCGGAGGCCGCGCGGATCCTCGGCGTCCGGCAGACCTGGCTCGGGTTCGTCGACTCCGGGTTGCCGGAGGGCGACCCGAAGCCGCCGCTGCCGGACGGCTGCTTCGCGCTGGTTCCGTTGGAGGAGTCGACCGAGGCGCTGGTCCGGGTGGTCCGCGAGTTCCGTCCGCACGTGATGACCACCTACGACGAGAACGGTGGCTATCCGCACCCGGACCACATCCGCTGCCACGAGGTGTCGATGGCCGCGTACGAGGCGGCCGCCGACCCGGACCGGTTCCCGGACGCTGGCGCGCCGTGGGAGGTGCAGAAGGTGTACTACTCGCACGGATTCATCCGCAAGCGTCTGCAGCTGTTCCAGGACGAGTACGACGCCCGCGGCGAGGAGTTCCCGATGGCGGAGTGGCTGAAGAAGTGGAAGACCGAGCAGGGTGACCTGATGGCCCGGGTGACGACGCAGATCACCTGCGGCGAGTACTTCCCGCAGCGGGACGACGCGCTGCGCGCGCACGCCACCCAGATCGACCCCAACGGGTCGTTCTTCGCGGTGCCGCTCGACATCCAGCAGAAGATCTGGCCGACCGAGGAGTTCGAGCTCGCCAAGACCCGGGTGACCACCGCGATCCCGGAAACCGACCTGTTCACCGGCGTCGACCACGTCGGGGTCGCGTCGTCGGGGCAGCCGGACCAGGAGGAGAAGAAGTGAATCTGGCAAGCGCGTCGGTCGTGTGGCTGGCGCAGACCCAGGGGACGCCGACCGGCCCCGAGTTCGGCAAGGCATCCCCGGTCGGGCTGGTGCTGATCGTGCTGCTGCTGATCGGCACCGTGCTGCTGATCCGGTCGATGAACAAGCAGCTCAAGAAGCTGCCGGAGACGTTCGAGCCGGAGCATCCGGAGGCGGACCAGGAGGCCGACGAGGGCACCGACCGCGGGGCGGCTGCGGCGCCAGCGGCGGGCGCACCCGGCGCCGCGCGCACCGGGGACGAGCCCGAACCGCCCGCGTCGTCCCCGAAGTAGGGCGCACGGGGTGACGAGGTCCCGAAACGCCCTCGGCGACGCGACCAGCCCATACCTGCGCCAGCACGCCGACAACCCGGTGCACTGGCAGCAGTGGGGTCCCGACGCGCTGGCCTGGGCCCGCGAGCGGGACGTCCCGGTGCTGCTGTCGATCGGGTATGCGGCCTGCCACTGGTGCCACGTGATGGCGCACGAATCGTTCGAGGACGCCGCGACCGCGGAGCTGATGAACGAGCACTTCGTGTGCATCAAGGTGGACCGGGAGGAACGCCCCGACCTCGACGCGCTCTACATGAACGCGACCGTCGCGATGACCGGGCAGGGCGGCTGGCCGATGACCTGCTTCCTCACCCCGGACGCGGAGCCGTTCTACTGCGGCACCTACTACCCGCCCGCGCCGCGCGGCGGGATGCCGTCCTTCACCCAACTGCTCGAGGCGATCGCCGACACCTGGCGCACCCGCCGCGACGACGTGCAGCGGGCGTCCGCGTCGATCACCGCGGAGCTGCGCGGCGCGGGCGGCGCCCTGCCCGCGGGCGCCGCGGTGCTGGACGCGGTGCTGCTCGACCGGGCGGCGGCCGCGGTCCGCGCCGACGAGGACGTCGCGCGGGGCGGCTTCGGCGGGGCCCCGAAGTTCCCCCCGTCCGCGCTGCTGGAGGGCCTGCTCCGCGGCCACGAACGCACCGGCTCGGCGCTGGTGCTCGACTCGGTGACCCGGACCGCGGAGGCGATGGCCCGCGGCGGCATCTTCGACCAGCTCGGCGGCGGCTTCGCCCGCTACGCCGTCGACGCCGACTGGGTGGTGCCGCACTTCGAGAAGATGCTCTATGACAACGCCCAGCTGCTGCGGGTGTACGCGCACCTGGCGCGGCGCACCGGGTCGCCGCTGGCGCTGCGGGTCGCCGAGCAGACCGCGGAGTTCCTGCTCCGCGACCTGCGAACCGACTCCGGCAGCTTCGCGTCCGCGCTGGACGCCGACACCGATGGCGTCGAGGGGTCGACCTATGTGTGGACGCCGCAGCAGCTGATCGACATCCTCGGGTTCGAGGACGGGGTGTGGGCGGCCGGCCTGCTCGCGGTGGGCACCGCGGGCACCTTCGAGGCGGGCACCTCGGTGCTGCAGCTGCCCGCCGATCCCGACGATCCGGATCGCTGGGATGCGGTGCGCCGCAGCCTGTTCGAGGCGAGGTCCGCGCGGCCGCAGCCGCACCGGGACGACAAGGTGGTCACCGCGTGGAATGGGCTCGCGATCACCGCCCTCGCGGAGGCGGGGGCCGGGCTGGGCAGGCCGGAGTGGGTGGACGCGGCAACGGACTGCGCCCGGGATCTGCTCGCCACGCACCTGGTCGAGGGCAGGCTGCGCCGCGCGTCCCTCGGCGGGGTGGTCGGGGCGGCGGCCGCGGTGCTCGACGACCACGCCGCGCTGGCGACCGGTCTGCTGTCCCTGCACCAGGCGACCGGGGACCCGGTGTGGCTCACCAACGCCATGCGCCTGCTCGACCTGGCGCAGCGGCACTTCGCGGACCCGGACGCGCCGGGCTGCTGGTTCGACACCGCCGACGACGCCGAGACCCTGATCGCCCGGCCCCGGGACCCGGTCGACGGCGCGACCCCGTCCGGGGCGTCGTCGATGGCGGAGGCGCTGCTGACCGCGTCGGTGCTGACCGGGCCCGCGGACGCGCACCGGTATGCCGCGGCGGCCGCGGCCACCCTCGACCGGGGCGCGCTGCTGCTCCACCGCGTCCCGCGTTCGGCCGGGCACTGGCTCGCGGTCGCGGAGGCCGCGGTGCGCGGGCCGCTGCAGGTGGCCGTCGCCACCACGGGCGGGGCCGGCCCGAACGATGCCGCGAACTCGGACGCGGGGCTGCTCGGCGACTCTGGGCTGCTCGGCGTCGCGCGCAGGCACGCGCCGGGCGGTGCGGTCGTCGTCGGGGCGGCGCCGGATTCCGTTCCACTGCTGGCCGATCGGCCCCTCGTCGATGGGCGGGCCGCCGCCTACGTGTGCCGCGGCGCCGTGTGCGAGCGGCCCGTCGTCGAGGTCGAGACCCTGCTGGAGTCGCTGGCCCGCTAGCGGGTTGCGGCCTCGATCACCGGCCAGGAGCGGGCCAGCTCGTCGCGCCAGTACGGCCAGGCGTGGTTGCCGACCGGGGCGGCGCTGCGGGTGACGTCCGCCCCCGCAGTGCGCAACGCCTGCGCCAGCTGATCGGTGCACAGGTTCGCGCCCACCTCGAGCGCCCCACCGACGACCACGGTCCTGGCGAAGCCGGGGTCGGCCGGATCGTCGTGCGGGCCGGGCAGTCCGGTCCCGGACGAGAGGTACACCGGCTTGCCCGCCAGCGCCGGGGCGCCCGCGATCGGGTCGTGCGCCCGCCAGGTCGCCCCGCCCTGCGGTCCCCACATCAGCTCGGAGTCGGCGCCGCCGTTGATGACCACGAGATCGGTGACGGCCTTGCCGACCGGACCCTCGGTCAGGTAGCAGCCGCTGTAGCCGACCGCGCCGTCGAAGACGTCCGGGTACTGCTCGGCGAGCAGCACCGCGCCGGTGGCGCCGGACGAGATACCGCCGACCATCGTCCTGCCGTTGGTGCCGAGCCGGGCGTCGAGCAGCGGCGGCAGTTCCTCGCCGAGGAAGGTGGCCCATCGGGTGCGGCCGAACGTGGGATGCTCGCGCTCCCAGTCGGTGTAGTTGGTTCCGGTCCCGCCGACCGGGAGCACCACATTGATGTTCTTGTCCGCGAAGAACTCCCGCGCGTTGCCGCGCTCGGGGTCGAGCCAGTTGTTCTCGGTCACCTGACCGGAGTTGCCGTCGAGCAGCAGGTAGCTGCCGCGCGGGCGGCTGTCGTCGGCGGGCAGCAGCACCTTCACCGGCACCTGACGGCCCATCGCGGGGGAGTCGACCTGCAGCAGCAGCAGCCGGTCGCCGAGGTCGGTGACGGACGCGATCGCTGGCGAGGCGTCGGCGGCGACCGGAACGTAGTCGGGGACCACGGTCTGGGCGGTCGCGGTCTGGGTGGTCGCGATCGGCGCACCGACCACGGTCGCCGCCAACGCCGCCAGCAGGGCGCGGCGGGCGGGCCGCCGGGTCACCGGGGCGCCCCGAGCGCGTCCGCGAGCATCGGCCACGAGCGATGCAGGTCGTCCTGCCAGTAGCCCCACGAGTGCGTGCCGTTCGGGCGGAAGTCGTACTGCACGTTCGTCCGGCCCAGATCGCGGGTGCGCTCGGCGAGCCGGTAGGTGCAGTAGTTGGTCGCGGCCTCGATGACGCCGCCGACCACGAGCTGGCTGCCGAGCGTGATCGGATTCCCGTTCAGCCGGGGGTTCGCGAGCGAATCATGCGCCCCGGGAAGGCCGTTGCCGCTGGCGACGTAGATCGGGATGTCGGGCAGCTTGTCCGCGTTGAGGTACGGGTCGTGCTCGGCCCACTCCGGGTCGCCGGGCGGGCCCCACATGTTATCGGCGTCCCCGGTGCCCGCACCGACGACCATCGTGACGAACTGCCTGCCCGGCGCCTCGCTGGTCATCGCGCACCCGCTGTAGGAGGCGACGGCGCGATACAGGTCCGGGGCCTGGATCGCCAGGTCGAGGACCGAGGTGCCCGCCATCGACAGCCCGGCAAGCGCGTTGGCGCCGGTGGTGTCGAGCCGCTCGTCGATCACCGGCGGCAGTTCCTCGGTGAGGAAGGTGGTCCACATGTTGATGCCGTTGTTGCCGCTGTTCTTCGCGAGCCCGGGGTCGGGGTGGCGCCAGTCGGTGTAATAGCTGAACGCGCCCTCCATCGGAACGACGACGTTGACGTGCCTGCCGGCGAAGAACTCCGCGACGTCGGTCTGGGCCTCCCAGGTGGCGCCGTCCTCGCCGCCACCCGCCCCGTTGAGCAGGTACAGCGTCGGTGCCGGGGTGCCGGTGTCCGCGGGCCGCAGGATCTCGAGCGGAATGTTGCGCTGCATCGACGGCGAGTACACGTCGATCGCTTCCCAGCGGTCGCTGCGGGGCGCGGTGTCCGGCGAATCCTGCCGGGCCGCAGGGGAATCAGGAGTCTGGGCCGCGGCGACCGGCGGGCCGAGGGTGAGCAGGCCGACGGTGAGGGCGAGCCCGCAGGCGCGACGCAGGTGGGGTGAGGGGCTCAACGGCGATCCTTGCAGCGGCACGGTTCGTGGATGGGGGGTGAGGCGGGTGGGGGGGGCCCCCCCCGCCCCCCCCCCCCCCCCCCCCCCCCGCCCCCCCCCCCCCCCCGGGGGGGGCCCCCCCCCCCCCCACCCCCCACCCCCCAAAAAAAAAAAAAAAAACAACAAAAAAAAATAA
>NZ_JBHXNB010000003.1:168146-273537 GCF_042720095.1 Rhodococcus sp. NPDC058505
CTTTAAATTCCCCCCGGCCCCCGCCCCCCCCCGGGCCGCCGGGGGCCGGGGGTGCGGGCCCGGGCCCCCCCCCCCCGCCGCCCCCCCGCGGGGGCCCGGCAACACCGCCCGACCCTTCCCCCGTCCCGGTTGGGGCTTGGGGGGTGTGGCGGGGCGGGCCCGGCCCCCCACCGGCGGGGCCCCGCACCGAAGTGCCGTCTACTTGGCGGCGGGGGTGCCGCCGCTCAGCGCGATCAGCGCGTTGACGAGCCGGCTGCCGTTGTCGTTGGCGCTGCCGATCAGGGTGCCCAGAGTGTCGGTGACCGATCCCATGTGTGCTCCTCAGGTGTGAACGTGCACGGCGCGCGCCGCGCACGGGTGAAAGAGTGGGGTGACGTTCGCGGTGCGGCGCGCGAGTGGTGGCCGCAGCGCTGAGAACTACGCCGGCGGGGCGCCGACGCTGCCCTCGGCGGACCCCATGAACAGCTCGAACAGGCCATCGGCCGCGATGACCGAGCCGAGTCCGGGGATGATTGCACCGATGACGCCTTCGAGTGAACCCACGTGTGCCTCCTAAGCGTTGAACTTCGGGCGGCGGTGCCGGGTCTGCAGGACACAGGCTCGTGCTCCGCTCATTCGTTACGACCGGTCGGTTCGCAACATCGGCACGGTAACAACTGTCTGTATGCAATGTAAGGAAAAACACACTATTCGTAGGGGTGTTTCGTCCGAATTATTCCGCCGCGGCCGCCGCCAGCTCGCCCAATGCCGCCGTGAGCAGGCGTTTGTACTCCTGTGGGTCGGGCATCATCGCGGTGTCGGTGCTGAAGGTCAGGTCCACCGCACTCGGCTCCGAGGACACGATCAGGTGACGCAGCCCGGATCCGTCGACGACGCCGAGCACGCCGAGGATGCGCACCACCGGCGCCCCCGCGAAGGCAAGGTCGGTGCCCGCCCACGGCACATTGCTCACCATCGTGTTGTACCCGGACACCGTCTCCCCGGTGTGCTGCTGCAGTCGGCGGGCGTAGCCGGTCAGCCGCAGCAGCCAGGCGGGCGAGGTCTCGATGCGGCGTGCCGCCCGCCGGACGTGCTCGTTGCCGTGCCGGGTCTTCTCGGCGCGGGCGGAGGACGCGATCGCGCGCAGCCGCTCGACCGGGTCCGCGACGTCGGTATGCAGGTCCACCGACAGCAGGCCGACGTGGGTGGCCCGCGGGCCGTCGGTGTCCGCGCCCGCTCCGGTTCCGGTGCCGCGCAACGACATCGGCACCATCGCGGCGAGTGACCCGGTCGGGGTCTCGCCGTGCCCGTCGAGGTAGCCGCGCAGCGCGCCCGCGACGGTGGCGAGCAGCACGTCGTTGACGGTGACGCCGGGCACCGCGGCGCGCACGGTGTCGATCGCCTCCCTCGGCAGCCGCACATGGTCGAACGTCGGCTCGGCGGCTAGGGCGCCGTTGAACCGGCACCGCGGGCGGGTCGCGGGTGGGGTGACGAACTCGCCCGCGGCGGACACCTCGCGGGCCCGGCGGTCGGCGTCGCCGGTGGCGCGCAGACCGAGGCCGAACCGCGTCAGCCGCAGCGGCAGGGTGGCGCCGGCCACCGCGAACTCGACGAGCGGATGCGGTGCCCGCACCGGCTCGGGCAGCCGGTCCGGGGCGGCACCGAACAGGCGGCGTCCGAGGTCCCGGGTGGCGATGCCGTCGCCCGCGCTGTGGTGGAACTTGAGCACCACCGCGGTCATCCGGTCCGGCGAGGCGTCGACGCCGGTGACCCCGGTGAGCACGTGCAACTGCCACGGCGGCCGCGTCAGGTCGATCGGCTCGGCGACGATGCCGGAGACGCGGCGCCGCACCGGCTCCCAGCCCGGTCCGTCGACGGCCTCGAGGTGCACGTGCCGGTCGAGGTCGAGGCGCGGGTCCGGCTCCCAGCTCGGCAGGTCGAGATCCAGTGGTACCCGGCGGATCCGGTGGGTGAACATCCGGGCCTGACCGAGGCGCTCGCGCATCCACCCGGTCACCGCGGGCCGGTCGGGGTCATCGCCGCCGGTCGCGTCGAACAGGTACACCGCCACGACGTTCGAGCGGTGCCGCTCGCTCTCGTTGTAGTAGTACTCGGCGTCCTGCGGGGCCAGGCGCGCGGGCGCGGGCCCCCCACGTAGAACGGTCACAGTGCTCCCCTTCCGGTTCCCGGTCCGGCAAGGGTAGATCCCGGACCGCTGACCGCGGCGCGAAAAGGGGAATGCCGGACGGCGGAACCGAACGGCCGCGGGTCGCGTCTGGGTAGGGGGAATGGATCGTTCGTGGAGGGGGTGTCCGTGCGCGGCATGATCGGCGCGACAACGGCTCAATGGCAGGTTGCCGCAGTGGAGTTCGACATCCTGTGGCGGCTGCATGGCCGGGACCGGTTGCCGTATCCGCTGCGGTGTCGCGGAAGCGCGGACACCGCGGACCGGCACCGCCGCGATCGCCGGGCCGCGGCGGCGCGGATGCGGGCCGTGCTCGACGAGGACCTCCATGAGGCGCTGACGATCCTGCTGGACCCGGCCGTGCGGGTGGAGGTGTGCGGATTCCACGGCGTCCGGCTCGGGTCGGTGACCCGGCTGCACGCGGGCATCCGGGGCGGGGTCGGGGCCCTCGCCGCGCAGGCGCCCGGCACCGACGCGGTGCGGATCTCGCTGCTGCCGGACCGGGCGGTCCCGGCAGCGATCGCCGGTGCGCTTCCCGCCGCGCCCCGAGGAACCGGGGGCGGGGTCACCGGGCGTCGGCGGGTGCCCGCGCCAGGAGCGGTGCTTCGCCCGATCGGCGACCGGGAGGCGGCGCTGGCGGCGTTCCTCGGGCTACCGCGGACCGGGATCGGGGAGATCGGCGTCCACCCCGGACCCGCGGTGGACTGGCGGCCCAGCCCGGATGGTGCCGTCGTGCACTGGATGGACCACCCCGACGGTCGCTACCTGGTCCGCGGATCGGACGCCGCCGAGGTGCTGCCGGTGTCGGAGGCGGAGCTGGCGGCGCAGTTGCGGGCGCTGATCGCCGCCGTCGGGTGACTCGCCGCGATCAGGGGAACACCACCAGCCACACCGCCACGTAGTGGCACAGGGCGGCAACAACCGTTCCGGCGTGGAAGAACTCGTGGTGGCCGAAGGTCGCGGGCCACGGATTCGGCCACCGCGTCGCGTAGAGGACCGCGCCGACGCTGTAGAGCACGCCGCCGACGGCAAGCAACACCAGCGGCAGCCACCCGACCTGCCGGACCAGATCGTCGGCGACCGGCACGATCGCCCACCCCAACAGCAGGTAGAGCGGCACCCCGACCCAGCGGGGCGCGGTGGGCCACAACATCTTCAGCGCCACCCCGGCCGCCGCGCCCGACCACACCACCGCCAGCAGGGGGCGGCCGGTGGCCGGGGGGAGGGCGAGCAGCGCGAACGGGGTGTAGCTGCCCGCGATGAACACGAAGATCATCGAGTGGTCGGCCCGCTTCATCCGGGTGCGCGCGCGGACCGTCGGCCAATGCACCCGGTGGTAGACGGCGCTGACGCCGAACAGGCCGCAGACCGTCACCGCGTACACCGTCGTCGCGGCCGCTGCCGTCGCGGACGCCGTTGCGGCGGCGGCAACCAGCACGGCGCCAGCGGCGACCGCCACCCCGAACGCCCACGCGTGGATCCACCCGCGCAGCCGCGGCTTCGCCGGTGCGGTGGTGTGGTCGAGGACGGTCATGGGTGCTCCCCGGGTCGGCGGACACCTAACCTACGGAACCGTAGGTTAGGTTGCGGGGCGACTGTACCCCGGCCGGACGCCCGCGCGACCGGGGTGCGACGGCGGTCACGTCCCGCCGGACAACCGGTGCCCGCGGACGCCGACCCGGCCCGGCGTAATGTGGCCTCTCGTGGTGCTCGGGAACTTGGCGGAGAAGACGCTGGTGATGTCCAGGTGAAGGTCTCGAACCTGCTGTACAGCCTCTACGAGCGCCGTCTTGCCCGGCAGCTCGGTGGTGTGCAGCGGCCGAGGCATGTCGCCGTCATGTGCGACGGCAACCGGAGGTGGGCACGGGAGAACGGCTTCACCGATGTCGCGCACGGACACCGGATGGGTGCCCTCAAGATCGCCGAACTGCTCCGCTGGTGCGACGAGGCGGGCATCGAGATGGCCACGATCTACCTGCTCTCCACCGAGAATCTGCGCCGCGACCCGGAGGAACTCGACACCCTGATCGAGATCATCACCGACGTCGTCGAGGAGATCTCCGGCCCCGACCAGAACTGGTCCGTCAAGATCGTCGGCACCCTGGACCTGCTGCCCGAGGACTCGGCTCGCAGGCTGCGGGAGGCGGCCGATCGCACCGCGGGGCGCACCGGCACCCATGTCAACGTCGCCGTCGGTTACGGCGGTCGGCAGGAGATCGCCGACGCGGTGCAGTCCCTCGTCCGCCGGAAGCAGGCGGAGGGTCTCGCCGGCGCGGACCTCGTCGAGGCGATCACCGTCGAGGGCATCAGCGGCAACCTGTACACCTCCGGGCAGCCCGACCCGGACCTGGTGATCCGCACGTCCGGTGAGCAGCGGCTATCCGGTTTCCTGCTGTGGCAGAGCGCCTACTCGGAGATCTGGTTCACCGAGGCCTACTGGCCGGAGTTCCGTCGCGTCGACTTCCTCCGGGCACTGCGGGATTACGCGGCCCGGCACCGGCGATTCGGAACCTGAGCTACAGCTTCCGCAGGCGCAGCCGGTTGATCGAATGGTCGGCGTCCTTGCGCAGCACCAGCGTCGCCCGCGGACGGGTCGGCAGGATGTTCTCCACCAGGTTCGGCCGGTTCGTCGAGTTCCAGATCTCCGACGCCGCGATGGTCGCGTGCTCGTCGGACAGATTCGAGTAGTGGTGGAAGTGCGCGTTCGGATCCGCGAACGCCGTCTTCCGCAGGGTCAGGAACCGTTTGATGTACCAGCGTTCGATGTCCTCGACCTTCGCGTCCACGTAGATCGAGAAGTCGAACAGGTCCGAGACCATCAGCCGGGGACCGGTCTGCAGGACGTTCAGCCCCTCCAGGATCAGGATGTCGGGCTGCCGGATGAGGTGATATTGGCCGGGCACCACGTCGTACAGTCGGTGTGAATACACCGGTGCGGCAACCTCTTCCGCGCCCGACTTCACCTCGGTGACGAAACGCAGCAGCTTCCGGCGGTCGTAGCTCTCCGGGAACCCCTTGCGGTGCATGATGCCCCGCCGGGTCAGTTCCGCTGTCGGATACAGGAACCCGTCGGTGGTCACCAGATCCACCCGGGGATGGTGGTCCCAGCGGGCGAGCAGCGCCTGCAGCACCCGGGCGGTGGTGGACTTGCCGACCGCGACCGACCCGGCGACACCGATCACGAACGGCACCTGCCGGTCCGGGTGCTTCTCGCCGAGGAACGTCGCGGTCGCGGCGAACAGCCGCTGCCGGGCCGCGACCTGCAGGTGGATCAGACGCGAGAGCGGCAGGTACACCTCCGCGACCTCGTCGAGGTCGATCTGTTCGCCGAGGCCGCGCATGCCCTGAAGTTCTTCCTCGGTGAGCACCAGCGGAGTCGACTTCCGCAGGGTCCGCCACTGTTTGCGATCGAACTCGACGTACGGACTGCTCTCGCTCACCTTCGCCATGCGCGCGTCCCGACCTCGTCCTGCACAGCCTCGATCTGCATAGGGGAATTGTGCGCGCCCACACACCGGCGCGCCGCGCCGGGTCCGGACACTAGGCTGCCCAGGTATGGACGCCGCCGCATTCGTACGTGAATATCTGCTGCTCGGGCTCGGTTTCGACCGGATCGAGGAGGGATTCGTCGACGCGTATACCGGCGACCCGGCCTTGCGTCGCCAGGTGGAGAACGCCCCGGCGCCCGAGCCGCGGGACCTGGCCCGCCGGGCGGCGCAGCTGCGCGCCGAGCTGCGCAGTGTCGAGCTGCCCGCCGACCGCGCCGAATTCCTCGACGTGCACCTGCGCGCCCTGGAGTGCTCGGCGCGCACGTTCGCCGGCGAGCGGATCGGATTCGTCGACGAGGTGCACGCCTACTTCGACGTTCGGATCGAGGAGGGCAATGTCGACGACTACCGGGACGCGCACCGGGCGATGGACGAGGTGCTCGCGGGCGGCGGCACCCTCGCGGAGCGGCTGCAGGCGCACCGCGCCGCCGACGAGATCCCGCCGGAGCGGCTCGCCGAGTGCGTCGACGCGTTCTCCTCGGCGCTGCGGGACCTGGTGCGCGCCCGCTACCCGCTGCCCGAGACCGAACGCGTCGAGTACGAGGTGGTCGGCGACAAGCCGTGGTCGGGCTTCAACTACTACCTGGGCGACTATCGCTCCAAGGTGGCGATCAACTCGGATCTCAAGCAGCACATGGCGAATCTGCCGCACCTGATCGCCCACGAGGCGTATCCGGGTCACCACACCGAGCACTGCCGCAAGGAGGCGGGCCTGGTCGATGCCGGGCAGGTCGAGCACACCCTCTTCCTCGTCAACACCCCGCAGTGCCTGATGGCGGAGGGCCTGGCGGACCATGCGCTGGGTGCGATCGTGGGGGACAGGAGCGGAGCCGGCGGAGCGACCCGGGGGGACAGGAGCGGAGCCGGCGGAGCGACCCGGGGACAGGGCTGGGGGAGGTGGGCGGAGCAGATTTATGCGGACCTGGGACTGCGGTTCGACGGCGAGCGCGCCGAGGCGCTGTCGACCGCGTCCGCGAAGCTGCTCGGGGTGCGGCAGGACGCGGCGCTGCTGCTACACGACCGTGGCCGCTCCCACGACGAGGTCGCGCGGTTCCTGCAGACCTGGAACCTCAGCACGCCGGAGCGGGCGCGGCAGTCGCTGCGCTTCCTGTCGTCGCCGCTGTGGCGGGCCTACACCTCCACTTACGTCGAGGGCTACCGGCTGCTCGGAGGCTGGCTGGACCGGGCCGTGGACGCCGACGACCGCGCGGACCGGTTCGGGCGGCTGCT
This sequence comes from Rhodococcus sp. NPDC058505, assembly GCF_042720095.1. Classification (NCBI taxonomy): domain Bacteria; kingdom Bacillati; phylum Actinomycetota; class Actinomycetes; order Mycobacteriales; family Nocardiaceae; genus Rhodococcus; species Rhodococcus sp. NPDC058505. The sequence continues at coordinate 175,089 of NZ_JBHXNB010000003.1, forward strand.
CGACGAACCGCTGATCCCGTCCGCCCTGCGCTGACCGGCGTCGCCTACACTGGTCGCAGCTTCACGAGTGCCGTCGCCAAGCCCCGACTGGACGGCCGCCAACCCCACGCTCGCGGGTGGCTCGGGTGACGAAGCGGCCCGCACCGACCGGTGCAGGCAGGAGCGCCCCCGGATTCCGGGCGGCCCGAGGAACTCGGGAGTACCCCATGAACCAGTTGCCCACCGCCGTCCCCGCCGCGCCGCACGGCGTCGACGACACCGCCGTCGACGTGCTGGTCCTGGTGCAGTCCGACGATCGGATCCGGCTCGAATGGCCGGACGGGGTGGCGGTGCGCACGCATCCCGATCCGCGTCCGTTGCGGGCCGCGCTGCGGTCCACGGGCGGTTTCGCGCGGTGGCGGCCCGGCAGGCAGCTGCTGGCGGTGCCCGCAGGCCCCGGACGCAGCCTGCTGTTCGGGCTCGCCGCCCCCGCACCGGTGGTGCCGCGGTGACCAGCGGATTCGTCCGGTCCGGTCGCCCGGGCCCGGCGCCCTCCGCACCCGCGGCGAGATGCCACTGACCTGGCCCTAGAATGAGGGTGCCCCCTGCCCGGCCTTTCGCTTGGAGATCCCTCGATGACCGCTGTGCCCAGCACCGACGTCAACAACGCTTCGCTCGCCGAACTCGACCCCGAGGTCGCGGCGGCCATGAACGGTGAGCTGGCCCGTCAGCGCGACACCCTGGAGATGATCGCGTCGGAGAACTTCGTTCCCCGCGCGGTGCTGCAGGCGCAGGGCAGTGTCCTGACCAACAAGTACGCCGAGGGCTACCCGGGCCGTCGCTACTACGGCGGCTGCGAGCACGTCGATGTGGTGGAGAACCTGGCGCGCGAGCGCGCCAAGGCCGTCTTCGGGGCCGAGTTCGCGAACGTGCAGCCGCACGCGGGTGCGCAGGCCAACGCCGCCGTCCTGATGGCACTGATGAACCCGGGCGAGAAGCTGCTCGGCATGGATCTCGCGCACGGCGGTCACCTCACGCACGGCATGAAGCTGAACTTCTCCGGCAAGCTGTACCAGGTCGCGTCGTACGGGGTCCGTGAGGACACCCACGTCGTCGACATGGACAAGGTCCGTGAGATCGCGCTCGCCGAGCGTCCGCAGGTGCTCATCGCGGGCTGGTCCGCCTACCCGCGGCACCTCGACTTCGCCGCGTTCCGCGCGATCGCCGACGAGATCGACGCCAAGCTGTGGGTCGACATGGCGCACTTCGCTGGTCTGGTTGCCGCGGGCCTGCACCCGTCGCCGGTGCCGCATGCCGACGTCGTGTCCACCACCGTGCACAAGACCCTCGGCGGTCCCCGCTCCGGCATGATCCTCGCCAAGCAGGAATGGGCGAAGAAGCTGAACTCCGCGGTGTTCCCCGGTCAGCAGGGCGGGCCGCTGATGCACGCGGTCGCCGCGAAGGCCGTCGCGATGAAGATCGCGGGCACCGACGAGTTCAAGGCCCGTCAGGAGCGCACCCTCGCTGGCGCGAAGATCCTCGCCGAGCGTCTCGGCGGTTCCGACGTCGCGGGCAACGGCATCTCGGTGCTCACCGGCGGCACCGACGTGCACCTGGTGCTGGTGGACCTGCGGAACTCCGCGCTCGACGGCCAGCAGGGCGAGGATCTGCTGCACGAGATCGGTATCACCGTGAACCGCAACGCCGTTCCGTTCGATCCGCGCCCGCCGATGAACCCGTCCGGCCTGCGCATCGGCACGCCGGCGCTGGCCACCCGTGGTTTCGGCGACGCCGAGTTCACCGAGGTCGCCGACATCATCGCCACCGCCCTGGCGAACGGCACGAACGCCGACGTCCCCGCGCTGCGCGCGCGGGTGTCGAAGCTGGCCCTCGACTTCCCGCTGTACGACGGGCTCGAGGACTGGGGCATGCTCTCCAAGAACGTCTAGGCGACAATTGACGACGGCCCACACCCCGCGGGGTGTGGGCCGTCGTCGTGTTCCGGCGCCTATTTCATGGTGGCGAGCTGGATCAGATTCCCGCAGGTGTCGTCGAGAACGGCCGTCACGACCGGGCCGAAATCGGTTGCCTCCTGGGTGAACTCGACTCCGAGTGCGCGGAGGCGTTCGACCTCGGCGTATACGTCGTCGACGGCGAACTGGGTGTACGGGATGCCGTCGGCGACCAGTGCCTCCCTGAACGGGCGCGCCGCCGGGTGCCCGGCCGGTTCGAGCAGCAGCTCGGTGCCGTCCGGGTTCGCGGGGGAGACGACGGTGAGCCAGCGGGCGTCGCCGGTGGGCACGTCTGTCTTCTTCACGAAGCCGAGCTTCTCGGTGTAGAACGCGAGCGCCTTGGCCTGGTCGTCCACGAGCACGCTGGTGATGTTGATGCGGATCACGGGGTCGGTTCCTCTCGGTTGATGGGCCACCGTTCGACGATTGCGCGGAGCGGACCGGTGTCGATGTGGTGGAACTTGTATCGGCCCTGACGCCGGGTGTGCACCAGGCCCGACTGTTCGAGGACCGCGAGGTGCTGCGAGACCGCCTGACGGGATGAGGTGAGGCCGTGTTTCATCGTGAGCCTGCCGCAGATCTCGAACAGGGTCTGCCCGTCGCGGTCGATCAGCTCATCCAGGATGGTGCGTCGCGTCGCGTCGCTGATCGCCTTGAATAGGTCGGGTTCTGCGTCCACGAGCCAAGTATATGCAAGTCGGCACTTGCCTATCAAGCGTCGGCCCCGCCTTAACGCAACGTTCACCGTGTTGCTCACGGTGCGGCGCCCGCGGTGGACGTAGCGTTCGGATCAACGGGTGACAGGGGAAGTCGCCCGTCCGGGAGGTTCGAGTCGTGACTGACTTGTTCGGTGCGAGGGGACCGGCGCCCGGTCCCTGCGGGGCTCGGGCCTCGCGCGGACCCACCGGCCCAGCGAACCGCCGCCTGCGCGGGCGCCGCGTCGGCGTAGGAGCCACCGTGACCGCAAACCGCTCCGTCCGCACCTACGTTCTCGACACCTCGGTCCTGCTCTCCGATCCCTGGGCGGTCGCCCGGTTCGCCGAGCACGACGTGATCCTGCCGCTGGTGGTGATCAGTGAACTGGAAGGGAAGCGACACCACCACGAGCTGGGATGGTTTGCACGCGAAGCACTTCGGTTGCTCGACGACCTTCGGATCGAGCACGGCCGACTCGACCAACCCGTCCCGATCGGCACCGACGGCGGCACCCTGCAGGTGGAGCTCAACCACACCGACCCGTCGGTGCTGCCGGTCGGCTTCCGCACCGACTCGAACGACTCTCGGATCCTGGCGTGCGCGCTGAATCTCGCGGCCGAGGGGCGGGACGTGACACTGGTCAGCAAGGACATCCCGCTGCGGGTCAGGGCGGGCGCCGTCGGGCTCCCCGCGGACGAGTACCACGCCCACGACGTGGTGCCGTCCGGGTGGACCGGGATGACGGAACTCGACGTCGCCTCCGAGCGGATCGACGAGCTGTTCGCCGACGGTGTCGTCGAGCTCGACGAGGCGCGGGAGCTGCCGTGCCACACCGGGATCCGGCTGCTCGGCACCCGGTCCAGCGCGTTGGGGCGGGTCACCCCCGACAAGCGGGTGCAGCTGGTGCGGGGGGAGCGGGAGGCGTTCGGCCTGCACGGCCGGTCCGCGGAACAGCGCATCGCCCTCGACCTGCTGCTCGACGAGAGCGTCGGCATCGTGTCCCTCGGCGGCAAGGCGGGCACCGGCAAGTCGGCGCTCGCCCTCACCGCCGGGCTCGAGGCGGTGCTCGAACGGCGCAGCCACCGCAAGGTGGTGGTGTTCCGGCCGCTGTACGCGGTCGGCGGGCAGGACCTCGGCTACCTGCCGGGCAGCGAGAGCGAGAAGATGGGGCCGTGGGCGCAGGCCGTCTTCGACACCCTCGACGGGCTCGCTGGCCCCGAGGTGATGGAGGAGGTCATCGCCCGCGGCATGCTGGAGGTGCTGCCGCTGACGCACATTCGCGGCCGCTCGCTGCACGATTCGTTCGTCATCGTCGACGAGGCTCAGTCGCTCGAACGGAACGTGCTGTTGACGGTGCTGTCCCGGCTTGGCAGCGGATCCAGGGTTGTCCTTACCCACGATGTCGCCCAGCGCGACAACCTGCGGGTCGGTCGGCACGACGGCGTCGCCGCGGTGATCGAAAAGCTCAAGGGGCATCCGCTTTTCGCGCACATCACGCTGACCCGCAGCGAGCGGTCGCCGATCGCGGCGCTGGTCACCGAGATGCTCGAGGAGTTCGGCCCCACCCCCTAAGCGGCTCCACCTGTGAGTCCTTGTGGTCCCGTCAGGGACCAGAAGGACTCACAGGCGGCGGAGCCGCCTCCAGCGTTTGACGGCACGGTGCCCGTTGGTCAGGATGTGGTGTGCGCACTGTGATGCGGGTCATCTACGCGACCGTGGTGGCGACGGTACTCGCCCTGGTTGCGGCGCCGCTCGCGGCCGCGCAGGGCCCGTGGTTCGCGGACCGGGTCGGCGGAGCCAGCCAGGTGATCGCGGTCAACGGAACCGGTGGCACGCACGCGACACTCGAGGCGTGGCAGCGCTCGCCGGTCGGGTGGCACCGCATCACGCCGTCCCTTCCCGCGACGGTCGCCGATGATGGTGCCCTTGCCGCCGCGCGCGGGGTGTTCCGCCTCGAGGAGCAGGCAGGGGCAACCCCGTCCCCGGACGGCGGTCTGGCCTACCGCACGGCCGCGGCGGGCGGGGTTCCGGACGGCGCGGGAGAACCCGCCCTTGGCCGGGTCGCGGTGGACGCGACCGCCCTGCAGTGGCTGACCCGGTGGCTGCAGCCGGGCGCGGTGATCGCGATCGGGGCCTGACCGACCCGCTCAGCGGGCGCCGAGGACGCGCCGCAGCTCCTTGCGGCTGGTCTTGCCGACCCCGGTCTCCGGGAATGCGTCGAGCACCCGCACCCGGTCCGGGATCTTCCACGCCGCGAGGCCGCGTTCGCGCACGAACGCACGGATCTGGCCGGTCGTCGGCGGGTTCACCGGGTCGGCGGCGAGGACGAACGCGCAGGTGCGTTCGCCGAGATACTCGTCGGGGATCGCGACCACGACCACGTCCCGCACCGCGGGGTGCGCGAGCAGATGCTCCTCGACCTCCTCGGCGGACACCTTCTCGCCGCCGCGGTTGATCCGGTCCACCGCGCGACCGCACACGGTGATGTTGCCTCCGGGGTCGACCCGGACGACGTCGCCGGTGCGATACCAGCCGTCCGGGGTGAACGACCGCGCGTTTGCGTCGGCGTTGCGGTAGTAGCCGCGAATCGTGTAGGGGCCCTGGGTCAGGAGGGCGCCCTCGGTGCCCGGCGGGACGTCCTCGTCGTTGTCGTCGACGACCCGGATCCGGTCGAACGGCGACATCGGCCTGCCCTGGGTGGTGGTCACGACGTCGTCGGGGTCGTCGAGCCGGGTGTAGCAGACCAGGCCCTCCGCCATGCCGAACACCTGCTGGAGTCGGGCGCCGAGGGCGGGACCGATCCGGGCGGCCAGCTCGTCCGGGCAGCGCGCCCCGCCGACCTGGACCGTGCTCAGGGTGGCGATGTCGTGCGGATGCCCGCGCTCGGCGGTCTCGACCCACAGCCGGGCCAGCGGCGGCACCAGCCCGGTCATCGTCACGCCAGCACGGGCGATCATCGCGAACGCGGCGGACGGGCTCGGTGACGGGGTGAGCGCGATCGTCCCGCCCGCGGCGATGGCGCCGAGGATGCCGGGGGAGCTCATCGGAAAGTTGTGTGCCACAGGGAGAGTCGCCATGTAGACGGTGTTTGCGGTGACGCCGCAGAGCTCGTTGCTGCGGACCACGCTGTAGAGGTAGTCGTCGTGGGTGCGGGGGATCAGCTTGGGGACGCCCGTGCTGCCGCCGGACAGCTGCAGGAACGCGACCGCCCCCGGATCGGCGGGGGGGAACGTGCGCGGCGCGCCGCGGGTCTCGCCGAAGTCGACGGTGCCCTCCGGTGCGGCGGCGCCCGGATCGGGAATGCAGACGATGGTGCGCAGCGCGGCCGAGCCCGCCGCGACCTCGACGGCCAGTGCGGCGTGATCGAAGCCGTCGTGGTGGTGGGCGACGACGATCGCCACTGCCCCGGACGCCGCGGCGAGCGCGGTCAGCTCCGCGGACCGGTGCGCGGGGAGGCAGAACACCGGCAGCGCACCGATCCGGAAGAGCGCGAACACGGTCGCGACGTACTCGGCGCGGTTCGGCAGCTGGACGAGCACCCGCTCGCGCGGCGCGACACCGAGATCGGCGAGACCCGCGGCGAGGCCGTCGACCCGCGCGTCGAGCTCCCGGTAGGTCCAGCGGGTGTCGGCGTCGACCACCGCGGGGGAGTCCGGACGGGCCGCGGCGGACTCCCGGAGCACCTGGTCGAATGTCCTTCCGGCCCAGAGTCCCTCGGCGCGGAAGCGGGTGGCGTCCGGCGCGGGCCACGGGGTGAACTCGACCGGACCGGGCGAGGTCGTCGACACCACTGCACACTCCCCTCTCGGTGACTCGTCGGCACGAGGCAACGGGCATTAGGATAGCCTAGGCTCATGGCAGTGGAGGGAGTGGCCGGACGGTCCGTGCTGGTGACCGGCGCCGCGGGCGGCATCGGTGCCGCCGTCGCCCGGATCTTCGAGGAGGCGGGCGCGACGGTCGCCCGGTGGGACACCGCGGGCGTTGCCGGGGCCGACCTGCGCGCGGGCGGGACCCTCGCCGTCGATGTCACCGACGCCGACGCGGTCGCCGCCGGATTCACCGCCACCGAGGAAGCGGTCGGTCCGGTCTCCATCCTCGTCCACGCCGCGGGCGTGCTGCGTACCGGCTCCGGACTGGACCGCGGCGGCGACTGGGACACCTGCATGGCGGTCAACGCGACCGGCACCCGCAACGTGGCTGGCGAGGCAGCCCGGCGGTTCGTCGCCGCCGTCGCCGCAGGCGCCGACCCGGGCGTCATCGTCGGGGTGTCCTCCAATGCGGCGGCCACCCCGCGTGCCGCGATGGCCGCCTACGGCGCATCCAAGGCCGCGGCCACCGCCTACCTGCGCAGCCTCGGGCTCGAGCTGGCCCCGCACGGGATCCGGTGCAACGTCATCTCGCCCGGGTCCACCGACACGCCGATGCTGCGCGGCATGTGGGCGGCGGGGAGCGACGAGTCCGCGTCCGTGATCGCCGGCGACGCATCGGCCTTCCGGCTCGGCATCCCGCTCGGCCGGATCGCGCACCCGGACGACATCGCGCGCACCGCGCTGTTCCTCTGCTCGGACGCGGCCCGGCACATCACGCTGCACGACCTGCGGGTCGACGGCGGCGCAACCCTCGACATGTGACACCTGTAATCCCAACGCACACCGACGACCCCGAGGAGCAACCGGATGGCCATCCCGCCGATCGCGCCGTACGCACTGCCGAGCCGCGCCGAGGTGCCCGCCGACCGGGTGGACTGGGCGCTGGACTCGTCACGCTGCGCGCTGCTCGTGCACGACATGCAGCGGTACTTCATCGACGCCTACGAGCCGGGCACCGAACCGATCACGTCGGTGGTCGCGAACATCGCCGCGATCCGGGACGCGTGCGCCAGGGCCGGGATCCCGGTGATCTACACGATGCAGCCGGGCGACCAGCATCCGTCCCGGCGCGGCATCCTCGCCGACTTCTGGGGGGTCGGGATGGCCACCGGCCGCGACACCGAGGTGATCGACGAGCTGGCGCCCCGCGCGTCCGACATCCAGGTCACCAAGTGGCGGTATTCGGCGTTCCAGCGCACCGACCTGCGGCAGCTGCTCGGGCACTTCGGGCGCGACCAGCTGATCGTGACCGGGGTATACGCGCACATGGGGTGCATGCTCAGCGCCACCGAGGCGTTCATGAGTGATGTCGCCCCGTTCCTGGTGGTGGATGCCACGGCCGACTTCACCCGCGACGAGCATCTGATGGCGCTCGAGTACGTGGCCAAGCGCGCGGGCCGGGTGCCGACCACCGCGGAGGTGGTGTCCGCGATCGACGCGACGACCGCGGTGCGCGACCCCGAGGAGCGGGCCTCGACCACCGCATGAGCGGTGCGGGCCTGCGTCAGCGGGTGACCCCGAGCGCGGCCATGATGGTGCCGAATTTGGTTGTGGTTTCGTCGAGTTCGTCGGCGGGGTCGGAGCCCTCGACGATGCCACCGCCCGCATGGGCGATGACGGTCCTTCCGTCGGCGGCGATCTGCGCGCAGCGGATGGTCACCATCCATTCGCCGTCGCCGGAGGCGTCGGACCAGCCGACCGCGCCCGCGTAGAAGCCGCGGCCACCCTCGACCTCGAGAATCGTGCGCATCGCCTCGGCGGTCGGGGTGCCGCACACGGCCGGGGTGGGGTGCACCGCGAGGGCCAGGTCCAGCGCACCGATCGACCGGTCGCGCAGGGTCGCCCGGATGGGGGTGCCCAGATGCCAGAGGTGCGGTGTCGTGGTCAGGATCGGGGCGTCGGGGGCGTCGATGTCGGTGCACAGCGGTGCCAGCGCGTCCCGGAGTGAGGCGATCACGTAGGCGTGTTCGGCGAGGTCCTTCGCGGACGCGGCCAGCGCGCGTCCGCGGGCGGCGTCGGTCTCCGGGTCGTGGTGGCGCGGCGCGGATCCGGCGAGCGGGTGGCAGGTCACCGTGTCGCCCCGCCTGCGGATCAGGACCTCCGGGCTGGATCCGACCAGCCGCACACCGCGATGGCCGGGACCGGCAGCGGACAGGTCCACCGAGAACCCGTTTCCCGCGGGGTCCGCCGCGACCAGGCGGTCGAGGACGGCCTCGTGCTCGACCGTGGTTCCTGCGGTCAACTCGACGGCGCGGGCGAGCACGACCTTGCGGAGGGTGGAGCTGCGCAGCGCCGCGATCGCGTCGGCAACCCGGCGGGCGTGCTCGGCGGGGGAGGGGAGGCTGCGGGCGATCGCGACGTCCCGCGGCGCGGCACGGTGCCGCGGCACCGGCAGCGGACCGTCGGTGACGTCGAGCCGGTGCGGCACGGTCAGCGCGGCGGGCTCCCGGACGTCGAACGGCAGTGCCCCGACGATCGCCGGGGCGGTGCCCGCGCGCAGGAGGGCGATCGCGTCGCCGGGGTCGGTGAGGGTGTCGTCGACCCCGTACGCGAGGACCGTCCCGTGCGGGCGGGACAGGACGAAATGCGGTCGGGCAGGATCGGGTTCGTCGGTCGACGTGGCCTGGTTCGCAGCCGTGGCGGTTGTCATCTGTCGTTCCTCGCTGGTCGGCGTCCACCACCAACCCCTGTCGCACTGTACTTCGCTTAGGCTAACCTATCGGACGTGAACCGCATCATGCTCTCCGGGAAGATCCACCGCGCCACCGTCACCCAGGCCGACCTGCACTACGTCGGATCGGTCACCATCGACGAGGACCTGATGGACGCCGCCGACGTGCTCGAGGGCGAGCAGGTGCACATCGTCGACATCGACAACGGTGCCCGCCTCGAGACCTACGCGATCGCGGGCGCCCGCGGTTCCGGCGTGATCGGCATCAACGGTGCTGCCGCGCACCTGATCTCGCCCGGTGATCTGGTGATCATCATGGCCTACCGGCAGGTCGACGATCGCGAGGCCGCCGACCTGGTGCCCCGCGTCGTCCACGTGGACCGCGCCAACGCGATCGTGCAGCTGGGCTCCGACCCGGCCGAGCCGGTGCCCGGCGCGGAGGACCAGCTGGCCACCCGCTGACCCGTTAGGCGTGATCGCGACGTCGGTGATCCAGCGACTCGACGGCCTGGTCCCGCAGCGCCCGCACCCTCGCCAGCGCGCCCGTCGCGGGCAGCCGCCAGTAGCCGGACGCGTCGAGCAGGTCCCGCGGGATCCCGAGTTCCTTTGCCACTGAACGCAGTTCGCGCACAATCGCGGCCTCGCCCGCGATCCACATCCAGCCGTCGCCTGCGGTCGGGGCGAGGCGTCGCACCTCGTCCGCCAGCAGCGTCGCATCCGGGACCCCCGGACGGCGGTGCACCCAGGTGACCCCGGCCAGGTCGGCCTGTTCCTCGGCGGATCCGTCCACGAGGACCACCGCGTGCAGGGCGGCCGGATCGTCATGGGTGTCCACGTAGCGTCCGATCGCCGGCAGCGCGGTCTCGTCGCCCGCCAGCAGCCACCAGTCCGCGCCGACCGGCGGAATCGTCGACACCTTCGGGCCTGCCAGGTGCAGCACATCACCCGGCCGGGCGTCGCGCGCCCAGTTGCCCGCCACGCCGTGGCCGTGCACCACGAAGTCGAGGTCGAGTTCGCCGGTGGCCGGATCGAACCGGCGCACCGTGTATGCCCTGGCGACCGGCGCGGGCTTGCGGGGCCAGTGCAGGTGGCCGTCGTGCTGCTCCGGCAGCACCGGCGCGCTCTCGCCCTCCTCGGGAAGAAAGACCTTCACGTAGTCGTCGGCTCCCTCGGTGCGGAACGCGGTGACCTCGTACTTTCCGGACCGGAACGCCTCGAGCTGCTCGCCGCCGACGGTAATCCGGCGCATCCGTGGGGTTACCTCGGTGGTGCGGATGACCCGCAACTCCCGCAGCACGATCGGCAGGTCGAGCCGCCTGGACGGGGTGGTCACCGGCATGCGCTGGGTCCTTTCGTTGGCCGCAACCCACCTTGGGTAGGGTAGGTAATCCTAACCTGCTGGGGCCGGGGTGGCATCCCCGGGTTGCCCGAGAACGTTGAGGAGTCGTCGGTGGAGTCGAGTGTGCAGCACCCGCGGTCGTCCGTCCGGACCGCGCTGTCGTCCGCGCAGGCAGGCATGTGGTTCGCGCAGCAGCTCGACCCGGCAAACCCCACCTTCGTCACCGGCCAGTGCCTCGAGATCGTCGGGCCGCTCGACCCGGCCGTCCTCGCCAGCGCGGTCGACCGGGTCGTCGCCGAGTCGCCGGAACTGCGCACCCGCATCGACGCGGGCGACGAGATCACCCAGGTGCCCGGCGGATGGACGGTGCCGCCCACCGCCACCGTCACCGTCGCCGGGTGGGACGCCGCACTGACCCACATGCGTGCGCGGCTGCGCGAACCGATGGACCTGACCGCCGCCGCCGGGTTCGGTGCCACCGTCCTGGTGCTCGGCGACGAGCATCACGCCCTGTTCCTGCGCGCCCAGCACACCCTGCTCGACGTCTACGGCTACGGCCTGCTCGGCAGGCGCATCGCCGCCGTGTACAACGCCCTCGACGCCGGAACGCAGCCGCCGCCGCCCCGCTTCGACCCGATCGGGAAGGTCGTCGACGAGGACCGGGCCCGCGCCGGGTCGGACCGGGCCGCGGCCGACCGCGACTTCTGGACCGCGGAACTGCGCGGCGCACCCGACGCGACGACCCCCGCCCTCGCGCCTGCGCCGCCCGCGGCGGCGGTGGCGTCGGTGCTGCGCGCGCGGACCGTCACCGTCGGGGCCGACGTGGCGGACCTGCTCGACGGGATCGGCCGAGGGGTAGGCGGCGGCTGGGCCGACGCCGTCACCGCGACGATCGCGGGCCACCTCGCCAGGGTCACCGGGGAACTCGATGTGACACTGGGCTTTCCGTCGATGAACCGGATGGGCACCGCGGCGGCCAGGGTGCTCACCACGGCCGTCAACGTTGTCCCGCTGCGGGTGCCGGTCGACCCGGCCGCCGGGATCGCGGCGCTCACCGCGGTGGTGCGCGCCGCCGTCGCCAGGACCGCGCCGCACACCCGCTACCGCGGCGAGGACATCCACCGGGACCTGCGGTTGCCCGCCACCGCACCGGGACCGGTCGGGCCGACCGTCAACATCAAGCCGTTCGGCGACTCGCTGCGCTTCACCGGTGCCTCCGCGACGGTGCACTCCCTCGCCCGCGGACCGGTCCGCGACATCGCGTTCGTGGTGCGCAGGCTCGACCGCACCGGGGAACTCGAGATCCAGATCGACGCGGACGCGGCGCGGTACACCGACGCCGACCTCGCGCGGCACGCCGCGGGCCTGACCCGGATGCTGCACGCCGCCGTCGCCGCCGACCCGGCACTTGCCCGGGTGACGCTGCTGGAACCCGATGCGCCGCACGCCGTTCCCCGCGGGTGGTCGGGTGCGGCCGCGCACGACGAGTGCCCCGACGTGCTGTCCCGATTCGACGCGCAGGTCGCGGCCCGACCCGACGCGCCCGCACTTGTCGCGGGCGCCGAGCGGCTGAGCTACCGCGACCTCGCCACCCGGGTCGGCGCCCTCGCCGCCGAGTTGCGCGGCCGCGGCGCCCGGCCGGAGTCGCTGGTCGCGCTCGCCCTGCCCCGCACCGCCGACGCGGTGGTGGCACTGCTCGCGGTGCTGCGGACCGGTGCCGGGTATGTGCCGCTCGACCCGCAGTTCCCCACGGCCCGGCTCGACCACATGCTCGCCGACGCCCGGCCGGCGATCCTGCTGGCGGCCGGTGACGTCACCGACCGGGTCGAGGTCCCCGAGACCACCGCGGTCGGCGTGCTCACCGGAGGCGCCCCGGTGTGGACCGCGGACCGCCCCGGCGGCACGGCCGGGGCCGGCGGACACCCGGCGACCACCGTGTACGTCATCTACACCTCCGGTTCCACGGGAAACCCGAAGGGCGTCGTGCTGGACCGGCGGGCGCTGGCCCGATTCGTACACGCGGCAACCGAACTCACCGGAATCGACACCGCAACACGGCTGCTCGCGGTCACCACGCTGTCCTTCGACATCGCCGTGCTGGAACTGTTCGTCCCGCTGTGCGCGGGCGGCACCGTCGTCCTCGCCGACGACGACACCGCACGCGACCCGGCCGCGCTCGCCGACCTCCTCGCCGCCGAGGCGGTCACCGTCATGCAGGCGACGCCGTCGCTGTGGGGCGCGGTGCTCGACCACCCCGGCGCGGACCTGGCGTCGGTCGCGGTCCTGGTCGGCGGCGAGGCGCTGCCCGCCCCGGTCGCGGCCGGCCTCGCGGCCCGCGCCCGATCGGTGACCAACATGTACGGCCCGACCGAGGCCACCGTGTGGTGCACATCCGCGCCGGTACCGGCGCGCGGCGCGTGGTCCGGGTCCATCGGCGGCCCGCTCCCCGGCACCGAGGTCCGGGTGCTCGACCGGTTCCTGCAGCCCGCCGCGGTGGGGGCGGTCGGCGAACTGTACGTCGCGGGACCGCAACTGGCGCGCGGCTACCGGGGGCGGCCGGACCTGACCGCCGCCCGCTTCGTCGCGGACCCGATGGGCGGCGGACGGCTGTACCGCACCGGCGACCTGGTCCGCTGGAACGCGGACGGGCACCTGGACTACCTCGGCCGCGGCGACGACCAGGTCAAGATCCGTGGGCATCGCATCGAACTCGGCGAGATCGAGACCGTCGCCTCGACCCTCGACGCGGTCGCGGCCGCGGTCGCGCTCGCGCGGCCCGACGCCACCGGTACCGTGCACCTCGTCGGGTACCTCACCGCGGCCGACGGCGCCGTCGTCGACCCGGACGCCGTGCGGGCACACCTGGCCGCCGCGCTGCCCGGCTACATGGTGCCGACGGCGCTGATCGTCCTCGACGAATTCCCGCTGACCCCGAACCTGAAGATCGATCGGAAGGCGCTGCCCGCACCGGATTTCGGTGCCGTCGACACCGGACGCGACCCCGCCACCGGCACCGAGCTGGCCCTGGCGGGCCTGTTCGCCGACCTCCTCGGCCAGGGCAGCCCCGGCGTCGACGCGGACTTCTTCACCCTCGGCGGCACCTCGCTGTCCGCGACCCGCCTGCTCGCCAGGATCGCGGCAACGCTCGGGGCGACCCTGTCGCTGCGGGACGTGTTCGAGGCGCCGACCGTCGCCGGGCTCGCCGCGCTGGTCGACGGCTCCGACGCACCGCTGACCGGACCCGCGGCACTGCCCCGTCCGGCCGTCGCCCCCCGCGCCGAACTGATGCCGCTGTCCGCGGCGCAGCAGCGACTGTGGTTCCTGCACAGCGCGAACGGGCCCTCCGCCACCTACAACGTGCCGTTCGTGCTGCGGCTGCGCGGCCGGGTCGACGAGGACGCGCTGCGCGGGGCGCTCGCGGCACTGATCGCGCGGCACGAGGTGCTGCGCACCGTCGTCGTCGACCGCGACGGCGCCGGTGCCGCCCGGATCCTTCCCGCCGACACCACGATCGACCTCCGGGTGGTCGACCTCGCGGACGCGGACCTGGAGGCGGCGCTGGCCGCGGCGGCGCGGGTGCCGTTCGACCTGTCCCAGCAGATCCCGCTGCGCGCCCACCTGTTGCGCCCCGCCGCCGACCGGGCGGTGCTGCTGCTGGTGCTCCACCACCTCGCGGGCGACGAGTGGTCGGCCGGTCCGCTGCTGTCCGACCTGGCCGCGGCCTACTCGGGCGCCGCGCTCCCGGACGCACCGGATCGCATCCAGTACGCCGACTACGCGGCCTGGCAGCACGGCACCCCGACCCGTGCGGAGTCGCTCGACTTCTGGCGGGCAACGCTGTCCGGGGCACCCGAGGAATCGGCGCTGCCCCGGGACCGGCCCCGGCTGGCCGTCCCGACCCACCGCGGCGACGACGTGTGGTGCCGCGCCGGCGCCGACATCGTCGCGGGCCTGCGCGGGCTCGCCGCGGCAACCGGAACGACGATGTTCATGGCCGCCCACGCCGCCACCGCGGTGCTGCTCGCAAGAGTCGGTGCGGGAGAGGACATCATCCTCGGTGCCCCGGTCGCCGGACGCGGCGTCGCCGGTGTCGAGGACCTCGTCGGACTGTTCGTCGACACCGTCGCGCTGCGCGTCGACCTCGCGGGCGACCCGAGCCTCGCCGACGTCCTGGCCCGGGTGCGGCGCACCGACCTCGACGCCCTCGCCCACCAGGATGCGCAATTCGACGACGTCGTCGACGCGGTGGGCGGCACCCGATCGCTGGCCCGGCACCCGCTGTTCCAGACCCTCGTCCAGCACCGCACCCCGCACCGCGCCCCCGCCTTCGCCGGACTCGAGGTCGAACCGTCCTACCTCTCGACCGGCACCGCCAAGTTCGATCTCACCTTCGAGTTCGTCGAGTACCCGGACCGCCTGGACGTGCGAATCGAGTACGCCCTCGACCTGTTCGACCGGGCCACCGCGGAGGCGCTGGCGCGGCGGCTGCACGCGGTCCTCGCCGCGTTCGCCGCCGACCCCGCGGCGCGGCTGCGCGAGGTGGACGTGCTGCTGCCCGCGGAACGGGACGCGCTCACCCCGACCGCGGCGCCCGGCGGGTCGACGCCGCTGCCCGCACTGCTCGACGCCGCCGACGCCGAGTTCGGCGAGCGGGTGGCCCTCGTCGCCGCCGGGGTCGAGCACGGCTACGCCGCCGTCGCGGCGCGGGCGAACCGGGCCGCACGGGACCTGATCGCCCGCGGCGTCGGCCCCGGCGACATCGTCGCGGTCGCCGCGTCCCGGACCGCGGCGACCGTCGTTGCCCTGCGCGCGGTGCTCGCCGCGGGCGCCGCCTACCTGCCGATCGACCCCACCTACCCGGCGGCCCGGATCGAGCACATGCTCACCGACGCCGCGCCTGCGCTGGTGCTCGTCGACGCGGGCAGCGCCGCGCTGATCGCGGCGCTGGCGGGCGCCGCACCGCTCGTTGCGCTGCCCGACCTCGAGGACGCCGCGGCGGGGCGGGCCGCGGGCGCGCTCGGCGACGATGAGCGGATCCGCCCCGTCACGGGCGCCGACCTCGCCTACGTGGTGTACACGTCCGGATCCACCGGAACCCCGAAGGGGGTGGCGGGAACCGCTGCGGCCCTGTCCAACCGGCTGCGCTGGCAGCGCGACCTGTTCGCGCACGACGGCGCGGACGTGCGGCTGGCGAAGAGCTCGCTGAGCTTCATCGACGGATCCACCGAACTGCTCGCGGGCCTGCTGTCGGGGGCGCGCCTCGTGCTTGCCGACGACGACACCGCTCGGGACGCCGCCGCGCTCGCCGCGCTGATCGCCGAGCACCGCGTGACCGGGGTGACCGCGGTCCCCGGGCTCGCCGCGGTCCTCGCCGAACATGCGGCCGGGCCGACGGGTCTCGGCGTGCGGACCTGGTTCCTCAGCGGGGAACCCCTCGAGGCGCGGGTGGTGGACGCCCTCGCGGGCGACGGCGTGACGATCCACAATTCGTACGGCTCCTCGGAGGTTGCCGGCGACGTGAACGTGTGGGCCGCGACGGGCACCGAGCGGGTGCTGATCGGCGCCGCGATGCCCGGGGTCGACGAGTACCTGCTCGACCCGTACCTGTGCCCGGTCCCGGACGGTGTGGTCGGGGAGCTGTACGTCGGCGGCGTCCAACTCGCCCGCGGCTACCTCGGCAGGCCCGACCTGACCGCGTCCCGCTTCGTCGCGAACCCGTTCGGTGGCGGCGACCGGCTGTTCCGCACCGGTGATCTGGTGCGCCGCACCGCCTCCGGTGCGCTCGCCTTCGTCTCCCGCGCCGACAACCAGGTGAGCCTGCGCGGGTTCCGGATCGAGCCGGGCGAGGTGGAGGCGGCACTGACCTCCCACCCCGCCGTCGACCGGGCGCTGGCGATGGTGCGGCGCGGGGCGACCGGAGCCGACCAGCTCGTCGGGTACGTGACCGGGGACGTCGACCAGGCGGCCCTGCGGAACCACCTGCGGAACCTGCTGCCGGACTACATGATCCCGTCGGTCTTCGTCGTGCTGGAGGTGTTGCCGACGCTGCCCAACGGGAAGGTTGACCGGGACGCGCTGCCCGCACCGAGCCGGTCCGAGCAACGCCGCGAGCCGGCCACGGTGGCCGAGCGGGAGTTCTGCGCCGTGGTCGCGGATCTGCTCGGCCTGCCGTCCGTCGGCCCGGACGAGGACTTCTTCACGCTCGGCGGCAACTCGCTGCTCGCCACCCGACTGTCGGCGTCGCTCCGGTCCCGGCTGGGCCGGGAGGTGAGCATCCGGGAGGTCTTCGACCTGCGCACCCCGGCCCGGCTCGCGGCGCAGACCGGTGCCGCGGCGACCCGGCCCCCGCTGGTGCCGCGCGAGCACGGCGACCTGTCCCCGATGTCCGCCGCGCAGGGCAGGCTGTGGTTCCTGTTCCAGCTCGAGGGGCCCAGCGCCACCTACTCCATCCCGTTCGCGATGCGGCTGCGCGGCGCGGTGGACGTCGAGGCGCTGCGGGGGGCTCTCGGTCATCTGCTCGCCACCCACGAGGGGCTGCGGACCGTCTTCACCGCGGGCGACGGCCACATCGGGTTCCAGCGGGTGCTCGAGGTCGATGACGTCGAGGTGCCGCTCATCGTCGCCGACGTCGCCGCCGCCGACCTCGACGCGCGCCTGGTCGCGGAGACCGGGTATCCGTTCGACATCACCACCGAGCTGCCGCTGCGGGCGGTGCTGCTGCGCACCGCCCCCGACGACGCGCACCTACTGCTGCTGGTGCACCACATCGCAGCCGACGAGTGGTCGGCGCGTCCGCTGATCGCCGACCTCGCCGCCGGGTACTCGCACCTGCGCGGCGCGGACACCGCGCTGCCGCTGCCGCCCCCGGTGCGGTACCGCGATGTCAGCGTGTGGCAACCTGAGGTGCTCGGCGACCCGGATGACCCGGGCTCGCTGGTCGCCGCGCAGCTCGACCACTGGCAGTCGGTGCTCGCCGGGCAACCGGAGGAGCTGACGCTGCCATACGACCGGCCGCGGCCCCCGGTGTCGAGCTACCGCGGCGGCGCGGTCCCGTTCGAGGTGGACCCGGGCACCACGCGCGCCCTGGACGCGGTCGCCGCCGCCGCTGGCGTCACCCGGTTCATGCTCGTGCACACCGCGGTCGCGGTGCTGCTGCGGGGTCTCGGTGCTGGGGACGACGTGGTCGTCGGCTCGCCGGTCGCGGGCCGCACCGATACCGCCGTCGAGCGGGTCGTCGGCTTCTTCGTCAACACCCTGGTGCTGCGCACCGACCTCGGCGGTGACCCGACCGTCACCGACCTGCTGGCCCGGATCCGCGCAACCGACCTGGATGCCTATGCGCACCAGGATGTTCCGTTCGATCAGCTGGTCGAGCGGATGGCGCCCGCCCGGTCCCTCGCCCGGCAGCCGCTGTTCCAGGTGCTGGTCCAGTACCGCGACGAGATCGACCCGATCACGATGGCCGGACTCGACGCGACACCGGTGTTCGTCGAGACCGGCACCGCGAAGTTCGACCTGACCTTCGAGCTCGCCGCCGCGGACGGCGGCGGCCTGCGCGGGCGGGTCGAGTACGCGGGCGACCTGTTCGACCACGCCACCGTCGAGGCGTTCGCGGCGCGGCTGCGTCTGCTGCTGCGCGGGATCGCGGACCGTCCTGGGGCGCGGCTGTCGGCACTCGACCCGCTCACCGGCGCCGACCGCGCCGCGCTCGCCGCAGCGGAATCCGGTCCTGCGGTACCGGTCCCGGACCGGACGCTGCCGGAGCTGTTCACCAGGCAGGTCGCCGACACCCCGGATGCGCTCGCCCTGATCGTCGACGAGACCGGTCAGGAGCTGACCTACGCGCAGCTCGACGCGGCGGTCGCTGCCCTCGCCGGGCAGCTGACCGGCGCGGCGGGCGGCGTCGTCGCGGTCGCGGTGCGGCGCAGCGCCGCCCTGGTGGTCGCGCTGTTGGCGGTCCACCGGGCCGGTGCGGCCTACCTGCCGCTGGATGACAGCTACCCGGCGGAACGGTTGTCCTACATGGTCTCCGACGCGGATCCCGCCCTGGTGCTGCGCGGGCCCGATGCCGCCCCGCTCGACGTCACGGCGCCGGTCCTCGAGATCGACGGGGACGGGCGGGTGCTGCGCGAGGCCCGGACCGGGGGCGGTGCGCGGCGCCCGGTGGTGCACCCCGACGCGGCGGCCTACCTGCTCTACACCTCCGGCTCCACCGGACGACCGAAGGGCGTGCTCGTCTCGCACCGCGCGATCGGCAACCGGCTGGCGTGGATGCAGGCCGAGTACGGGCTGGCCGCGGGGGACCGGGTGCTGCAGAAGACACCCTCCGGATTCGATGTGTCGGTCTGGGAGTTCTTCTGGCCGTTGATCACCGGCGCCACCCTCGTGGTGACCCGGCCGGACGGGCACCGCGACCCGCGCTACCTGCGCGAGGTGATCGACCGCCGCGCGGTCGGCACCGTCCACTTCGTGCCGTCGATGCTGGCGGCGTTCCTCGACGAGCTCGCCGAATCCGGCGGACCGCGGCCGCGTCTGGCGCGGGTGCTGTGCAGCGGTGAGGCGCTCACCGCCGACCACCGGGAGCGGTTCCATGCGCTGGTCGACGCGGAACTGCACAACCTGTACGGGCCGACGGAGGCCGCGGTCGACGTCACCGCCGCCGCACTGGAACCCGCCGGAGCGGGCGCGTGGGTGCCGATCGGGCGGCCGGTGTGGAACACCCGGGTCGTCGTCCTCGATGACCGGCTGCGCCGGGTGCCGCCCGGGGTGGTCGGCGAGTTGTACCTGGGCGGCGTGCAACTGGCGCGCGGGTACCACGACCGGCCCGCGCTGACCGCCGACCGGTTCGTCGCCGACCCCGACGGCACGGCGGGGGAGCGGCTCTACCGCACCGGGGACCTGGTGCGGTGGCGGCCGACGACAACGGCGGGCCGCGAGCCGGCCCTCACGCTCGACTACCTTGGCCGCGCCGACGGGCAGGTCAAGCTTCGTGGCCAGCGCGTCGAACTCGGCGAGATCGAGTCGGTGCTGCTCGGCGACGAGGCGGTCGGGCAGGCGGTGGTCGTTGCCCGGGCCGGGCGCCTGTGCGCCTACGTCGTGCCCGCCGCCGGTCGCGCGGTTGCGGCGCCGGACCTGCTGGCCACCGCCGCGATCTCGTTGCCGGAACACATGATCCCGACCTCCGTGACGGTCCTCGACGCGCTGCCGCTGACCGCGAACGGCAAGCTGGACCGGGCCGCGCTCCCGGACCCGGCGCTGCCCGACACCGCGCAGCGGCGCGCCCCGGACGGCCCGGCGGAACAGGCGCTGTGTGCACTGTTCGCGGAGGCGCTGCGGCTGGACGAGGTCGGCGCCGACGACGACTTCTTTCTCCTCGGCGGGGACAGCATCATCTCGATCCAGGTGGTCAACGCGGCGGCCCGGCGCGGCATCAGCTTCGGGCCGCGGGAGATCTTCCAGTGGCGGACCCCGGCGGCGCTGGCCAGGGTCGCCGAGTTCGCGTCCGGCGCTGCGGGCGCCGACACCGGGCCCCGCGACGCCGCGGAGACCGGACCGCTGCCGGTCACCGCGCTGGTGCACCGGGCACGGGAGGCGGGCGTCGGCCCGGCCGGGATCGGGGCGGTCCTGACGATCGCGACCCCGGCGGGCGCGGGCCACGCGGAGGTGCTGGCGGCGCTCGGTGCGCTGATCGACCTGCACGACGCGCTGAGGCTGCGACTGACCCGGGTGGCGTCGGTGCTGTGGTCACTCGAGATCGGGCAGCCCCCGCACCCGGCGGAGGTGCTTCCGGACGGGGACCCGGCGCACCCCGGCCCGGACGCCCTGGTGGCGGGTCTCGACCCGGAGGCGGGCCGGATGCTGGCCGCCGCGTGGCGGGATGCGGGCGCCGACGGCGGCGAACTGCGGCTCGCGGTGCACCCGTTCGCGGCGGACGGCCGGTCGCTGGCGGTCCTGCGCGACGACCTGCAGCGCCTGCTGCACGGCGAACCCGTCTCCCGGCCCGCCGCGACCGCGCATGGGCTCGCCCATCGGGTCAACGCGCGGGCCCAGGATCCCGCGCTGATGGCCGAACTCGCGCACTGGTCGCAGGTGCTCGCCCCCGGCGGTGCGCTGCGGCTCGGCGTGCCCGCGGTCCCGGTGCCCGGCCCGCGCGGCGAGGTCGTCGTCGCGGCGGACGCGCCGGACGTGCCCGCCGCGGACCGGGAAGCGCTGGCGTTGACCGCGCTCGCCGCCGCGGTCGCGGAGTGGCGGGGCGCGGCGGGGGAGCTGACCGTGGAGCTGCGGCGGGATGCGCCCGCCTCCGGCGAGCCGGACCCCGACGGCACCGGCACGGTCGGGCCGTTCGAGGTCGGCGTTCCGGTCCGGCTTCCCGATCCGACCGGGCCGTCGGTGCTGGCCGCGCTGGACGCGGCGCCGTCCGCCGCGGGCTACGGCATGCTCCGGTACCTGAATGCGCAGACGGCGCCGGTGTTCGCGGCATTGGCGCGCCCGGAGGTGAGCCTGCGGGTGGGGGACGCTCGCCTGCCCGGGCAGGCGGCCGTCGACCCGCGCCAGCTGGACGTCACGGTGGCCTTCGCCGCGGATGGTTCCGGGGTGACCGTCCGGCTCGACCACGACACCACCACGGTGTCGGAGGCGGACGCACGGGTGATCGCAAAGTCCGCTGCCGCGCGGATCGGGACGATCGGGACGATCGGGACGATCGGGACGCCGGGGAGGGCGGGATTGAGTACCGTGTCGTAGTTTGGTTAGGCTAACCAGAACTTCTGGTGGGTGGTCCGTGCCCGGCGCGGCGGAGATGGTGGAGAGAAATACAGTGCAGTCGGCGTTTCCGGTGACCGCGGCCCAGCGCAGCATCTACTTCGGCCACCAGCTGGACCCCGTCGGGCACCTCTACAACACCGGCATCTACACCGAGACGCTCGGCGACGTCGACGTCGACCGGGTGGTCGCCGCGTGCCGGTCCGTCCTCGATCAGGCCGAGACGCTGCACGTGAACTTCGACGTGGACGGCGACGGCGCGCTGGTGCAGATCCCCCGCCCCGGCCGGGACTGGGACCTTCCGGTGCTCGACTTCCGCGGCGAGGACGACCCCGAGGCCGCGTCGCTGGAGTGGATGCGCGAGGCGATGCGGACCCGCGTCGACCTGGCGACCGACCTGCTGTTCGCCTTCGCCGTGCACCTGGTCGGCGACGAGACGATGCGGCTGTACCAGCAGTACCACCACATCGTCAACGACGGGTACGGTATCTCGCTGGCGCTCAGCAGAATTCAACGCGCCTACGTGGAGGGCTCCGCGCCGGACCTGGCCGCCGAATGGTCCCTCGCCCGGTTCGTCGAGACCGACCTCGCGTACACCTCCGGCACCCAGATCGGGGCCGACCGCGACCACTGGCTCACCGAACTCGCGGACCTGCCCGCCGTGCCCCGGCTGATCGACGCCGACCACCCGCCCGCGCCGGGCGTCACCCACACCACCGTCACCCTCGACGTCGATCGACGTCGCAGGCTGGAGTCGCATGCCAGGGCACACGGGCTGCGGCTGCCGGTGCTGATGATCGGACTGCTCGGCGGCTACGTCGCCCGCGCCACCGACACCACCGACGTGGTCCTGTCGCTGCCCACCACCGCCCGCGGCACCAGGGAACTGCGCGCCGTGCCCGGCATGGTCGCCAGCGTCCTGCCGCTGCGGTTCGGGGTGCCCGCCGCCGCCCGCATCGCGGACGTCGCCGCCACCGTGGACCGGAAGATGTGGTCGCTGCTCAAACACGGCCGATTCCGCGGCGAGGCGATCGGTCAGGCCCTCGCCGCCCGCAACCCGGACTGGCGCCCGCCGAGCATCGGCATCAACATCATGCCCGCATCCACCTCCCGATTCCTGATCGGCCGCGAATCGCAGGCGCACATGCTCGCGTCCGGCCCGGTCGGGGAACTTGAGTTCATCGTGCTGCTGCACAAGGCGGGCGATCCGATCGAGATCGGCCTGCGCAGCCACCCGGACAACGCCGACCGCTGCGCCGAGATCGCCCACGCCCTCACCGATTTCGTCGACGCGTTCCTCGACGGTGTCGACGAACCGGTGGGTGCGCTGCCCGCGGGCGGACCGGTCTCGACCGCGCCGCACGACGAGGACGGCGCCGGACCGCTCGCGCTGCCCGCCGCGCTCGCCCGGCGCCGCGACGCGCAGCTCCCCGTCGACGCGACCCTGCGCAGCAGGCGCATCCCGCTCACCGAGCCACTCGCCCGAGCGGAGCTGGTCGCCGCGGCCGCGGCCGTCCTCGCCCGGCACCCCGCGCTCCGGGCGACGCTCACCGCGCCAGCCCCGATCCTCTGGCTGCTCGCCGTTCCCGACACGGTGGACGCCGAATCCCATGTGCACGACTGCGATCGGGACCCCGGAGTCCCTGTCGCGGACCTCGCGGCGCTCCCCGGGGTCGCCCCGGACCCGGCGACCGGTCACGTGCTGAGCATCGTCCGGGTGACCGGGGGCGGCGGCGAAGTGGTGCTGCTCGCGCCCGCTGGGCTGGTCGACGAGCGGTCCTGGAGCATCGTCACCGAGGACATCCGGACCGCGCTGCGTTGCCTGCGCCGCGGTCGCGCCGTGACGCTGCCCGCCGTCCCGGTGTCGCTGAAGACCCACGTCCACCGGTTCACCGCGGAGGCGGCGCAACCGGCCCGGCTCGCCGAACTGGTGAACTGGATGTCGGTGCTCGGTCCGGGCGGCGAACTGGTGCCGCCCGGGACGGCGGGCGAGCAGGCGTCCGCCGCGGTGACGATCGGGGCCGACGCGTTCGCCGCGGCAACGACCGCGGTGCCCGCCCTGGTGAAGGGGGACCCCGCCGACGTGTGGGCGGCGGCGACCGCGCTTGCCGTCGCCCGCTGGGTCGAACGGCCCACGAGCGCAGGCGAACTGGTGGTCGACCTGTGGCGGGACGGGCGTGATCTTCCCGACACCGGCCGCACCGTCGGCCCGCTGGACTGGACCGCGCCCGCCCGGCTGGTGCTTGCCGCCGACCCGCTCGACGCGCTGCGCTCCGCGAAGGAACGGATCCGTGCCGCTGGCTCCGCCGGGTGGCCGATGCTGCGGTACGCGAACGTGCAGGCGGGCCCCGCGCTCGCCGCCCTCCCCGCACCGCAGGTGTCGATCCGCACCGGAGGCGACCGGATCGGGACCCACGTCCTCGACGTGTGCATCCGACCCGACGCGGCGGGCGGCGCGCAGGTGCACTTCGCATCCGATCATGGGCTCGGCGGCGACGCCCTCGATCGGATCGCGTTGCTGTGGCGGGAGGCGGTGACCGACCTCGTCGCGCTCACCGGCACCGCGGCGCGCGGACTGACCCCGTCCGACCTGGCCCACATCGACCTCGGACAGCACGACATCGACCGCATCGTGGCGGTCGCCCCCGTTGTCGTCGAGGACATCTGGCCGCTGTCCCCGCTCCAGCGTGGCCTGTTCTTCCAGTCCGTGTTCGATTCGGGCCGGGACATCTACACCGCGCAGTTCTCCCTCGACTTCGGGCACCGGATCGACATCGCGCGGCTGCGGGCCGCGGCCGCCGCACTGCTGGAGCAGAATCCCACCCTGCGGGCCGGCTTCACCAACGACGGCCTCGCCGACCCGGTCCAGTTCATCGGCACCGGTCTCGAGGTGCCGTTCACCGAGGTCGACCTGTCCGAGCTGCCGCGGCAGATGCAGGCGGGGCGGGCCGCGGAGCTGATGGCCGCCGACCGGGCACGACCGTTCGACCTGACCTCGCCGCCGCTGTGGCGGATGCTGCTGATCCACCTCGAGGACGGCGTCGACCGCCTCGTCGTGAACCGCGAGTTCATCCTGTGGGACGGCTGGTCCGGTGCCCTGTTCGTGGACCAGCTGCTTGCCCGGTACGCGGGGGAGGCGGTCGCCGCGCCGGAGGCCGGGTTCACCGACTACCTCGCCTGGCTGGCTGACCGCGACCCCGACGCTGCGGCGGCGGCCTGGCGGGACATGTTCGCCGGGTTCGACACCCCGACCCTCATCGCCGGCTCCGTCGCAGGCCGCGCCCCGGTCCAGCCGACCCGGATCGAATCCTGGGTGGACGCCGAGCTCACCGCCGCCCTGCGGGAACGCGCCCGCACGGCGGGGGTGACCCTGAACGCGCTGATGAACGCGGTGATGGGCCTGCTGCTCGCCGCCGAGTCCGGCGGCACGGACGTCGTATTCGGGTCCACCGTCGCGGGCAGGCCCACCGAGATCGTCGGCCTGGACCGGGTTCTCGGCATGTTCCTCAACACCGTCCCGGTCCGGGTCACCCTCGACCCGACGGAACGGCTGGGCGGACTGCTGCACCGCATGCAGGACGAGTACGCAACACGGATGGACCACGAGTACCTCGGGCTCGGCGAGATCCAGCGCGCCACCGGGCACGGCGAGCTGTTCGACACGCTGTTCGTGCTGCAGAACTTCAAGAACGCCACCGAGATGGCCGCGCAGTCCGCCAAGCACGACATCATCGCCGAGGACAGCCTCGACCACACCCACTATCCGCTCGCCGTCGTCGTGTCCCCCGGGGAGCGGCTGCACGTCAAGATCGACTACCGGCCCGACGTGGTCGACCCGGCCCGCGCACACGGCCTGCACGACCGGTTCGTCGACCTGCTCGGCATCGTCGCCCGCGACGCGGACCGGGTCGTTGGGTCGATCCCCGCACTCAACGTCGCCGAACTCGCCGCGGCGGATGCGCGGTGGCGTCAGCCCCTTCCCGCCGTCCCGGACACCACGATCGCCGAGATGCTGATCGCGACGGCAGCCCGGATACCGGACGAGGTCGCGCTGGTGTTCGGGGAGCAGCGGGTCACCTACGGACAGGTGGCCCGCCGCGTCGAGGGCCTGGCCCGACACCTGATCGGCCGCGGCGCCGGGCCGGAGACCGTGGTCGCGCTTGCGCTGCCGCGGACGGTGGAGATGGTGGTCGCGTTGTTCGCGGTGCTGCGCACCGGTGCCGCGTACCTTCCCCTCGAACTGGACCAGCCCGACGAGCGGCTCGCGGTGGTCCTCGGGGACGCCCGACCCGCACTCGCCGTCACCACCTCGGCGGTCGCGGCCCGGCTGAAACTGGACGCGGACAGCGCAATCCGGATCGACGAGAACCACGAATGGGACGACCGCCCGCTCGGCGCCGCCGACCTCGGTGCGTTCGCGCCGGGCCGCCCGCACCGGCTCGACCATCCCGCGTACGTCATCTACACCTCCGGGTCGACCGGGAAGCCGAAGGGCGTCGTCACCCCGTACCGCGGCCTGACCAACATGCAGCGCAACCACCAGCAGGAGATCTTCGATCCGGTCGTCGCCGCGGCAGGGGGACGACGGATGCGGGTGGCGCACACCGTGTCCTTCGCGTTCGACATGTCCTGGGAGGAACTGCTCTGGCTGGTCGAGGGCCATGAGGTGCACATCTGCGACGAGGACCTGCGCCGCGACGCGCACGCCCTCGTCGGGTACTGCGACCGGGAGCGGAT
The DNA here is from genome assembly GCF_042720095.1 of Rhodococcus sp. NPDC058505. Lineage (NCBI taxonomy): Bacteria > Bacillati > Actinomycetota > Actinomycetes > Mycobacteriales > Nocardiaceae > Rhodococcus > Rhodococcus sp. NPDC058505. The sequence goes on from NZ_JBHXNB010000003.1 coordinate 201,153, forward strand.
CGACGTCGTGAACGTGACGCCGACCTACGCCGCCGCGCTGTTCGCCGATGGGCTCCTCGACGAGGGCGTCCGGGCCGACGGGACCGCCGCGCACCGGCCGCCGCTGGTGCTGCTCGGCGGTGAGGCGGTGCCCGATTCGGTGTGGAACCGGTTGCGCGACACCGACGGAACCCTCGGCTACAACCTGTACGGGCCGACCGAATACACGATCAACACTCTGGGGGCGGGCACCGCGGACAGCGACACCCCCACGGTCGGGGTGCCGATCCGCGCCACCCGCGGACACATCCTCGACCGGTGGCTGCGTCCCGTCGTGGACGGGGTCGCCGGTGAGCTGTACATCGCCGGCGCGGGCCTGGCCCGCGGCTACCTCGGCCGCGTCGACATCACCGCAGATCGGTTCGTCGCGAACCCGTTCGAGCCGGGCGCCCGCATGTACCGCACCGGCGACATCGTGCGGCGCCGCGTGAACGGCATGATCGACTACCTCGGCCGCATCGACGACCAGGTCAAGATCCGCGGCTACCGCGTCGAACTCGGCGAGGTCGAGTCCGCCCTCGCTGGTGTCGACGGGGTTGCCCAGTGCGCGGTCCTCGCGCTGCCCGGTCCCGGCGGGCTCGCCCGCCTCGTCGCCTACGTGGTGCCCTCCGGGCCCGTGAGTACTTCTGGTCCCCAGGAGGGCCGAAAGTACTCACAGGCGCTGCGGGCCCTGCTGCCGGACTTCATGGTCCCCAGCGTGTTCGTGGAGATCGACACGATCCCGATGACCGTCAACGGCAAGCTGGACGCGAAGGCGCTCCCCGTTCCGGAGGTGCGGGCCACCGCGGACGGCCGGGCGCCGGACACCGAGGCCGAGCGGGTGCTGTGCGCCCTGTTCGCCGAACTGCTCGACCTGGAGACGGTCGGCGCCGACGACGACTTCTTCGACCTCGGCGGACACTCGATGATCGCGATGCGGGTGGTCAGCCGGGTCCGCGCCGCGTTCGACGTGCAGCTGACGATCCGGGACCTGTTCGACGCCCGCACCCCGGCGCAGATCGCGCGGCTGCTGCCGACCGCGGCAACCGCGCTGCCCGCGATCACGGCAGGCAACCGGCCCGACCGGATCCCGCTGTCCGCGGCCCAGGAACGGCTGTGGCTGCTCGCCGAACTGTCGGGCGGAGCGACGGGGCCCGCCCCGGAGAGCCTCGGCTACCACTACGCGCACGTCGCCCGGCTCGACGGACCCGTCGACGCCGACGCACTCGCCGCGGCGGTGCGGGACCTGACCGCGCGGCACGAGACCCTGCGCACCGTCATCGAGGTCACCGACGGCGAACCGCACCAGGTGATCCTGCCCGCGGGAGGGGAGCTCGAGGTCGTCGACGCCGCGTCCGACACCGTCGACGCGCTCGCCTTCGCCCGGCTGACCGCGAACTTCGACCTGCGCACCGATGTGCCCCTCCGGGTCACCCTGCTGCGGGAGGGACCGGAGCGCGCCGTGCTCGTCGTGGTGCTACACCACATCGCCACCGACGAGTGGTCCGACGCCCCGCTGCTCGGCGACCTCACCCGCGGCTACCTGGCCCGCGCCGCAGGCGAGGCACCGGACTGGTCGCCGCTGCCGGTGCAGTACGCCGACTACGCGCTGTGGCAGCGGGACGTCCTTGGCGAGAACGGGATCGAGGGCCAGCTCGACTTCTGGCGGCAGACCCTCGCCGGCCTGCCCGAGGAGATCACGCTGCCCACCAGCCGCCCGAGGCCCGCGCAGCCGACCGGGCGGGCGGGCAACGCCAGCACCGTCCTCGCGCCGGAGGTGACGCGCCGGCTGCGGGAGGTCGCCGAATCCCGCGGCGGCACCATGTTCATGGCGCTGCACGCCTTGACCGCCGCGGTGCTGTCCCGGCTCGGCGCGGGCGACGACGTCGTGGTCGGCAGCCCGGTGTCCGGGCGGGCCGACACCGCACTCGACGACCTCGTCGGCTTCTTCGTCGGCACCGTCGTGCTGCGCACCGACCTGTCCGGTGATCCGAGCTTCGACGCCCTGCTCGACCGCGTGCGGGAGGCCGACCTGGCGGCGATGTCGCACCAGGACGTGCCGTTCCAGCGGCTCGTCGAGGAGTTCGCGCCGGCCCGCGTTGAGGGCCGCAACCCGCTGTTCCAGGTGATGGTCGGCTACCTGCAGCGCCCCGCGGTGCTGCCGGACCTGCTCGGTGTGCCGACGACCTGGCAGCCGCTGACGAACGTCCGGGCGAAATTCGACCTGAACGTCACCTTCGTCGAGGCGCCCGACACCGGCGAGATCACCGTCTCCGCCGAGTACGCCGCGGACCTGTTCGACCCCGCCGCCGCGCAGACCATCCTGGCCGCGCTGGTCGCGGCCGCCGCCGACGCGGCCGCCGACCCGGCGATCCGGCTCGCGGACCTGACGCTGCACGACCCGGACGACCGTCGGCGGCAACGGGCGATCGGTGTCGGCGCGACCGCGGTGTACCCCGACCTGACCGTCGCCGACCTGCTCGCCGGGCAGGCCGCGCGCACCCCCGACGCGCTCGCGCTGACCTCCCGCGCCGATACCCTCACCTACGCGGACCTCGAGCTGCGCTCGAACCGGCTGGCGCGCTTGCTGATCGCCGACGGCGCCCGGCCCGGCGACCTGGTCGCCGTCGCGGTGCCCCGATCGGTCGACCAGGTCGTCGCGATCCACGCGGTCGTGAAGTCCGGTGCCGCCTACCTGCCGATCGACACCGGGCTGCCCGCCGCCCGCATCGAGTACCTGCTCGACGACGCGGCACCGGTCCGGGTGCTGACCACCGCGGCGACGGTGCTGCCCGATGCCGCGGCCCGCACCGACCTCGACGATCCCGCGGTACTGGGACGGCTCGCCGACCTGCCGGGCGCCCCCGTCACCGACCGCGACCGGCGCGGACGCCTGACCCCCGGCCATCCGGTCTACGTCATCCACACCTCCGGCTCGACCGGCAACCCGAAGGGCGTCGTCGTCGCGCACCGCGCGGTGGTGAACCGGCTGCACTGGGTGCAGGACCGGCTTCCGCTCACCGCCGCCGACCGGGTGGTGCTCAAGACGCCCGCGACGTTCGACGTGTCGGTGTGGGAACTGTTCTGGCCCAGCGTGAACGGTGCCGTGACCGTCGTCGCCGGTCCGGACGACCACCGCGACCCGGCCGCGCTGGTGCGGCTGCTGCGCGAGCAGGCGGTCACCGTCGCGCACTTCGTCCCGTCGATGCTCGATGAGGCGTTGACGCTGCCGGTGTTGGATGAGGCGCTGACGCTGCCGGTGTTGGACCTGCCCGCGCTTCGGCGCGTCGTGTGTTCCGGTGAGGCCCTGCAGTACCGCACCGTGCAACGGTTCGCTGCGGCGCTGCCCGGCGCGGGGATCGACAACCTGTACGGCCCGACCGAGGCGGCGGTCGAGGTCACCCTCGCCGCGGACCTGTCCGCGCGGACCGGCGCCGACGGCGCCTGCGAGATCGGCGGGCCCGGCGCGAACGTGTCCCTGTACGTACTGGATTCGCGGCTCCGGCCGGTCCCGTCGGGGGTGGCGGGGGAGCTGTACCTCGGCGGCGTCCAGGTGGCCCTCGGCTACCTCGGCCGCCCCGCGCTGACCGCGGAACGCTTCGTCGCGGACCCGTACGGGGAGCCGGGCGCCCGCCTGTACCGCACCGGTGACCTGGTGCGCTGGACCCCGTCCGGTGAGCTCGGCTACCTGGGCCGGATCGACGACCAGGTCAAGATCCGCGGCATGCGGATCGAACTCGGCGAGGTGGAGGCCGCGCTCGAGTCGCTGCCCGCGGTGCTCCGCGCGGTGGCGGCCGTCGCCCCCAACGCGAGTGGGGACCCGGTCCTCGTCGGGTACGTGCTTCCCGCCGCGGGAACGGCCGTCGACCCGGCCGCGGTGCGCGGCGACCTCGTCGGGACCGTCCCCGATCACCTGATCCCCGCGCTGATCACGGTCATCGACACCGTCCCCGTCGGCTTCACCGGCAAGCTGGACCGGAAGGCGTTGCCCCGGCCGGTCTTCGACACCGCCGCCGCGTCGCGGGCACCGCGCACCGAGTTCGAGGGACGGGTGTGCGGGGTCTTCGCCGCCGCCCTCGGAGTGGACACGGTCGGCATCGACGACGACTTCTTCGCGCTCGGCGGCCACTCACTGACCGCGATCCGCCTCGTCAACGCACTGCGCAGCGAGCTGGGGGTGGAGCTGCCGGTGCGGGCCGTGTTCGAGGCGCCGACCGTCGCCCGGCTCGCGCCGCTCGCGCAGCGGTCCGGCCGCGGGGCACGTCCGGCGCTGGCGGCGGGGGAGCGGCCCGACCCGCTGCCGCTGTCGTTCGCGCAGCAGCGGATGTGGATCCTGGACCGGCTCGGTGCGGGTGGCGCTGCCGGCGCATACAACGTGCCGATCTCGTGGCGGGTGGCAGGCGCGGTGGACGTCGTCGCGCTCGCGGAGGCGGTGCGGGACCTGATGATCCGGCACGAACCGCTGCGCACCGTGTTCGCCGAGGCGGACGGGCGGCCGCGCCAGGTGATCCTGCCCGCGGAGGACATCGAGGTGGACCTCGAGCGGTGCACTGTGCGCGCCGAGGACGTCGCGGCCGCCGCGGCTGCTGCCGCGGCGCACCGGTTCGACCTGGAACATCGGGCGCCGCTGCGCGTCACCGTGATCGAGACCGGCGACGCCACCGTCGTGGTGCTGGTGATCCACCACATCGCGACCGACGAGTGGTCCACCAGGGCGCTGCTCACCGACCTGATGACCGCATACGCCCAGCGGCAGCAGGGCCGGGCCCCGCAGTGGTCGCCGCTGCCGGTGCAGTACGCCGACTACACGCTGTGGCAGCGCGAGATGCTCGGCGACGGCGCCGAACCGGGGAGTGTCGCGGCGCGGCAGGCCGCCTACTGGCGGGCCGCGCTCGCCGGCCTGCCCGAGGAGTTGCCGCTGCCCACCGACCGTGTCCGGCCCGCCCGCGTCAGCCATCGCGGTGGTGCGGTATATCTCGCGCTCGACGCGGACGTCGTCGCCGGGCTGCGGGAGGTCGCCCGCGCGCAGGGGGTGAGCATGTTCATGCTCGTCCAGGCCGCCGTCGCGGTGCTGTTGCACAAATCGGGTGCCGGCGTGGACATTCCGCTGGGCACGCCGGTGTCGGGGCGCACCGACAGCGGGCTCGAGGACCTGGTCGGGTTCTTCCTCAACACAATGGTGCTGCGCGCCGACCTGTCCGGTGACCCGACCGTCGCCGAACTGCTCGGCCGGATCCGGGACACCGACCTGGCGGCGTTCGAGAACCAGGATCTGCCGTTCGAACAGGTCGTCGACGCGGTTCTCGGTGCCGGCGCCCGCTCCCGGTCGGTGCACCCGCTGTTCCAGACGATGATTGTGTACCTCACCGAGCCGCAGCCGGGCGAGGGATTCGGCGGCCTCGTCCCCGAACCGATCGAGGTCACCACCGCGAAGTTCGACCTGTCCTTCGACTTCGTCGAGTACGCGGGCACCGACACCGTCGTCGGGATGGTCGAGTACAGCGCGGATCTGTTCGATCGCCGCACCGCCGAGCGTCTCGCCGCCGGACTCGAACAGGTGCTGCGGGAGTTCGCCCACCGCCCCGGCGAGTATCGGCTGGCGCAGATCGACGCGATCCCTGCCGCGGATCGGGTGGCGATGACCCGGCAGTGGAACACGAACCCGATCGACGCGCTCGCCACGACGGTGCCCGCGCTGTTCGGGGACGCCGCGCAGCGCTACCGAGCCGAACCTGCGCTGCTCGCCAGCGACGAGGAATGGACCTTCGGGGACCTCGCGGATCGCGTCAACCGGCTCGCCCGGCTGCTGATCGCGGGCGGTGTCGGTCCGGAAGTGCCGGTGGCGCTGATGCTTCCGCGCACCGCGGACGCGGTGACGGCGATGCTGGCCGTGCTCACGGCGGGCGGCGCCTACCTGGCGTGCGATCCGCAGGCCCCGGCGGCGCGGACCGCGACGATCCTCGCCACCACCGCACCGGCGATGGTGCTGACCACCGCGGCGCTGGCCGAGCGGCTGCCGGACACCACCGCGACGGTGCTCGCCCTCGACGATCCCGGCGTCGCCGCCCGGATCGCCGACCGGGATCCGGCGCCGGTCAGCGACCGGGACCGGCTCGCGCCGCTGCGCCCCGAGCATCCCGCGTACATCGTCCACACCTCCGGGTCGACCGGGACACCGAAGGCCGTCGTCGCGGTGCACCGCGGGCTGGTCACCCTGTTCCACAGTCACCGCACCGACCTGTACCGGCCGACGCAGCGCCGGTCCCGGCGGCAACGCCTCAGCGTCGGTCACGCCTGGTCGTTCGCGTTCGACGCGTCGTGGCAGCCGCAGCTGTGGCTGCTCGACGGGCACGCGCTGTGCCTGGTCGACGAGCAGACACAGCGCGACCCACGGAAGATGGTGGCGCAGGCCGCTGCCCAGGGCTGGGACTTCGTCGAGGTGACCCCGTCGCACCTGGCGCAGCTGCTCGACGCGGGCCTGCTCGACGGCGACCGGGCGCCGTCGTCCCTCGGCTTCGGCGGGGAGGCGGTGTCCCAGCAGCTGTGGGAGCGGCTCCGCGCGGTCGACGGAACGGAGTCGTACAACCTGTACGGCCCCAGCGAGAGCACCGTCGATGCGCTGGTGGCCCGGGCGTCGGATGCCGGTGTTCCGGTCGCGGGCAGGCCCGTTGGCAACACCCGCGCCCACATCCTGGATGCGACGCTGCGGCCCGTCCCGGTCGGCGTTGACGGGGAGCTGTACCTCGCCGGGGACGGCCTCGCCCGCGGCTATGGCGGCGAATCCGGCCGTACCGCCGAATGTTTCGTCGCCGACCCGTTCGGGGCCCGCGGAGCCAGGATGTACCGGACCGGCGACCGGGCGCGGTGGACCGCCGACGGCCACATCCAGTACCGGGGCCGCGGCGACGACCAGGTCAAGATTCGTGGGCATCGCATCGAGCCCGCCGAGGTGGAGGCCGCGCTGCTCGCCGACCCCGCGGTCGCCGAGGCCGTGGTGCAGGCGCGGACCGACACCGGATCCGCGGTGCTCGTCGGCTATGTGGTCGCCGCCGAAGGCGGAGACATCGAGGCGGCCGCGGTGCGGCGCAGGCTGGCCGCGATCCTCCCGGACTACCTGGTGCCGACCTCGATCGTCGTGCTGCCCGCGTTGCCCACCCTGCCGAACGGCAAACTCGACCGGTCCGCGTTGCCGCGTCCGGAGCTCCGGGCGGCCGGTGCCCAGCACGCGCCGCGCACCGCGACCGAGCGGGTGCTCTGCACCGTCGTTGCCGCGCAACTCGGCGCCGACCGGGTCGGCATCGACGACGACCTGTTCGCGCTCGGCGTCGACAGCATCGGGGTGATGGAGTTGCTGAGCCGGCTGCGGGCCGCCGGAATCGAGGCCGACGCCGCCCAGGTCTTTGCGGCCCCCTCGATCGAGGATCTCGCTGCCGACCTGGACCGGACCGGAATTCACCGATGAACCACCGCACCACCACACGTCAGGATGAAGGGACTCAGATGAACGCTCGATGGACCAGACGGATCGGGGCCGCGCTCGCGGCGGCGACCGTGATGCTCGGGGTCGCCGCGTGCGGCTCGGATTCCGGCTCCGCCGACACCCCGACCGGTGCGGACACGGCGTCGGCGCAGTTCCCGGTGACGGTGTCCGGCAAGTTCGGCGAGTCGACCATCGAGGCGCAGCCGGTGCGCGCGGTGCCGCTGTCCCCGCAGGACGCGGACATCCTGCTCTCGCTCGGCGTCACGCCCGTCGCGTTCCCCGTCGACGCCCAGAACCGGGCCGCCACCGGCGGATCCGGCATCTGGCCGTGGCAGCGCGAGGCGCTCGGCGGGGCGCAGCCGGAGACCCTCGACATGGACACCGGGGCCGACTCGATCGCCGAGAAGCTGGCCGTCCTGCAGCCGGACATCATTGTCTCCACCGGCTTCTGGGGCCTCGACCAGTCCATCTTCGACCAGCTCAGCACCCAGTTCCCGGTCGTGCACTTCGACACCAAGGCCAACGGGGAGCCGTGGCAGGACTCGACCCGCAAGGTCGCGACCGCGCTCGGCATCCCGGCGAAGGCGGATCAGGTGATCGCGGACGCCGAGGCGCGACTGGACGCGGCGAAGGCCGCCAACCCGGCGATCGCGGGCAAGACCTACAACGCGGTGATCGGCGACACCGGCGGGCAGCTGTCCGTGCTGGCCTCCGACGAGCGCGGCATCGGCCAGTTCCTCACCTCGCTCGGGCTGGTGCTGAGCCCGTACGCGACGACGCTGCCGGTCGACGCCGACGGCCGGGGGGTGCTGTCCTACGAAAACATCAGCGAGATGAACGCCGACGTGGAGGTCGTCGTGTCGCCGACCGGTGACCTCGGCTACCTGACGAAGTTCGCGGCCTGGAACGCGCTGCCCGCCGTCCAGGAGGGCGCCGTCGTGTCCCTGGCCCGCACCACGGGTCTCCCGAACGCGGTCGGGTTCCCGTCGGCGCTCTCGCTCGGCTGGGCCACCGACCAGGTGATGCCGATGATCTCGGACGCCGTCGCCAAGAGCAACGCGGGCTGACGATGAGTGAACGCGGCGTCCTCCTCGACCTGCGGCCGCTGCGCGAGAGCGCACCGTTCCGGCGGGTGTTCATTGCCCGCACCATCTCGATCTTCGGGATCGGGATGCTGATGGTCGGGGTGCCCCTGCAGATGTACGACCTGACCGGATCGACATTCCTGGTCGGGCTCGTCGCCGCGGTCGAGGGCGCCGCGTCCATGGGCGGCATGATGATCGGCGGCACCCTCGCCGACCGATACGACCGCAAGAAGCTGATCCTGTTCGCCCGCACCGTGTCCGGGCTGACGTTCGTCGGGCTCGCCGTCAACGCGATGCTCGCGGACCCGTCGTGGCAGGCGATTATCGTGCTGTCGGTGATCAACGGGCTGATCGGATCGATCAGCATCGCCGCGCTGTTCGCGGTGGTGCCCACCCTGGTCCCGCGGGACCAGCTGGTCGCGGTCGGCGCACTGAACGTGCTCGGCGCCCGCGTCGGTGCGGTCGTCTCGCCCGCGCTCGGCGGCCTGGTCATCGCGGCGTTCTCGGTGTCCTGGAACTACTGGGTGGCCGCGATCGGCACCGCGATCACGATCGCGCTGCTCGCCGGGCTGCCGCCGCTGCCCGCACCGGCGGCCACCGAACCGGATCGGCGCGGGGACGCGCCGCAGCCGGTGTCGATGACGCGGTTCATCCTCGAACACCGGGTGATCGGCGGGGTGATGGTGGCGGGCGTGATCGCCATGCTCGGCAGCGGAGTGCTGGTGCTGGTGCCCGGCCTGGTGGACGAACAGTGGGCAGGAGACTCCAGGGCCGCCGGTCTGCTCTACGCGGCCAGCGCGGTCGGAGCGGTGATCGCGACGGTGACCAGCGGATGGCTGAACCGCCTCACCCGGCCGGGGACGGTGCTGCTGGTCGCCCTCGCGGCCGGGTTCGCGGCGCAGGCCCTGGTCGGGCTCACCGGGGCTCTCGTCGTCGCGGTGCTGGTGCTCGTCGCGGTCGGCGCGATCGCCTCCGTCCAGGAAGTGTTGCGGTACGCCCTCATCCAGACCCACACGCCCGAACACCTGCTGGGACGGGTGAACGGTCTCTGGTCGGCGCAGGAGGTCGCCGGTGTCTCGGTCGGCGCGTTGATCGCCGGGACGTTCGGCGGGGTCGTCGCCCCGTCGTCGGCGGTGGTCACCTACAGCCTCACAATGTGCGCCGTCGCGGTGGTCTTCCTCGTCGTACTTGGGTCCCTGCGTCGCACCGTCGCCGACCCGGCCAACGCGGCGACCGCGGTGCCCGCCTGACCCACCCGATTCCCGCCCGAGCCCCGACACACTGCGAAAGACCCCACATGAGCACTGCACTGACCAGGGACCGCGTGATCGCGGACCTCGCCGCCCTGCTGGACCTGCCCGCCGACGAACTCACCGACGAGGCCGATCTCCTCGATCTCGGCCTCGACTCGGTCCGGCTGATGTCGCTGGTCGAGCGGTGGCGCTCCGAGGGCGCCGTCGTCGACTTCGTCGACCTCGCCTCCGATCCGCAACTCGGTGCCTGGGTCGAGGTCCTCGGTGCGAGCTGAATGTCACCCGTGACACCGCGAGAGGCGGTGCGCCGCATCTGCTTCGGCGGTGGCGTCGGGGCGGTCGCGGTCGCCGCGCTCGGCGTCCTGGTGCACTACATCGGGCCGGAGAGCAACACGCTGATCATCGCGTCGTCGTTCGTGCCGGTGCTGCTCGCGGTCGGCGTGGCAGGGGTGGTGGCGCTGGCGGCGGTGCGAGCCAGGCGGACCCTGCTCGCCGGGCTGCTGGTGCTCCTCGCGGGCATCGTCACCCAGGCACCGCTGTTCGTCCGGAACGCGCCAGCCCCGGCCGCGGCGGACGGGCAGATCCGGGTGCTGCAGGCGAACATTCGGCTCGGTGAGGCGGACCCCGACGCCCTCGTCGACCTGGTGCGGTCGCGCCGGGCCGATCTGTTGACGGTCGAGGAACTCACCGACGCGGCGGTCACCCGGCTGCGGGCGGCGGGACTCGAGGACCTGCTGCCCGTCACGTTCCTGAAACCGAAGGAGTCGGGCGGCGGCGGCACCGGCATCTACAGCCGGTTCCCGATGCACGATCCGCGGATGCTGGGACGCTTCTCGATGGCGAACCTGGTCGCCGGAATCGACGTCGGGGACGGGCGCCGCGTGACGGTGGTTGCGGTGCACCCGATGCCGCCGTACCCGTCGCCGTCCTGGATGTGGGCGGCGGAGATGTCGAAGCTCACCGGACTGCTGCACCGGATCGGCGGGGAGGGCGACCCGGTCATCGTCAGTGGCGATTTCAACTCGACGTACTCGCACAGCCGGTACCGAAGCATCCTCACCGGCGGCTTCGTCGACGCGGGCGAGCAGGCGGGTGCCGGGCTGGTGCCGACCTATCCGGCGGACCGGTGGTATCCGGCGATGCTCGCGATCGACCGGATCGTGCTGAAGGACGCGGTGGTGGGGGAGTACGAGCGGGTGGACCTGCCCGGCTCCGACCACCACGGCATCTTCGCCAGCGTGACACCGGAATTCGACGGGACGGGGTTCGACGGGACGGGGTTCGACGGGACGGGGGCGAAGCGGTGACCCGGGTGAGTGTGGTGGTCCCGGTGTACCGCTGCCTGCCGTACGTCGAGGGCTGCCTGCGGTCGGTGCTCGCGCAGACCCGGCCGGTGGACGAGATCGTCCTCGTCGACGACCGCGGCGGTGACGCGTCGATGGCGGTCGCCGAGCGGTACCTGACCGAACGGTGCGCACCGCTGCGCACCGTCGTGCACGACCGCAACCGCGGCCTTGGTCGGGCCCGCAACTCCGGCCTCGCCGCCGCAACCGGGGACCTGATCTGGTTCCTCGACAGCGACGACCAGGCCGACCCCCGGTTCGTCGAACTCCTCGCCGCGGCACTGGAGGACGGGTCCGCGGACTTCGCCTGCACCCGCACCCTGCGGGTCGACGAGGGCGGTCGGGTGCTGCAGGTCGACGAGGAACCGTACGGCGCGATGGTGGTGTCCGGCACCGACTTTGCGCACCGACTGGTCACCGGTCGGGCGAAGGCATACGCATGCACCAAACTGTTCCGGCGCGCGATGCTCGGGGACCGGCCCTGGGACGAGGACCAGGGCTACGAGGACATGGCACCGCTGATGCGAATGTCGTTGGCGGCCGCACGGGTCGCGCTCGTCGACGAACCGCTGTACCGGTACCTGTACCGGGAGGGATCGATCAGCACCTCGCTGAGTACCCGGACCCTCGACCTGTTCACGGTCGAGCGGGACGTGCGGGCCGCGGTCGCCGCCGCCGGGCTGAGCGGGCGCTGGACTCCGGAACTGCTCGGGTTCCGGTACCGCGAGGTGCTGCGGTCCGTCGCGCATGTCGCGATGCGCGCCGACCATGTCGCCGCGTCGCGGCCGGAGCTCTACGACACCGCCCTGGGCAGGGTGCGCGGCGTCGTCTCGGTGCGCGACATCGTCCCGTTGGCGCGGACCGGGCACCGCAGGGAGGCGGTATTCGCCGCGCTGCTCGCGGTGGCGCCCCGGCTGTACTCGACGATCCTGAGGTATCGATGAATGTGCCAACGGTGACCGTCCTCGTCCCCGCCTACAACCCGGGTTGCTACCTGCGTCCGATGCTGGATTCGGTGCTGTCCCAGGATTTCCGGGACTTTGAGCTGCTGGTGATCGACGACGGTTCCACCGACGAGACCGCCGCGGTCCTCGCTGCGGTGCGCGACCCCCGGCTGCGGGTGGTGCGGCAGACCAACACCGGCCTGGTCGGCGCGCTCAACCGCGGGCTCGACGAGGCCCGCGGCGAGTTCCTGGCCCGGATGGACGCCGACGACCTGATGCCTGCGGGCAGGCTGTCCGCGCAACTGCGGGCGATGCACGACGACCCGGCGCTGGTCGTGTGCGGCACCGACTACGAACTGTTCGGTGCGCTCACCGGCCGGGTCCGGATGCCGCGCACCGACACCGCGTGCAGGCAGCGTCTGCTGCTGTCGAGCTGCCACTGCGGTGCGTCGGTGATGATCCGCCGGTCCGTGCTGGACCGCAGCGGCGTCCGGTTCCGACCCGAGTTCGTGCACGCCGAGGACTACCGGATGTGGGCGGAGTTGTCCGAGCACGGCAGGCTCGGCAACCTGCCGATGCTCGGGTACCGGTACCGGATCTACCCCGAGCAGGTCAGCGCCGTCCACGCCGAGGAGCAGCGGCGCGCGCACCTGCGGATCGCGCGCGAGCACGCGCTCGCCGTCGGGGTGCGCCCGCTGCCCGACCGGACGCTCGGGACGCTGCTGTGGCCGCGGCCCCCTGCCGGGGTCGCGGTGATCCCGGCGGCGGCAAGGACGGTCGCCGCGCTGGCCGGGCCGTCCGCCGCCGCGCTCGTCCGGCGCCCCGGAGTCGAGACGGCCAGGTTCACCGGGCGCAAGGTGGTGGAGGCGCTGGCGGCGGTCAGGAGGGGCCGGTAGCCGCGGCGACGGTCAGGGTGTCACCGGCGACCTCGACGGCGCGCCGCGGCAGCGGCTGCTGAGCGGGGTTGCGGACCACCGAACCATCGGTGACCGAGAAGGAACTGCCGTGGCAGCCGCAGACGATCCGTCCGTTCCGGATCGACGAGACCAGGCAGCCGTCGTGCGTGCACACGGCGGAGAACGCAAGGAAGACCCCGGGTTCCGGTTGGGTCACCACCACCTGGTCGGCGGCGAGAATGACGCCCCCGCCGACCGGGACGTCGCCCACCGGGATCCGGACTGGGCCGGAGCGCGCCTGCGTTGGCTCGGTGCCGCCGCTCGCGCAGCTGGCGACGGCGAAGCAGCCCGCCGCACACGCTCCGGCGACGAACGCGCGGCGGGTCAGGGGCTGGCCCGGTGCAGTCATGGTCCACCACTCTAGTGGCGCCGGGAGGACTCCCCGGCCGCGCCCTCAGCCACGGAACTGTGCGTGAGTTTTACCCCGATCGGGGTAAAACTCACGCACGGGCGCGGAGCGCACGAGATCGGTGATCGCCCGCCGAAGCGGGACCGCCAGTACCGCCACCGCGACGAGTTGGGCGGTCAACGACCCCCACCCGACACCGATCAGGCCCAGCCTCGGCACCAGGGCCAGCGTGACCGCGAGCGTGGTCGCCACGATCAGGATCTGGATGACGAGCATCAGCCGCAGCCTCCGCAGGATCTGGGCGAGCAGGAAATACAGCAGCACCACGGTGCCGACCAGGGAATCCGCCGCCATCACCAGCACCAGCCCGGTGGCCGCGTGGAAGTATGCCGGGCTCACCAGGTACAGCACCAGCGGCCCGCCGACCGCGAGGCCAGCGGCGGACACCACCGCGACCGCCCCCAGCATCCGGAGCAGCCTGCGCAGCAGCGCTGCCCGGTCCGCATCCGGCGCGGACGCCTCCACCACGAACGACGATCCCACCGCGCTGCGCAGCAGGCCCACCGCCGAGCACATCGTCCACGCCAGGTTGAAGTAGGCGTTCTGCTCGGTTCCCAGCTGCGACACCACGATCAGCGGCAGCATCAGCGGCGTCACCGTCAGCACCAGGGTCATCGTGAAGTAGACGCCCTGGAACGCGATCAGTTCCCGCCCCGGCGGCAGCTGCGGCGCGATCTCCCCGCGACCGCGGGCAACGCGGAGCAGGTGAAACACCGCGACCGCCGTCACCCCGAACGCCAGCACCGCCCACGATCCGCTGAGCGCCATCGCCGATCCGGCCCCCGCCAGCGCGACGACCGGAACGATCTTCAGCACCGACAGGGCGATGTTCTTGACCGCAACCGCCTTCGCGAGCCGGAGCCCGGTGAGGATCGGATCGGTCAGCGCGTACACGGCGAACGCGACGACGAGGAACGGGAACGCCACGTACTCGGCGGTGGCGGCGAACAGTCGGGTATTGGACGGATTCAGCAGCAGGAACAGCACGCCGAGCAGGGCAGCCACGGTGGCGGTCACGGCGAGCCCGCCGACGATCAGCCGAGCCGACGCGCGGCCGGCGACCGGAAGGAACCGCTGATAGGCGCCGCCGAGGGACAGGCAGGACACCGAGGCCAGCATCGTCGCGGTGCTGATCACCGCCGACGCCCGCCCCACCTCCGCGGTCGCGAAGAACCGTTCCGCGACGGCCCAGTACACCAGGCCGAGCGCCCCGGTCACCACCGACGACAGCATCAGCGCCGCGGCATTCGACTCCAACGCGGTGAGCCGCGTCGCCCGCGGGCTCACCGCGGCCCCGCCGGGTTCGCGGCGAACGCGTCAATCAGCGCCAGCGAGGAGTCGTCGACCTTGCGGGCGAACAGTGCCGGTGAGGCCCGCAGCGATGCCTCGTCGGGGGCGCCGAGCACGCGGGGGCTGATCGCGGCGGGGTCGGACCAGTCGATGTGGTGCAGGCCGTGCACCGGGTCGCTGCCGTCGGTGGCGCCCGGCCTGCCCAGCGGCTGGGCGATCCGATGCGCCACCGGGGACGCCGCGACGATCGAGTGGAAGACCACCTCGTCCGGGCACCGGGTGTGCCGGTGGAACCGCAGCCATGCCGGGTTGGCGGCGAGGAATCCGTGGACGTGCTCGACCGCCGCGTCGGTCAGCGACCACCACTGCGAACCCTGGAGCAGGTCAACGGTGTCGTCGACGCGGCGCGGGATCCGGCCGTCGAGGAGCTGGCGCCACCGGACCCGGTCATCGGGGAAGTGGCGGCGCGCGATCTGCCTGGCGCGCACGGTCCCCGGCTCGCGGACCCGGCGGTCGATGCGCAGGTATTCGGTGCGCCCGGACCACACCCGCAGCACCGTGTCGAGCGGGGCGATCAGCAGATCTTGCCCCGACAGCAGTGTGAACCTCCGGTAATGCGATTTCGAATCGGCTGCTGCGGCAAGCAGATCCAGCGTGGCTAGGACGACGCTCCTGCCGCCCCAGCGGACCGGCCGCCTGCCCCGCAGGTACGTCAGCCCCGCCCGCTGCGGTGCGGCAGCGAGGAACGGGTCGAGGTCGGAGTCGGCATCGACGTGCACGTACACGTCGATCGCCGGGTGCCGCAGCGACGCGAGGAGCGCGGCGAGCACCCGCGGCTGGTGGTGCGCGAGGACCAGCACCGCGAACCGGTCCGTCATCGGGTCGGCTCCAGGGCGGTGCGGACCAGCGCCGCCGTGCGGGCCACGTGCGGGGCGCGCAGCATTCCGACGTGATCGCCGGGAACCCGGTCCACCGCAACCACGTTCGGCGCGACGATCGGCCACCAGGCCGGATCGTCCGGGTTGTCCTCGGCCATCACCACCGCGACCCGGCCGTGCCACGGGCGGAGTCGGTGCAGCAGCGCCACCCGCCGACCCACCTCGTGGAACAGGTCCCACTGCTGCTGGGCGGGCCGGGGCACGAGGCCCGCGGTGACCAGTCGGAGCCGGGTGCGCCACAGGTCATGGCGGGACGGCGGCGCCGCCGCCACCGCGGGCGGAGTGTCCGCGGTCCGGGGCAGATTCGGCCCGCCGACCGAGAGCGGTCCGCCGAGCAGGGTGTCCAGGCACACCACCGCGTGCACGGTGTCCTCGGCCGCCTCCAGTCGCCGGGCCACCTCCATCGCGATCACACCGCCGAGGGAGTGCCCGACGAGGGTGTACGGGCCGCGCGGCTGCACCCTGCGGATCTCGCGCAGGTAGCGGCGGGCGGCGGCGGCCACCGTCCAGTCCGGCAGCCCGCGGCCCTCGAGGCCGTGCGCCTGCAACCCGTACACGGGGCGGTCGAGTTCGCGCGCGAGGGGCAGCAGCGCCAGTGCGGTGGAGCCCGCCCCGGCGACGGCGAACACCGGGGTGCCGGTCCCGGTCGGGGACAGCGGGACCAGCACCGAGCCACCCGCGCCCCCGGCGTGCGCGTCGAGGTGCCCGGCGAACCGGTGCAGGGTGGGATGGTTCGCCAGCGTCGCGGACGTGAGCGCCACCCCGAACCGTTCACCTGCCCGGGTCAGCATCTGCTGGGTTTGCAGCGAGTCCCCGCCCAGGGCGGTGAAGTCGTCGTCGCGGCCGACCCGCTCGACGCCGAGGATCTCCGCCCACAGGGCGGCGAGGTCGGTCTCGGTGCCTGCGGCGGGCGGGACCACCGGCGGCCGCGGCGCGGGCCCGGGCAGCGCGGACCGATCCACCTTGCCCCGCTCGTTGCGCGGCAGCGCGGGAAGCAGGACCAGGTGCGCCGGGATCATCCAGTCCGGCAATGCGGCCCGCAGGTCCCGTCGCAGATCGGCCGCAGATGGCGCCCGGCCGTCCGGCCGGACCGCGGCATAGCCGACCAGCGCGGGCCCGGCATCGGTGCTGCGCGCGAGCACCACCGCCTCGTTCACCGCGGGCAGCCTGCGCAGCGCCGACTCCACCTCCGCTGGCTCGACGAGATAGCCGCGGACCTTGACGGCGTCGTCGCCGCGCCCGACCAGATGCAGGTCCCCGTTCCCGTCGAACCGGCCAAGGTCGCCCATCCGGAAGTACCTGGCGCCTGCGGCGGTCACACCGAACCGGTCGACGTCGGCGCCGGCCCCGCCGTCGCGGTCCACGTGATAGCCCTCGGCGAGGTAGTCGGAGTCGACGACGATCTCCCCGACCTCCCCCGGCCGGACCGGCGTGTCGTCGGGGCCGAGCAGGCGAACCGTCTTGTTTGCGGCAACCACCCCGACCGGGAGGACCCGGTCCGGGATCGGCCGCTCCGGCGGAAACACATTGAACGCCAGGTTCCCGGTCTCCGACGAGCCGGACAGGTTGCAGTAGACACTGTGCGGCCCCAGCTGTGTGCGCAGCGCGGTCACATCGTCGCCGTGCACCGCCTCGCCGCAGGTGGTGACCAGTCGGAGCCTGCCGAGCGCGGGTCCGCCCGCGCACACCGTCAGCACCGCGCGCAGCAGCGACGGGGTGGCGTGCAGGGTGGTCAGCGCTTCGCCGGGGATCCACTGCGGCAGTGCGTCGCTGCCGATCTCGCGCGGGTCGAGGTAGTGCAGCGTCGCGCCGTTGAGCAGCGCGCTGACCACCACGTCCATGCCGCCGCCGAAGCTGATCGGCAGGGCCATCCCGACCCGGTCGCCCGCACCGATCCCGAGGGTGGTGTGAAAGTCCGCCGCCTGGTTCAGCCACTGCCGCTGCCCCTGCCGCACCGCCTTCGGCCTGCCGGTCGACCCGGACGTGAACAGCAGCACCGCGGTATCGGTGCGGGCGACGGCGGGCAGCGGCGCGCCCGCATCGGCCGGTTCGAGGTCGGCGGCCCGGTAGCGGAGGGCGCCGCTGCGGGCGAGGATGTCGGTGCGGCGCTCGTCAGGAAGTCGGGAGTCCAGCAGCACCAACGGATTCCCCGACAGCAGGATGGTCACGATCGTGACGACGCAGTCGAGGCTGCAGTCGGTGTCGATCGCGACGGGTCGGCGCACCCCGCCCAGCCGGGACACCAGGGCGCGGGCCCCGGCCGCCGCCCGCGCGTGCAGCGCCGCGTAGGTGATCGACTCGCCGCGGCAGACCACCGCCAACTCGTCGGGCAGGGCCGCCGCCACCACCGCGAACCGCTCCCGGATCGACGTCCACGGCACCGCGAACGGCGCGTAGCCGCGCTGCGGCGTCGCCAGGTCCGGCGCCCCCCGGTGAAGGGCACCTGTGACCGGTTGGACGGGGTGAACGGCACCGTCACCGGGGAGCTCAGACACCGGTGCGGATCCCGAGTCGGGGAAAGAGCAGTTCCGCAACGGCCCGGGCCTCGTCGATCAGCGGCCACCCGGACAGGATCCAGATGTCGATGCCCAGCTGCTCGGACAGCTCCCGGATCCGGGCGGCCACGTTGTCGGCGCTGCCGACCAGGTAGTTGCCGGTGCCCTTGCCCGCCACGTCGAACGGCGGCTCGGCCCCGGTCCAGGTGGTCAGTCCGGCGGCCTGGTTCGGCGCGTACTCCAGCTCGGCCCGGGTCGGCAACCGCCCCGCGCGCAGCGCCGCGATCCGCGCCCGGACCTGCGGGTCGTCGGAGGTCAGCTCCGCCAGCG
The DNA here is from genome assembly GCF_042720095.1 of Rhodococcus sp. NPDC058505. Taxonomy (NCBI): domain Bacteria; kingdom Bacillati; phylum Actinomycetota; class Actinomycetes; order Mycobacteriales; family Nocardiaceae; genus Rhodococcus; species Rhodococcus sp. NPDC058505. The sequence continues at coordinate 219,694 of NZ_JBHXNB010000003.1, forward strand.
GGGGGAACCCGAAGCTGGTGAGGTTGCGGTCCGCGGTGGCGAGCACCGACGCCGGATCGGTCTGCGCGAGTTGCCATTCGAAGCGTTCCCAGGCCGCCTCCTCGGTCTCCCGGACCAGCACGCTCGCCAGCACCCCGAACCGCAGTTCCCGACCCGTGTCGGCGGCGGCCGCGCGGACCCTGCTGAACACCGTGTCCATCGCCTGCGCCGGGCTCATGAACATGAGGTACGCGTCGAGCACCTGCGCGGCGTGCGCGATGCCCTCCGGCGACGCGCCGGTGCCCCACAGCGGGACACCGCCGGGCTGCCGGGGCCCGGCGATCGCGGGCTTGTACCGCGGGCCGTACTCGAAGTGCGTTCCGGCGTGGGCGTCGGTGTCGTCGAGGTAGAGCCGCCTGACCAGCGACCAGTACTCCGCCGACATCGCGTAGCGCTCGGACTTCGAGTGGAAGCGGCCGTACCGGGACAGCACCGGGTCGGCACCGTTCACCTGGTTGTAGATCAATCGTCCGCCGGAGTACTGGTCGAAGACCTGCGCCTCCTCGGCGAGCAGTGCGGGCGGCTTGACGCCCGGGTACTCGGGGACCAGGAACCGCAGCCGCTCGGTGTCGGCGACCAGGGAGATCGCCTCCCGCGCGGTGGTCAGGGCGCCGAAGTACCCGAGCCGGTCGAGAGTGTGGGCCTGCTCACGCAGCGCGGCGAAGGACGGCGGGAAGCGATGCCGCGGATCCCACGGCGCCGCACCGTCGTTCGCCCCGATGTACCAGAGAACCTCGGGCGTCGTCGTGCTCACGGTCCTAACGCTCGTCGCAGAACTCGGTGATCGGCAGTCCCACATGCCTGGCCTCGGTCGGGACGTAGCCGAGCAGGGTGTCGCCGGGGGCCAGTTCGGTGACGTTGTTGACGCTGCCACCGGGGCCGAGCAGCCGCACGTGCCAGTCGTCCTGCGCGATCACGTTGACGTTCTTTCCGTTCGGCGCGACCGCGGTGATCGAGATCAGCGGGCGCTTCTCGATCTTGACCCGGCCGATCCGCACCTCGCGGACGCTGCCGTCGGTGCGAACGGCGAGGATCGGGAAGCCCGCCTGCAGTTCGCTGACGTAGCGGGTGCGGTTGTCCGGCCCGAGCACGTACGAGTGCACCGCGCCCGCGTTCCACCGGAACGGTCGGGTGGGCATGTACGGCAGGGGGTGGGTCTCACTGCAGGACAGGAACATGCCGGTGGAGAAGGACCCGATCAGGCAGCCCTCGTCGAGCTCGAGGAGCGAGCAGGTGTCGATGCAGGCGCGGTCGCCCATGCCGATGTGCTCGACCTTGGTGACGACCAGTTCGGAGAGCTCCATGCCCTCGAGCCGGTGGTCGACGATGCGCGCCAGCTTCACCACGTCGTCGGCGGTGCGGGGCGCAAGCAGCAGTCCGTCGGACCCGTGCTCGAGGACGAGCTTGACGATCTCGGCGTCCTCGATGTCGGTGACCGTGGTGATCGTCCGGCCGCCGGAGTTCTCGGCGGCGGCGATGACAATCTCGAGCGGGATCTTGGTCGGGTCGGTGAAGGTGAGCAGCGTCCACGGAACCTCGCGGACCACCTCGCACGCCACCTGCAACGTCGGGGCGTCCGAGACGATAACGTGCACACCGCGGTCGGGGGTGTGCCCGATGTGCGGGGAGTGCACGTCGGCGCGGTCGGCGACGACCACCAGATCCACCGCGTCGTACGGGAAGTCCGCGGCGACGGGGGCGGCGACGGCGAGGATGCGGCGCACCGTCGGCGGCAGTCCCTCGAACGTCGCGACCGAGTCGGACAGGATGCCGTCGATCCGGTGGTGCAGTGCCGCCTGAACGATCGCGGGTAGCAGGTCCCGGTCCACCGCGCGCACGTCGAGCCACGCGAAGTGGCCCTCCCGGCTGATCGGAGTGCGGCGGGTGTCCGAGCCTGCGCCCGCTGCGGGGACGATCTGGTCGGTGACGATGGTGCTGTCCATGTGCGGACGGGTTCCCTTCGGGTCGTGGAGCGGTGGGTCGGCTGCCGTCAGGCGCTTTCGAGTTCGACGGCGACGGGGGAGTGGACGAGCCGGGCGAGCGCGGCGGTGACGCCGTAGGGGTCCCGTGCCTCGAACACGGTGCGGCCGAAGCTCAACCCGGCGACGCCGGACGAGAGCACCTCCGCGCCGAGCGCGATGGTCTGCTCATCGCCGCCGGATCCGGGACCACCCGCGACGCAGATCGGGATGGGGCAGGACTCGACAACCCCGCGCATCGCGTCCGGGTCACCGCAGTAGTCGAGCTTGACCAGGTCGGCGCCGAGATCGGTTGCGATCGCGGCCAGGTGGGCCAGTTCGTCGGTGTCCGGGGGGAGATCCGCGCGCAGCGGTCCGCGGGCGTACATCATCGCAAGCAGGGGGACGCCGAGCAGGTCGCACTCCCTCGACACGGCGCCGAGGTCGGTGAGCTGCTCGCGTTCGGTGGGCGACCCGATGTTCACGTGCACGCTGACGGCGTCGGCTCCCGACCGCACGGCGTCCTCGACGCCGGCGACGAGCACCTTGGCGTGCAGGTCGATGCTGCGGGTGGTCCCGGCGGACAGGTGCACGATCAGCCCCATCCGGGAGAACGACGACGGGTCGACCAGCTTGGCCCGGCCGCGGTGCAGCACGACGGCGTTGGCCCCGGCATTGGCGAGGGTGCGGACGAGGCTGTCGGTGTGGTCGGCGCTGCCGAGCGGTCCGACGGTGACCGAGTGGTCCATCGGCACGATCATCGTCCGCCCGTGGTCGGTGATCCGGGACATGCGAATGCCCTTGCCGCTCAGGGGCTGAGTGCGGTGGGGCGTGGGGAAGCTGAGCATCGACCGGACTCCAATTCGGACAGCACGCATGCGTGGGAACGGCCCGGGGGCCTCGCGTAATTAGGGTAGGCTACACAAACGCCAGCGGGGAGGGTAGCGGGCCCTCCCGGATCACGCTCAGGCGGCCGGGTGCCGCCACGGGGTGGGGAACGGAAGGCCGAGGTAGACCTCGCCGAGCGCGGCCTGCTCGGCCTCCGACTCCACCCAGCGCGCCAGCCGGGCCCGACGCAGCGGCCAGTCCATCGGGTCGTCCGAGATGGCGTGCAGGGTCGTGGTCAGGGTCCACGAGAAGTGTTGCGCCTTCCAGACCCGGGGCAGGCACGTCTGGCTGTAGGCGTCGAGATGGGCGCGGGTCCCGGCCCGGTACCACCCGCCGAGGGCGTGGGAGAGGACGCAGGCGTCGGAGACCGCGAGGTTGAGGCCCTTGGCGCCGGTGGGCGGGACGATGTGGGCCGCGTCGCCAAGCAGGAACAGCCTGCCGTGCTGCATCGTCTCGCAGACATACGACCGCAGCGGCGCCAGTGAGCGGTCGACGATCTCGCCCCGCTCCAGTTCGGGGTGGTCGTCGCTGGCGCTGCGGACCGTCAGCTCGTCCCAGATGCGGTCGTCGGGCCAGTCGGCGAGATCGGTCCCGGCCGGAACCTGAAGGTACTGCCGGGTGATTCGCGGTCCGCGCATGCTGTGCACCGAGATGCCGCTCTCGTGCGCGCAGTACATGCCCTCCGGGGTGGTCGGCGTGGTGTGGGCCAGGATGCCGAGCCAGGCGACCGGGTAGGTGCGGGTGAACTCCCGGAGTCCTGCCGCGGGAAGGTGCGCACGGCTCACTCCGTGGAAGCCGTCGCAGCCGGCGACGAAGTCCGCGGTCAGCTCCGTCGTGGTGCCGCGGTGATCGAGTCGCAGGCGTGCCTCGTCCGCGGTCGTCTCGATCGCGGTCACCGCGGTGTCGAACAGGATCGGCCCGCCCGCGGCGAGCCGGTGGGCGACGAGATCCTTGACCACCTCCTGTTGCGGATAGACGGTCGCGTTGCCGCCGATCAGTCGGTGAAAGTCCAGGTGGTGTGTGCTGCGGTCAAAACGAACGTAGAAACCATTGTGGGACAGGCCCTCCCGATTCAGGCGGTCGGCCACTCCGAGTTCCTCGAACAGTGTGACGGTCGGCTGCTCGAGAATGCCCGCTCGGGTGCGGGTCTCGATGTGCTCGCGGCCGCGGCATTCGATCACCACCGAGGAGATGCCCTGGAGGTGGAGCATGTGGGCGAGGGTGAGGCCGGCGGGGCCCGCGCCGATGATCGCTACCTGGGTGTGCACGCGGCCTCGCTCCTCGTCTGCTGTGTGACAGTCGTCACATGGGGTACCTGTCGCTTTGCTTAGGCTTGCCTACCTTCTACTGTATGACACGCGGTTCGACGAACTGCGGGACCCCCGAATCGACCAGCGGGCAACGAGATTGCCCGGACTCGCCGATACCTGGCGGGGTCGTCCCCCTGATCACGACTGGAGCTATCGACTTGAGCACCACGACACCGACCGACGGTTCCGGCGCGGACGCGGGCACCACCGCCCCGCCCCCGGTCGAGGGCCTCGCCGGGCGCGGCACCGGTCGGCCGACGGTCTCGGTCATCATCCCGGCCATGAACGAGGCGAAGAACCTGCCGTTCGTTGCCTCCCGGATGCCCGACGGAATCGACCAGATCGTGTTCGTGGACGGCAATTCCACCGACGACACGGTGTCCGTCGCGCGCGAGCTGTGGCCGGACGCGACCGTCGTGACGCAGACCCGCAGCGGCAAGGGCAACGCCCTCGCCTGTGGCTTCGCCGTCGCGACCGAGGACATCATCGTGATGATCGACGCCGACGGATCCACCGATCCGGCCGAGATCCCGCTGTTCGTCGAGGCGCTCGTCGGCGGTGCCGACCTGGCGAAGGGCAGCCGCTTCGTCGGCAGCGGCGGCAGCTCCGACATCACCACCCTCCGGAACCTCGGCAACAAGGGCCTCAACGGCCTGGTCAACATCATCTTCCGGACCGACTTCTCCGACCTCTGCTACGGCTACAACGCCTTCTGGCGCAAGCACGTCCCGCTGATCGAACTACCGCCCGTCGAGTACCAGCGGGCCCAGTGGGGTGACGGCTTCGAGATCGAGACCGTCATCAACGTCCGCCTCGCGACCGCCGGACTGGTCATCGCGGAGGTCGGCAGCTTCGAGGGACCCCGCATCCACGGTCGGAGCAACCTCAACGCCTACAGCGACGGCATGCGGGTGCTGCGCACCATCGGCCAGGAATGGCAGCACTGGCGCGACACCAAGCACATTCGCAAGGAGTCGGCGCGTGCCGACGTGCGCGAACTGATGCGGTGACCGCGGCGGCGCCACGGTCATCGCCGACGACGCTCGTCGACACCACCGACCGCACCGCGGTCGGTGCCGGTCCGGGCAAGAGCCTCGAGCGCAACAGCCTCGCACTGACCGTGTCCGCCGCGCTGACCGGCGGGCTCGGCCTCGCCTACTGGGCGGTGCTCGGACGCCTGTACCCGGCGAGTGAGGTGGGTGCCGCGTCGGCGGTGATCACCACCGCCACGATGCTGTCGGCGTTCGGAAACCTTGCTCTCGGTGCACTGTTCGAGCGGTTCCTGCCGCTTGCCGGCGCCAGGGCGGCCACCCTCGTCCGGAACGGCTTCGCGATCGGCGGGTGCGGCGGGCTGCTGCTCGGTGCATCGTTCCTGGTCTGGGGGCCGACCGACGAGATGTTCGCCCACCCGCTGCAGGCGGCGTCCTTCCCGCTGGTCGTTGCGGTCTTCTCCTGGTTCGCCCTGCTCGACCACACCGCCGTCGGGTTGCGGGAGGCCGGGTGGGCCGCAACCAAGAATGTGGTCCACGCGGCGGTCAAGCTCGTCGCCGCGGCCGCGCTCGCGTTCACCGCGTCGCGAGTGGCGATCGTCTGGACCTGGACGGTGCCCGCGTTGATCGGCGCTGCGGTGCTCGGCGTCGCCGTCGCCCGTCGGCTGCGTGGACCCGGGTTGAGGGACGTCCCGCCCGCGCTGCCGCCCGCCCGCGAGATGGGTACCTACCTCGCCGGATCCTATGGGATCTACGTGGTGGGAGCGCTTGCGCCGCTGATGCTTCCCCTGATTGTCGTGACCCGGCTCGGCGCGAACGCCAACGCGCACTTTGCGATCGCCTGGTCGCTCGTCTCGGCGGTGCTCGTCCTGATGACGATGCTGATGGGCCCGTACGTGTCCGGCGTTGCCGCCGACCCGGACCGGGTGCGGGAATTGACCCGCCGATTCCTCCTGGTGCTCGCCGCGGTGACGGCCGGAGCGGTGGTACTGTTCGCGATCCTCGGCCCGGTCCTCCTCGACGTCGTCGGAGCCGAGTACGCCGAGACCGGAACACCGCTGCTGCGGCTCGCCGCCGTTGCGGTGCTGCCCGCGTCGATCGCGTTCGCGTACACCGCGATCGCCAGGGTCCGGCGCAGGCTGACCCTGGCCATCATGGTCCAGATTGGCAACGCGGCCCTGATCCTCGGGCTGAGCGTCGCGCTGATCGGCGACCACGGGCTTGCCGCGATGGGGCTGGCGTACCTCGTCGCCGAATCCGCGTCGGCCGCGGTACTCGCGGTGCCCCTGCTGCGGGCGCTGCGGTCACTGGACCGGGATGCCGTCGGTGCTCAGCCGTCCTCGGACATCTGAACCACGTCCGGGTCGGGATCGAACGCGCCGCGCTCCTGCATCCACTCCAGATCGGACATCACCGGCTCGTACACCGTCACCCAGTCCACCTGCACCGCAACCCGGTCCGGGCGAAGGGGATCGGTCTCCGAGCACGGTTCGATGCCCCAGTCGGCCCTCCGCTCGCAGGCGCCCGCCTCCGCCTGCAGCCCCAGCCACATCGGTTCGTCCGGCACCATCGTCTCCGAATGCGCCTCCGCCCAGACCTTTCCGTCGAGCAGGTAGCGGATGATGCCGGGCCCCCATTCCACACCGACCGTGTGCCACTCGGAGAAGTCGCCGGTGACGATCGCGTGGGACTTCCGGTTCCCGTCGTCGCCGACCCAGTGCAGGAAGGCGTCCAGCTGGGTCCGCTCGCCGCTGGCGGACTCGGCGAAATCGATCTCCGGGGGCCACTGCTCGCGCTGTGGCCACAACAGCATGTGGTACGAGATGTCGTCGCTGCGGTCGGCCCGCATCCGGATCTCCCAGCGGCCGTACTGCTGGGTCACCGGGAAGTTCGAGACGCCGCCGCTGACCCACCCGTCGCCGCTGCGCTCCGACAGCAGGTTCAGTGCACCGCCGTAGACCTGCACCATCTTTCCGTCCCACCAGCCGTGCGGATTGCCGCCGGGTTGGCCGCTGTAGGTGCTCCACTGCCTGCCGAGTTCGCAGCGGTCGAACTCGTCGGTGAAGATCTGCTTCCAGCCGGGCAGGTCGCCGACCGGGACCGGTGTGCCGCCGGGGATCTGGCCCTGCCCGCAGTCGACCTCGGCGACCGCGGCGCTCCCCGGGCCGTCCGGCGTCGGGGCTTGCACGGTCGTCGGGTCGTCGGTCGGGATCGTGCAGGCGGCGCAGGTGGCAACGGCCAGTGCCGCCGCGACCACCCGGAGGGGGCGACGGGTCATACGGCCATCGCGATCAGCCGGGCGAACGTCAGCACCGCCGCCGTCACCACGCAGGACGCGAGCAGCAGCGAGATCACCTGGGCGGGTGGGCGTCTGCCGATGCCACCGGTGTCCGGCACCTCACGTTCGCGCAGCAGCACCCCCGCCACCAGCAGGGCGGCGGCGAGCAGGAAGAACAGGACGGTCAGGTTCATGAGGTCTCGAATTCGATGACGGGGGAGTCGACGCGGCGCAGGATGGTGATGCTCTCGCGCTCGAGCATCGGCAGGTACCGACCCCCGGAGAGGATGGCCCGCACCTGGTCGTCGAGATACCGCTGCGACATGCCGTACTGCAACCGCAGCATGCCGGTGCCCTGAGTCGTGAGGTACAGGTATGACGGGTCCCGGGTCCTCGCGCAGTTGGCGAGGTCGTCGAGGCACGGGTAGCTGTCGATGAACATCATCCGCGGGCCACGCGGGTCCAGGGTGCGGCGGACACCGCTGCTGTGCGGGGCGTGCGACCACGACATGATCGTGGTGTCCGGGGGGACGGCGGCGATGAACTCGTCGGTGATCGCGACCTGTTCGGTCGTCGACGCTTCGAACGCCGTGTTCAGGCCGCGGTTGGTGGTCAGCAGCACGCCGAGCACCACGAGGATGACGGTTCCCGCGACCAGCGCCACCGGGCGGGCGCCCCTGGCGCGCACCGCCGATCGGCGGCGGATCAGGGTAATACCGCGGGCAACGGCGATTGCCGCGAACGGCGCGAGGACCGGCGACGCGTAGACGAAGCAGCGGATGATCATCTCGCCGCCGTAACTCTGCAGCAGCACCAGGGTGAACGGGGCAGCGCACAGCGCGCCCGCAACCAGCCAGGCCCGGCGGCCCCGGGCGAGCAGCCATCCGACGAACGCGACGCAGGCGAACAGGCCGGAGGCCGCCATCCGCAGGTACTGCATCTGCTGATAGTCGGGATCGCCGGAGATGCGGTCGCCGACACCGCGGTTCACGGAGTTACCGATCTGGCCGAGCTCGTCGAAGATCGACTGCAGGTGACCGGTCCAGAAGTCGGTGGCGCCGTAGCTGAACCAGGCGGCGAAGACGAGACCCGCGGCGAGCCACAGTGTCCGGTACCGGGTGAGGCCGAACAGCGAGAAGAAGGCGAGCGCGATGATCGCCAGGATCGGCGTGATCTGGTGGGTGACCGTGTTCGCCACGAGCACCAGCAGCAGCACGGCGCCGAGTGCCAGGGTGCGAACCGATCCGAAACCGGGGACCAGCCCCGGGGTGCGCCGCGGCGCGTCGATCAGGAACCGTCCGACCCCGGGACCGATGCCGGGAAGCGGGGCCCGGCGCAGCTGCCAGAGCAGGGTTGCGATGACGGTCGCGTAGAACACCATCGCGACCGCCTGCGGAGCGAAGTAGTCCTGCTGATACCAGTTGAACAGCTGGTAGAGGATCACCGCCAGCCAGGCCAGACGGGCCCGGCCGGTGATTGCGATCGCGATCGCGTACAGCGGGAAGGCGAGCAGGGCGCCCATGAACAGCGGCGCCCATGCCAGCAGCGCGGTCGCGTCGGGAAGGTCGGCGACCGTCACCAGATGCGCTCCGGCGGAGAAGAACCCGGCCCAGCTGAACCGGGCGTCGATCGCGTCGGGGAGCCGCTCACCCTGGGCAAGGGCCGCGATGAAGCCGCGGTGCACGAACGCGGTGGGCACCGTCGTCTGGCCGCTGGCGGCCGGGACGAGCATCGTCGTGTAGCCGATCAGCACCAGCGTCGCCGCGGACATCACGACCGGGTCGATACGCGGGCGGGTGAGCCCGGCCACGATGGTGCCGCACAGGACGACGAGCCCGAGCGCGTACACGACCCCGATCTGCGTGATGATCCCGTAGCGCCCGGCGTCGAGATAGTCCAGGGTCGCCGCCGCGACCGCGAACAGGACGATCGATGCGGTGAGCGCGACCAGGCTGGTCGTGCGGGCCCGACTCCAGGACCGCAGGTAGTGCAGTTCGCTGCGCGGGCAGGCGATGTCGGCGGGAACGGTGCGGCGCACCAGCACACAGGCAAGCAGGGATCCGGCCGCGAGCAGGGTCTGCACGGTCGCCGGATTCCACCACTGCGGGACCATCGTGAACTGGGCGGCGAGGATCGTCGTTGCCAGCGAGACCGACACGACCAGAGACGCGAACAGCGCCCGCCCGGGGATCCGCAGGGCCACCACCACGGGGAGGCCGGGGACCAGGGTGGCGCCGGCAAGCACGACCAGGATCCGGATCGGGGTGGGAACGAGGTCCGCGGACCCGGTGGCGACCAGCAGGTTCAACGCGAGCATGAGCGCCGCGACGACGGCGCCGAGGAGCAGCGCAGGCCGCGGCCGCCAGCCGTACCGGACCTCGGTTCGCCTGGCGGCGGTGAGGTGGTCGGTGGGCAGGTCCGTCGCGGTCATCGGGTCGCTCCGGTCCGCCGGGCCCCTAGGTGACTGCGGACGAACAGCACCGGTCCGGTCAGGTAGCCCCACGCCTCGAGGGCCCGCAGGTGCAGCGGCCAGTCGGACGGGACGTCGGCGTTCTTCGCGGAGGCGGGGGACAGCAGCATGTGGAGTCCCCGCGGGACACGCGACAGGATCGGCCACAGCTGCCCGGTGCCGACGAATTTCGTCAGCGACGCCGCCATCCCGGTGCCGTATCCGTAGCTCTGCGTGCGCAGGTCGGCCATGTTGTCGCGGTGGTAGTGCCGGACGACGGCGTCCGGGTTGTAGGCGATCGACCAGCCCCGCAGCAGGGTGGCGCGGAACGCGTCGAGGTCCTCGCCGCCGCGGGTGGGGGTTCCGGTGCCGAGGCGCTCATCGAATCCCCCGATGGACGTCAGCGCGCTCGACCGGAAGGCCATGTTGTTGCCCGACCCGCACTCGCCCGCGGTGTAGGGGAAGAAGGGCCCGTGGGCGCCGAAGTCGCCGAGCGCCGGGTCCGTTTCGTGGGTGCGTAGCGCCCACACGGTCGCGGACTCGCCCTTGTCGAAGACCTTCGCCTCCTCGAACCATTCCTGCATGCGGTTGGTTGCCTCGGTGCCGAGAACGCGCCCGGTCACCGCGCCGACCGCACCGCCGCGATCGGCCCGGAAGCTCGCGACGATGCCGGTGATCCAGCCGGGGTCGGGCAGGGCGTCGTCGTCGGTGAAGGCGACGATCCGGCCGCTCGCGTGGTGGTGCCCCAGGTTCCGGGCGGCCGACACCCCCGGCACCGGCTGGTCGACGATGCGCAGGCGCGGATCGTCGATCCCGTCCAGCGCGCGCGCAACGGCGCCGCGGTGTGGCCGGTTGTCGACGACGATCAGCTCGATGGTGTGGTGCTGCTGCGCGAGCACGGCCCGCACGGTGGTGCGCAGGGAGCCACGCCCGACGGTCGGGATCACGATCGTCACGAGTTCGTCCTCGTCGACCGCGGGATCCCCGGCGGCCAGGGGAAGCGCAGCGGCAGCGCGGTCGGACCCGGCAGTCCCCCGGCGCAGCATGCCCTCGGCGGTGCCGGCCACGGTCACGGCCAGGCCGAGGGTCAGCGTCAGGATGCGGGTCAGTGCGGACCGGTCCCGACCGGCCACCGTCCGCCGCAGGTACCGCAGCACCCCGGTGCCGAGGGTGCGCACCACGAAGCTGCGTTCCGCGGACAGTCCGGCGTCGGCCCCCACCATGCCGGTGAGCACCGCCTTCGAGCGGCCCTCGTGCCTGCAGCGGGAGACGAAGTAGCGCACCGTCGCCCGGTGGTCCGGCACGGCGTGGTCCACGGCGAAACCGGTGACCCGGACGATCCGGGTGCCCGGAAACTGCTGTCGCAGCTCGATTCCCATCAGGGTTTCCTCGCACCCTGCCGGCACGGCGCCGACCCGGCCGAGCCGGTCGGAGAAGCCGCCGATCTTCTGCAGTTCGGCGCGGCGGGCCGCCATTGCGGCACCGATCGGATTGCGGATCTCGGCGCCGTCCGCGGGCAGGCCGCGGTAGTCGCAGCCGACCACCCATCCGAACTCGTCGGGGAACCAGCCAGGCGGGTGGCCGGATTCCCAGTTCGCGTGCACCGCACCGCCGATCGCGACAACGGCGGGGTCGGTGAACGCGGTTCGCACGGCGTCGAGGGCGTGCGGACGGACCGAGGCGTCGTCGTCGAGGAAGACAACGATCTCGGCGGCGGCGAACTCCAGACCGGTGTTGCGTGCCCCGGACAGCCCGCGGCGGTGCCGGTTCGGGGTGAGGGTGACGTCGGACGGGCAGCGCTGCCGGAGGATCGAGAGCAATTCGGGGTTGTGGTCGACGACGACGATCACCTCGTCACCGTCCCGCAGTTGGGCGCGCGCCCGCTCGATGCCCGCGAGCAGCAGGTCGAGCCGGGCGGTGGTGAAGCAGCTGATGAGGATGGCGAGCCCGGGGTCGGGACGGGTTGTCGAGGCCAAGGCGAATCTCCGGGATCGTCATGGGGCGCGGCCACCCATCGTAGGGAAGGCTTGCCTATCTTACGGAACGGGGTTGCGGTCGCGGAATCGGGTCAGGTGAGCAGGGCGAGTGGATCGGTGACCGCCCGTGTCAGGCCTTCCTGGACCTGCGCGCGCGGGAAGACGTTGCCGTGGAACGAGGCCGACGCGATGACCGCGCCCTCGACGATCGCCCAGGTGACGGTGATGCCGTCGGGTCCGGTCGGATCGTTGTGCGCCGCGTAGAACGGCGCCGCGGTGTCCCGCCACGGAACGCGTCCGGTGCGGGGGACGACGCCAAGGCTGGAGAACAGCAGCCGGGCTCGGGGGTGGCGCGGGCGGTCCCACCGCGTGTCGGCCTGCCGTCCGGTGCGCAGGCCGACGCGGGTCCGGGCCGCGTTCAGTGCCAGGTTCGCCACCGGGCGACCCGACGCCGTCGCGCCCGCGCTGGCCCGGTGGATCCGGCGCGGGGTCGGTGCGCGGCCGAGGTCAAACTCCAGCCCGGACACGAAGTTGCCGAGCGGGACACGGCCCTTCGGTAGGTAGCGGCGGGCGTCGAGGGTCACGGTCACGACGTCGTCGATCTCGATGCCCGACGCGGCCAGCCCGCGGTGCAGCGCCGCCGCGATCACCGCGAACATCGACACGCTCGGGTCGTTGCCGTCCCGCCAGGCGCGCAGCCGCGCCACCGTCTCGGGCGGCATCGTCGCCGCGGCCCCCGAGCGGGCGGGGATCCACGGAATCGTCTCGGGCGGTGCCGATTCCGGGCGCCGGTGCAGTGCACTGCGCAACGCAAAGAGCCGTCGCGGGTCGGTCCCGTAGGTCCGCGCCGCTGCCGCCGCGATTCCGCTGCCGCGGCGACCCGACGGACGCCACACGTTCGGGTCGGTCGGGTCGATCGTCCCCAGGATCACGCCGTGCATCGCGAGCGCGAGGGCAACCTCGCCGAGGCCGTGACTGTGATCGGTGCGCAGGTAGTCGCCGGCGAGGATGATGCTCGTCGGACGCGGGCGATGGTCGTCGGGTTCGGGTGCGGGCGCGGCGGCGTCGGGCTCGGGGTCGTACAGGTCCATCGGTGAGCGCGGGGGCGCGACGCGCCGGACCGTGGGCCGGTGTGCGGCGGGGTCGAACGTCCACCGGTTCGACACCGGCGACGGGTGCAGACCCAGCCGGGCGTTGGGACCGACCGCGGCCATCGCGGCGAGGCGGTCGGCGACGACGTCGACCGGGGGCAGCTCGACGGGCCCGATGATCGCGGTGATCCGGGTGCGGCTGTGCATCACGTCCAGGTGGCCGACCCGGACGGTGGAACGGTCGGTCACGGACACCTCAGACGGCGACCGGTCGGCTCACGCCCAACTCGCGGAAATGGGCGACCGTGCGGGCGATGCCCTCGGCGAGCCCGACCGTGGGGTGCCAGCCGAGGATGCGGCACGCCTGGCCCGCGTCGAGCGCGGACCGCCGGACGTCGCCGGGACGCGCGGGTTTCCACAGGGGGTCCACCGTGGTGCCGGTGGCGCGGGCGACGAGGCGGTTGAGTTCCAGATCGCTCGTCTCCACGCCGGTGCCGATGTTGAACCGCAGACCCGACCCGGCGGACCCGGACGCGGCGACCATCGCCGAGACGACGTCGTCGACGTACACGTAGTCGCGGGTGTTGCCGCCATCGCCGAACAGGGTGGTCGGCCGGCCGGCGAGCATCTCGCGCGCGAAGATTGCCACCACTCCCGCCTCGCCGTACGGATCCTGACGCGGGCCGTAGACGTTGGCGGGGGCGATGTGGGAGCAGTCCAGGCCGTGCAGGACGCGGAAGCTGTCGAGGTAGTATTCGCCGCCGACCTTGCCCGCCGCGTACGGCGAGGCGGGCCGCACCGGAACCTGTTCGGAGACCGGGAGTGTCGCGGGGGCTCCGTAGATCGATCCGCCCGACGAGGTGAAGACGATCTTGCGGACCCCCGCGCGCACGGCCGCCGCGGCGACGCGGAGCGTGCCGATGACGTTGGTTTCGGCGTCCGCGACCGGGTCGGCGACGCTGCGCCGGACGTCGATCTGTGCGGCGAGGTGGAAGACCACCTCGGGCGCGAACGTCCCGAAGATGCGGTCGATGTCGTCGTGCCGGACGTCGAGGAGTTCGAGGTCGACGCCGTCGGCGGCGAGTGCGGCGGCGAGGTTGTGCTCCCGGCCGCGGCTCAGGTTGTCGACGACGAGTACCCGGTGGCCGTCACCGCGTAGCCGGTCGACCAGCGTCGACCCGATGAACCCGGCACCGCCGGTGACCACCACTCGCACAGGTTTGCCTTCCCTTACTTCTCCGATGTCGCTCGGGAGTCTAGGCGCACCGCGGCGACCGTGGGGGCGCCAGGGTCACCCGACTGCGCGGCCGCTCCCCGCATGTCTGGTCGCGCCTGCCCGGAAATTCGTAATGCACCGTGCTAGCGTCGGATTCGAGAACATTTCTCGGGCATCGCATGCGAACCACCCGCTCATCGCTCTTTGTCGTGAATGGGGAACCACATGGTTCGAAGTCGTGTGCGCGAAACCGGATCCATTCGAGAGGTCACCCGTACCCGTGCGCGGGCGTCGACATCGGGCCGGGTGACCCGGTGCCTGCTGTCCCTCGCCGTCGCCGCGGCGGCAGGCGCGGCCGTCGGCGTGCCGCAGGCGGGGGCCTTCCCCGGGTCCGTTGCCTCGCCGTCGCCCGGAACCGACGTCGCGACCCCCGCACCGACCGCGCCGTCGGGTGTTGCCGCACCCCGCGGTAATCGCCCTGGCTGGCGGCAGATTTTCGTCGACGACTTCACCAGGGACGCCGCGGTCGGAAGCTGGGCGAACGCCTGCGAGCCGGACCGCATCGTCTACACCGGGGCCGAGGGCCAGAAGTGGCGCACCTATCCCAGCTGCTATCTGGACACCTATCAGAAGCGGCCCTATCGACCGGACCAGGTGCTCAGCGTCGGGAACGGTGTGATGAATTTTCATCTGCGCCCGGTGAACGGGGTTCCGGCCGGTGCGAATCCGTCCCCGCTGATCGACGGGGCGAGCCAATATCAAACCTACGGCCGCTATTCCGCGCGATTCAAGGTCGATAATCCGAACCTGAACGAGTATTACGTCGCCTGGCTGCTGTGGCCGCAGTCCGAGCGGTGGCCGGCCGACGGCGAATTCGATTTCCCCGAGGGTGGCCTTGCCGGCACCGTCGGCGGCTTCCACCACTACTCCGGCGCCGGGTCGTGCGTCGGCGGGTGTCAGGACGTCGCCGCGGACATCGGCGCCCGGTTCACCGACTGGCACACGTACACGATCGAATGGTCGCCCGGCCGGATCCGCTACCTGCTCGACGACCGGGTGGTCCTCGACAGCACGGCCTGGGTGCCGTCGACGCCGATGCGCTGGCAGTTGCAGACCGAGACCAACGGCAACGGCACCAGCAACGGCAACCTGCTCGTCGACTGGGTGTCGGTGTGGGCGTACGACCCGGCCGCCTGACCGGAGCGGGTGGGCTGCCGGGGTGCTACCGCTGCGGCGGGACCTTCGCCATCGCGAGCACGTCGAGCCTGCGGTCCAGTTCCTCCTCGGACAGTCCGTCGCCGACCAGTCCGCGGTCGATGACCGTCTGCCGGATCGTCTTCCGCTCCCGCAGCGCCTCCTTCGCGACCGCGGCGGCCTCCTCATAGCCGATCGCCGAGTTCAGCGGCGTCACGATCGACGGGGACGACTCCGCGAGCCTACGCAGGTGCTCGGTGTTCGCGACCAGCCCCGCGACGCACCGGTCGGCGAACAGTCGGGACACGTTGGCCAGCAACCGGATCGACTCCAGAATGTTGCGGGCCATCACCGGGATGTACACGTTGAGCTCGAAGGCGCCGGCGGCGCCGCACCAGGCGACGGTCGCATCGTTGCCGACGACCTGCGCCGCGACCTGGGTGACCGCCTCCGGCAGAACCGGATTCACCTTGCCCGGCATGATCGAGCTGCCGGGCTGTAGATCCGGCAGGTGGAGTTCGCCGAGACCGGTCAGCGGACCCGAGCCCATCCAGCGGATGTCGTTGGCGATCTTCGTCAGCGACACCGCGATCGTGCGCAGCGCACCGGACGCCTCGACGAGGCCGTCCCGCGCCGCCTGCGCCTCGAAGCTGTTCCGGGCCGGGGACAGGGCGTCGATCCCGGTCGAGGTCACCAGCTGTGCAACGACCTTCGGGCCGAAGCCGTCCGGGGCATTGAGCCCGGTGCCGACGGCGGTGCCGCCGATCGGCAGCTCGCCGAGCCGGGGGAGAGCCGCAACGACCCGCTCGATGCCCGCCTCGACCTGGTGGGCATACCCGCCGAACTCCTGACCGAGGGTCACCGGGACCGCGTCCATCAGATGGGTGCGCCCCGACTTCACCACGGTCCGCCACTCGGTCGCCTTGTCCACCAGCGCCAGCCGGAGATGGTCGAGCGCCGGGATCAGCTCCCGGACCGCCGCCTCGGTCGCGGCAAGGTGGGTTGCGGTCGGGAAGGTGTCGTTCGATGACTGCGACATGTTGACGTGATCGTTCGGGTGGACGTCCACACCGTTCGCCAGGGCGATGGACGCGATCACCTCGTTCGCGTTCATGTTGGAGCTCGTCCCGGACCCGGTCTGGAACACGTCGATCGGGAACTGGTCGTCGTGGCGGCCGTCGGCGATCTCGGTCGCGGCGGCGACGATCGCGGCGGCCCGGCCGCCGTCGAGGAGCCCGAGGTCGTGGTTTACCTGCGCGCAGGCCGCCTTGAGCAGGCCGAGCGCCCGGATCTGCGCCCGCTCGAGACCGCGCCCCGAGATCGGGAAGTTCTCCACCGCGCGCTGGGTCTGGGCACGCCAGAGGGCGTCGACCGGAACCCGGACCTCGCCCATCGTGTCGTGCTCGATACGGAACCGCGGTTCGCTGTTCTCAGCCATGCCGCCAAGCTTGCCACCCAAGCGGCTCCGCCGCCTGTGAGTCCTTTTGGCCCCGGTAGGGGCCAAAAGGACTCACAGGCGCGCAGCGCCTACATCAGGGGAGGGGCGGGTTGGCGCCGTCGACGCCGTCGAAGTTGATCGACGAGAACTCGTGCAGCTTCTCGAGGCGGTGGTAGGCCTCGATCATCCGGACCGTGCCGGACTTCGACCGCATCACGATCGACTGCGTCGTCGCGCCGCCGCCGTAGTAGCGGACACCCTTGACCAGTTCGCCGTCGGTGACGCCGGTCGCGCAGAAGAAGATGTTCTCGCCGGTGACCAGTTCCTCGGTGCGCAGCACCCGGTCCAGGTCGTGGCCCGCGGCGATCGCCTTCGCGCGCTCCTCGTCGTCCTTCGGGGCCAGCCTGCCCTGCAGCGCGCCGCCCATGCAGCGCATTGCCGCTGCGGCGATGATGCCCTCGGGGGTGCCGCCGATGCCGAGCAGCATGTCGACCCCGGAATCCGGGCGGGCCGTTGCGATCGCGCCCGCGACGTCGCCGTCGGAGATCAGTCGGATCCGGGCACCGGTGTCCCGGATCTCGCGGATGATGTCGGCGTGCCGGGGACGGTCGAGGATCGTCACGGTGGTGTCGGAGACGGCGCGGTTCTTCGCCTTCGCGACCCGACGAATGTTCTCCGCGACGCCCGCCGCCAGGTCGATCACGTCGGCGGCCTCGGGGCCGACCGCGATCTTGTCCATGTAGAACACGGCCGACGGGTCGAACATGGCACCGCGCTCGGAGACCGCGAGCACCGCGATCGAGCCGGGCGCGCCCTTGCTCATCAGCGTGGTGCCGTCGATCGGGTCGACCGCGACGTCGCACAGCGGGCCGTCGCCGTTGCCGACCTCCTCGCCGTTGTACAGCATCGGGGCCTCGTCCTTCTCGCCCTCACCGATGACGACGACACCCTGCATCGAGACCGAGCTGACCATGTGGCGCATCGCGTCGACGGCGGCACCGTCGCCGCCCTCCTTGTCGCCCCGCCCGACCCAGCGGCCCGCGGCCATGGCCGCCGCCTCGGTCACCCGCACCAACTCGAGGGCGAGGTTGCGGTCCGGTGCCTCGCGGTGACTCGTGTTGGCCGTCATCGGCGGTGTCTCCTTGCTGGCGACGCGGGGGCCGCCCTGGTGTTCCGGCTGTGGCGCGAAGCAGATCGCGCCGCGCAATTATCTCATCCCGCGCCCGGATCGCCCCGCTCCGGTCTACGGCTCCCGGACCACCGACCATCCCGAGGTCAGGTCCCGAACCAGGGCGGGTGCGCGGGACACCATCCGCTGCCGGTCGGCGAACTCCGCGAACGGTTGCCCCAGCAGCGCGTCAACCTGCTCGGGTCGCTGCTCGGCCAGGCGCTGGTAGGCGGGCGCGGTGTCGTCGGCGATGTACCGCCACCGCGGGCCCCGGTCGGCCCAGTTGAAGTCGGGCAGCGGGGCCTGCACCCGGACGCCTGACCCGTCGGCCACCGTCGCGTGCGCGGTGAGCGGTGCGAAGACGCCCGGTGCTCGGGTGCCGGGAATCGACGGCTGCGCGGCGACGGTGGTCAGGTACGCGAGCACCCGGCCTGCGCCGTCCCGCCCGCGCGCGGTCGCGTCCCACTGGTCGGCGACGATCGTGTTCTGTTCACGGTCCGCCATCCGCAGCACCGCGTCCGCGCGCCCCGCGGGGGTGCCGGTCCGGATCGCGTCCCAGGCGGCCGCGGTGTTGTCGTCGAACAGCCCGGCCGCCCGCATCTCCTCGATCGCGGGGAATCCCCCGTTCAGGTACGCCTCGTGCATCGGCACCATGTCGAAGTAGATGTGCTTCTGCATCACCAGCAGCCGCCGCTGGTACCAGTCCAGGTCGTCGGCGGTGAGGGTGGGCGCGACGGTGGCGAGCGCCCGCACGTCCGCGGGCAGGCCGGCGGCGACGCCGACCGGCAGCGCGCCGACCGCAGCAGCGACCGCCTCGCCGATCCGGTGCACCGCCTCGACCGACAGCACGACCCGGCCCGTGTCGATGTCCAGGAAACCGGCGGTGAACGAGGCGCCTGCCATCCCGGCCATGCCCGCCCAGTTCAGTTCGTCGCGCTCCCGCTGGTACCTGCCGTAGTTCGCGTACACGCGGTTCACCAGGTCCGCGTTCGCCAGGAACCCGGTGCCGGGATCCCAGGCGCCGAGGTCGATGCCGGCGGCCTCGGCACCCCTGGCCAGCCAGTACTGGTGGAGCAGGGCCGCGTAGCGGGCGGGCGGAAGGCCGTCGGCTCGGGCCGCGTCGACCGCGGCATCGAGGGTTCGGGAGTCCGTGGGCAGTCTCGGATCCAGCCCGCCCGGCAACTCGGCGTCGGCGTTGGCCGGGACCAGATCGAGCAGGTCGTGGTAGCCGAGGTCGACCGCAGCGCGCGGGGCCGCGGCGGCGGGCAGCGCGGTCGCGGCGGCGGCGAGCGCCAGGCCGGCGCACGCCAGCACCAGACGATGCGGCCGGGGGAGTCGTCTGCGAAGGCTCATGGTCGGATAACCAATCACATGTATGTAACTTTGCGTAAGGGTTTCGTCGGTGGTCCCGATCGCCGCCACCGCGCGCTGTGCTGGGATACTCGACCACGTGGCTGGCAAGAAACCCCGGTATCTGCAGGACAATCGCGACATCATCTGGTCGCTGATTCCCCTCGCCCTGTTCGCGATCGTGATCGCGGCGGTCGCACAATCGTGTTCGTTCAGCCCTGGCGGCCCGACCGCCGGGCCGGTTCCGCAGTTCGACATCGACACCGCGTTGACGTTCGACGCCGCCGAACTGGGCTTCCCGGTCCGCAACCCCGCGGTGCCCGACTCCTGGCAGCCGAACTCCGGCAGCCGCGGCACGGTCAGCGGTGACGCGGGCGGCGACGTCAGCACCGTCGGCTACATCACCGACGCGGGCCGCTACGTGCAGCTCAGCCAGTCGAATGCCGCGGAGCAGGCCCTGGTGGAGTGGGTCGCGGGCGCACCACGGGCCGCGGCAGGCGCCGAGACCTTCGCGGGTACCTCCTGGGTGCAGTTCGCCGAGGAGGGCAGCGAACCGATCTGGGTGGCCGACCTCGCCGATGCCCGGGTCCTGATCACCGGCAGCGGCACCGCGGAGGAGTTCGGTGACCTGGCGACCGCGGTCGGCCAGGCCCAGCCGATCGATCCCTAGGAATCCTCGGTGTGCGCGAGGGCCTTCTCCACCCGGGCCCGCGCGCCCGCGAGGTGCTCCTCGCACCGGGTGGCGAGCGCCTCGCCGCGCTCCCACAGTGCCAGCGAGTGGTCGAGGTCGAGCCCACCCTGCTCGAGCAGCTTGACCACCTCCGCGAGCTGGTCGCGGGCGGCCTCATAGCCGAGTTCGGACACCGGTTCGTTCACTTCTGCTCTCCTGCCTTGTCCCTGCCCATCGTTGCCGCGATCACCGCGCCGTCCGCGACCCGCACCCGCAGCTGCGTCCCCGGCGGTGCGTCCTCGACCGACCTGAGCACCTCCGGATCCGATCCCGGCACCACCCGCTGCACCACCGCGTAGCCGCGGGCGAGGGTGGCGGCCGGGCCGAGGGTGGTCAACCGCGCCGCCATGTGCCCGAGGATGGTGCCCTGCCCGTCAACGAGCCACCGGATGTCCCGACGCGCCGCATCCCGGAGCCGGGTCACCTCCTCGGCCCGCCGATCCACGGCGGCCAGCGGGTCGGCCAGCACCGGCCTGCTGCGCAGGTCGGCGAGGGCGCGGGCCTCCCTCGCCACCCAGTTCCGCAGCGCGGCCGCGCCCCTGGCCCGGAACTCCGCGACCAGGGCCTGCTCGGCGGCCGCGTCGGGAACCACCCGCTTCGCCGCGTCGGTCGGTGTCGCCGCGCGCACGTCCGCGACCAGATCGCAGAGCGGGCTGTCCGGCTCGTGTCCGATCGCGCTGACCACCGGTGTGGTCGCTGCGGCGATCGCCCGGCACAGCGTTTCGTCGGAGAACGGCAGCAGGTCCTCGACGCTGCCGCCGCCGCGCGCGAGGACGATCACCTCGACGTCGGGGTCGGCGTCCAGTTCGGCGAGCGCGGCGACGATCTGCGCGGTCGCGGTCGGACCCTGGACGGCGGTGTTGCGGACGGCGAAGTTCACCGCGGGCCAGCGGGCCCCCGCGACGCTGAGCACATCCCGCTCGGCGGCGCTCGCCCGGCCGGTGATCAGCCCGATCGTGCGGGGCAGGAACGGCAGCGGGCGCTTGAGCCGCGGATCGAACAGGCCCTCCGCGGCGAGCAGGCCGCGGAGCCGTTCGATCCGGGCGAGCAGCTCCCCGATCCCGACGGGCCGGATCTCGGTCACCCGCAGCGAGACGGTGCCGCGCCCGGTGTAGAACGACAGTTTCCCGAACATCACCACGCGGGTGCCCTCGGTCAACGGGATCGGGCTGTCCCGGATCAGGTTCGGGGAGCAGGTCACCGACAGGGACATGTCCGCGGACGGGTCGCGGAGCACCAGGAACGCGGTCCTGGTGCCGGGCCGGACGTTGATCTGGGTGATCTGGCCCTCGACCCAGATGCTGCCGAGCCGGTCGATCCAGGCCGCGACCTTGGTCGACACCGATCGGACCGGCCATGGATTCTCCGCCGAGTTCGACGTCTGCGCGGACGGCCGGGCGGTCGACGGGGTGGGGCTGGCCGCGGTCACTTGGCGGTGGCGGAGGTGATCCGGTTGCCGAGCATCGTCTGGAACGGGGCCCGGCTCCGGGTGCCGTTCTCGTGGTCGAGCAGCGCGGTCAGTTCCTCCACGGACAGGGTCCGCAGCCGGGCCCGCAGCTGGGCGAGGGTGAGGTTGTCGTAGTCCAGGTAGTCGACGATCTCGGCGCGGTCGCCGTCCGCGGCCGCCGACGCGGCGCCGCCGGGCGCCGCATCGGCCGCTGGCGCGGGGGCCGGCTCCGCGGGCGACATCGAATACAGCTCGAACCGGCCCTGATTCGCAGGCGCGGACGGTGCGGGCCGCCCGGCGCCGTCGGACGCAGCGGCCGGTGCGGCGTCCTCGTCGAACGTCGCCCAGGTGGGCTGCTCCTCGGACTGCGGGAACAACCCGGCCAGCGCCTCGTCCCCCTTGATGGCGAGGGCGGTGACGGTCTGCTGCACCTGCATGCCCGTCTGCAGCATCGAGGAGATCGCGGTCATCGGCAGGGTGACCGCGGTGGTCGGAAGCTTCTGCACCTCTTCGACGAGGGTGACCGCGATGCCGGCAGCCACCCGGGCCGCGAATGGGGGACGGAACATGGTCCCAGGGTGCCCTACCGACGCGGCAATTGGTAGCCGGGCACGCCCCGCCCGGCTGGGCGGGTCGCGGCGGGCCGCCACCCGTACCCTGGAGGCATGTCATCTGCTGTCCCCCTGAATCTGGGAATCGCCGGCACCGGCACGTCGTCCACGGTGAGTGGCAAGCGGGTCCTGCTCGCCGAGCCGCGCGGCTACTGCGCGGGCGTCGATCGCGCGGTGGAAACGGTGGAGCGGTCGCTGGAGAAGCACGGCGCGCCGATCTACGTGCGCAAGGAGATCGTGCACAACCGGCACGTCGTCGACACCCTCTCCGAGCGCGGCGTGGTGTTCGTCGACGAGACCGACGAGGTGCCGGAGGGGTCGGTGCTGGTGTTCTCCGCGCACGGTGTCTCCCCGGCCGTGCACGAGGCGGCGGAGGCCCGCAGCCTGCACACCATCGACGCGACCTGCCCGCTGGTGACCAAGGTCCATCAGGAGGCGAAGCGGTTCGCCCGCGACGACTTCGACATCCTGCTGATCGGTCACGAGGGGCACGAGGAGGTCGAGGGCACCGCCGGTGAGGCGCCCGACCACGTGCAGTTGGTGGACGGCCCCGAGTCCGTGGACGCCGTCACGGTCCGGGACGAGAACAAGGTCATCTGGCTGTCCCAGACGACGCTGAGCGTCGACGAGACGATGGCGACGGTGGCCCGACTGCGGGAGAAGTTCCCGAAGCTGCAGGACCCGCCGAGCGACGACATCTGCTACGCCACCCAGAACCGGCAGGTCGCGGTCAAGGCGATGGCCCCGGAATGCGACCTCGTCATCGTCGTCGGGTCCCGGAACTCGTCGAACTCGGTGCGCCTCGTCGAGGTGGCGCTCGGTGCGGGGGCGACGGCGTCGTACCTGGTCGACTACGCCCGCGAGATCGACCCGACCTGGTTGGACGGGGTGCGCACGGTCGGCGTCACCTCCGGCGCGTCGGTGCCGGAAATCCTGGTCAGCGGCGTGCTCGACCTGCTCGCCGAGCACGGATTCGGTGACGTGCAGACGGTGACCACGGCGAACGAGACGCTGGTGTTCTCCCTGCCCCGCGAGCTGCGCAAGCCCGCTCAGCGGTAGCGGTACGGGGGGTCCTGCCTGGCGTCGTCCCGGTCCCGGTACCGCACCTGCGGGACCGGGTGCACGGGGACGTCCGGATCGGGTCGTTGGGCGCGGCGCTCGGCGTGCGGTGCCGGGCGCGGTCCCGGGAACGACGCGGTCGCCGGGGCGGTGTCGTGCCGGTATCCGGGTGCCCGGTCCGGCCTGACGTGCCGGTCCTGGTCGTGGGGTGGCACCCGGTCCCGGGGGCCCGCGTATGGCTGCGGGCGGTCGAAGGACTCGGTTCGTTCCTCCGAGGCCTCGTCGTGCCCGCCGCGGGCCGGGTAGCGGCCGGTCGGGAAGCTGCCCGTCGCATGGGCCGGGCGGACCGGATCCGCGGGCCGATCGGTGCCGCGACCCGGCCGTCGATCCCGTGTCGGGCGGGACCGCTGGTCCTCGGCGCGGTGCTCGTCGGGTTGACGGTCGTCGTCCACGTCGGCGGCGGGGCGGCGGTCCGGTGCCGTCCGCTTCGGCTCGGTCCGGCGCTCGCCGGTGCGTCGCGCAGGCCGGGCGACGACGCCGGCCGCCTGGTGCCGGATGTACATCCGGCCCGCCCCGACCGCGAGCACGACGAGCGTGGTCGTCAGCATCAGCGGGAACCGGTTGACCAGCGGGATCGCGACGTTGAACAGCAGATCCTTGATGCCGCCCCCGCCGGGGGTGAACTGCTGGTACGCGAGCGGCACCGCGACCACGAGGATCAGCGGGGGCTGGATCATCGCGGTGAACAGGCCGCGGTTGCGGACGGCGAGGACGGCGGCCAGGCAGCCGAGGAAGAAGAACACGGAGAAGGTCGCGGTCAGTTCGCTGCCGCGGACGGCGTCGATGACGATCCCGAGCAGGGCGGACGCGGCCGCGATCAGGACGGCGCCCCAGGCCGGCACGCCCGGGAGGGTGGGCAACGCCGATCGCTGCGCGAGCGGCACCCCGGATCGAGCGCGTTGGGTTGCAGACACGCCTAGACACTAGCGGCTCGTGGTCCGAACCCGGCGTCGGTGGGACCGCGTGTGGGAACGATCTCCGCCGCGACCCCGGCCGGGCGTCGATGTCGGTGCCCTCGTCTACGGTCGCCTCATGCGAATCCTGCACACCTCCGACTGGCACGTCGGCCGCACCTTCCACGGTGTGGACCTGCTGGCGGACCAGGCCGCGGCGCTCGCCGCGATCGCGGGGCTGGTTGCCGAGCACCGGGTGGAGGTGGTGGTGGTGCCCGGGGACGTCTATGACCGGGCCGTCCCCAGCGCGGACGCCGTCACGGTGTGCAACCGGGGATTCGAGGCAATCCGCGCCGCCGGTGCGGTGATCGTCGCGACGTCGGGGAACCACGACTCGCCCGCGCGGCTCGGTGCTGGCGCGGCGTTCGCGGCGGCCGGGGGTTTGCACCTGCTGACGCGGGTCGCCGACGTGGCGGCGCCGGTCCTGCTGAGCGACGAGCACGGGCCCGTCGCGTTCTACGGCATCCCCTACCTGGAACCGGAGACCACCCGCGCGGAGCTCGGGGTCCCGGCGGCGCGGACGCACGCCGACATCCTGGACGCGGCGATGGCCCGCGTCCGCGCGGATCTCGCTGCCCGCGCCGCGACCGGTGCCGCGGCCCGGTCGGTGGTGCTCGCGCACGCGTTCGTGGTCGGCGCGGAGGCGACGGGATCGGAGCGGTCGATCTCGGTCGGCGGGGTGGAGACGGTGTCCGCATCCGCGTTCGACGGGGTCGACTACGTCGCGTTGGGGCACCTGCACTCGCCGCAGACGTTGACGGACCGGGTGCGCTACTCCGGCTCGCCGCTGCCGTACTCGTTCGGGGAACGGTCGCACCGGAAGGCGGTGTGGATCGTCGACCTCGACGCCGACGGGCTCGCCGCGGTCGAGCGGCACGATCTTCCGGTGGTGCGCGGCCTGAGTCAGGTGACCGGCACCGTCGAGGACCTGCTCACCGACGACGCGTTCGCGGCGGCGACCGACGACTACGTCTCCGCCGTGCTCACCGACCGGGTGCGACCGGTCGATGCGATGCGGGTCCTGCGGGGACGGTTCCCGCACCTGGTCCACCTGGAATGGGTGAGACCGCAGGATGATTCGGACCTCAAGTACCGGGACAAGGTGCGCGGACGGACCGATCGGGAGATCGTTGCCAGCTTCCTGACCGACGTGCGCGCCGAGCCGACGCCCGGCGAGCTGCGCTGGGTGGAGCGGGCGCTCGGTGCCGCGGACCGGGAGGTCGACGGCCGGTCCTCCGGCGGCCACGACCGCGACGCGGAGTCCGTCGCGTGAGGCTGCACGACCTCGAGGTGACCGCATTCGGGCCGTTCGGGGACACCGTGACCGTCGACTTCGACGAACTCGGCGCGGACGGGCTGTTCCTGCTGCACGGGCAGACCGGCGCCGGCAAGACCACGATCCTCGACGCGGTCGCGTTCGCCCTGTACGGGCGGGTGCCCGGAGCCAGGCAGGAGGGCAAGCGACTGCTGTCCGATCACGCGGCACCGGGCACGCCGCCGCGGGTGGTGCTCGAGGCCACGATCGGCGGCAGGCGACTGCGGATCACCCGCAGCCCCGAATACCAGCGCCCGAAGCTGCGCGGCACCGGCACCACCAAGGAGAACGCCAAGGCCACCCTCGAGTGGCTCGACGGGCGCGGTGAGAACCTGACCCGTCTCGACGAGATCGGTGACGCGGTCGGCCGGCTGCTCGGGATGAGCGCGGACCAGTTCTTCCAGGTCGTCCTGCTCCCACAGGGCGACTTCGCGCGGTTCCTGCGGGCGGACACCGAGGAGCGGGGAGTGCTCCTGGAACGGCTGTTCGACACGGGCCGGTTCGCCACCGTCGAGGAGTGGTTCGCGGAGCGCAGACGCGAGGCGGAGGCGGCGGTGTCCGGCACCAAGACGACGGTCGACCGGATCGCGGCGCAGGTGTCGGCGGCGGCGGGCATCGAGGCGGGAGCCGACGCCGATCCGGTGGCGTGGGCGGGCAGGCTGGTCGACGAGTCGCGGGAGGCCGCGGACGCCGCCTCCACCGTGTTGGCGACCGCGCGGGCGACGGCGGAGCGAACCGAGCACGCCCTTGGCCGCGCCAGGGAGGTGCGGCAGTCGCAGGACCGCGCGGCCCGGGCCAAGGCCCGGCTCGCCGAGCTCGCTACCGGGCAGTCGGCGCGGGAGCTGCTCGCCGCGGAACGGGACCGGGCGGTCCGCGCGGTGCCGGTGGCGACCGCGGAGGAGCTCGCGGTGGCTGCCGCGGGCGTCGCGGGTCGGGAACGGGCCCGCACCGAGGACCTCGCCAGCGTCGTGCGGCGGGAGCCGGAGGGCGCGGCGCTGCTCGAGCGGGTCAGTTGGCCTGCGGCGCCGGACGACGCGCAGGTGTTGGCCGCGGCGGTGCGGGGCTGGAGTGCCGAGGTCGCACGGCTCGGTGAGCTGATCCGACGGGACGAACAGCGCCGATCGGCGCGGCGGGACCAGGACGCCGCACACGTCCGACGCGACGAACTGATCACGGCCACAGCCACTCTCGAGTCGAGGCGAGCCGAGATTCCCGCCGAGGTGGAGCGGGCCGACGCGGAGCTGATGCGGGCCCGTGCCGCCGCGGCGTCGCTGCCCGCCCTCACGACGCAGTGCGAGGCGACCCGGGAACGCCTCACCGCGGCACGGGAACTCGGCCGGGTGCGGGCCCGGCGCGCCGCGGCCGCCGACCGGCATCGGCGGGCCCGCGACACCCACCTGGATGCGCGTGAGGTGCTGGCGACGGTGCGCGAGCAGCGGATCGCGGGGATGGCCGCGGAACTGGCGGCCGGACTCGCGACCGCGGCGCCCTGCCCGGTGTGCGGCTCCGACGAGCATCCGACACCCGCCCGTCCGGCCGCGGATGCCGTGTCCAAGTCCGACGAGGACGACGCCCGCGTGGTCGAGCAGACCCGCGCCGGGGAACTCGAGGCCGCGACCGCCGCGCTGGCCGACCTGGATCGCACGGCGGGGGTGCTCGCCGACCGGGTCGGGGACGCCGACGCGGACGCGCTGGCCGCCGCAGCGACCGCGGCGGACGCGGCGCGGTCCGCGGCCGAGGCAACGGCGGCCACCCTGGCGACGGCGGAGGCGGCGGTGGCGCGGCTGCGCGCGGAGAGCGAGGACCTGGCGGCCCGGGCGCAGCGGCTGTCCGCCGATCTCGCGGCACTGGAACAGCGGATCGCGGACGGTGCGGCGCGGCTCGCCGAGCTGGACCGGGCCGTCGAGGACGCGATCGGCGGCGAGTCCGACCTGCAGGCCAGGCACGACCGCCTCGGGGCACTCGCCGACGCGGCCACCGCACTGCGAGACCAGCGTGCCGCCGCGGCGAGCGCCGCGGTCGCGGCGGCGGACGCGGCGGATCGGGCCGCACGGGCGTCCTCCGACGCGGGGTTCGTGGACCTGCCCGACGCCCGGTCGGCGGCGCGGACCGGGGAGCGGATCGCGGAGATCGACGCAATTCTCGCCGCCGCGGCCGAGGAACGGCTGCTGTCCGAGGCAGTCCTCGCCGATCCGGCGGTGGTTGAGGCGGTCCGCCTCGGTCCCGCGGATGTGCCCGCCGCGGAGGCCGCGGACGCGGCAGCCAGGGAGGGCAGGGACGCGGCAGCCGCGGCGGCGACCACCGCGGACGCCCGCGCCGCGAAGGTCGAACACTATGCGCTGGCCCTGACCGACGAGGTCGCCGCGCTCGGCCCCGCGCTGCGCCGGTACGAGGAACTGGCCGCGCTGGCCGAGGTCATCGCCGGCCGCGGGCAGAACGCGCGCAAGATGTCGCTGCGCTCGTACGTCCTCGCCGCCCGGCTCGAGGAGGTCGCGCTGTCGGCGTCGGTGCGACTGCGCCGAATGTCCGGTGGCCGTTACGAGTTCGTGCACGAGGACGGCGCGGGCCCGCGCGGCAAGCGGGGCGGTCTCGGCCTCGACATCCGGGACGACTACACCGGCGTGGTGCGCTCCGCGAAGACCCTCTCCGGCGGCGAGTCGTTCCTGGCGTCACTGGCATTGGCGCTCGGCCTGGCGGACGTCGTCGCCGCCGAATCCGGGGGCCTCGTCCTGGACACCATGTTCATCGACGAGGGGTTCGGCACCCTCGACGCGGACACCCTCGAGGCGGTGATGGGGGTGCTCGACGAACTGCGTGAGGGTGGCCGGGTCGTCGGGATCGTCAGCCACGTCGACGAGATGCGGCAGCGGATCCCGAGCCGGCTGCACGTGCTGCGCGGCCGGGCCGGATCCACCCTGGAGGTCGTCGCGTAGCGCGGCCCGCGCGCATCGCCGTCGGGATAGCCGCTACCGCGGATCCGCCACCACCGGGCGCGGGTCGCCCGCCGGACCCGGTTCGTCGCCCTCCGCATCCCGCGGCGCGGCGGGGCGATCGGGCGCGGGGTCACCGTCGTCGAGCTTCCGGTCGACCTGTTCACCGATGTAGCGGATCACCACCGCGACGCACGCGGCGACCGGGACCGCGAGGAACGCGCCGACGATGCCGTACAGGGAGCTGCCCCCGGTCACCGCGAGCAGCACGATCGCGGCGTGCAGGTTCATGCTGCGGGACTGCAGCACCGGTTGCAGGACGTTGCCCTCCAGCTGCTGCACCGCGAGCACGATGAGCAGGACGATCAGGGCGGTGGTCCAGCCCTTCGCGACCAGCGCGACGAGCACGGCCAGCGCGCCGGCGACGAACGCGCCGACGATCGGGATGAAGCCGCCGAGGAAGGTCAGCACCGCGAGCACCGGTGCCAGCGGGACCCCGAGGACCACCAACCCGAGGCCGATGAAGAACGCGTCGACGAAGCTGACCAGCGCCTGCGTCCGGATGAAGCCGCCGAGGGTGTCCCACACCCGCACCGCGACCGCCTCGAAGTGCCTGCCCGCGCGGCCGCCGCTCACCGAGTGCAGCCACGGCAGGAACCGGGGCCCGTCCTTGATGAAGAAGAACGTCAGCACCAGCACCAGGAACAGGGCGATCAGCATCGACGCGGTCGCGCTGACGCCGCTGAACACGCCGGTCGCGATGGACTGGGCGCTCTCCTGGATCTTCGTGATGACCGCCTGCACCGCGGAGTCGATCTGGTCGTCGCCCAGGTTGAACGGCGGGCCCTTGACCCACTCCTGCACCTGCCGCAGCCCGTCGCTGGCCTTGTTCGCCAGTTCCGGGGCCTGGTCGACGACGGACGGCACGATCAACGCGACGATGCCCGCGAAGACGGCGATGAACCCGGCGAGGGTGATCCCGGCCGCGGCGGCGGGCGGGATGCCGCGGCGCACCATCCCCCGGGTCGGGGGCCACAGCACCGTGGACACCACGATCGCCATCAGCACCGGCAGCACCACCACCCACAGCTGGCCGAGCACCGCCCACACCACCCACGCGCCCGCGGCGATCGCGACCAGGCACAGCGACCACTTGGCAAGCCACAGGCCGCCAGCGCCGATCACCTCACCGCGGTCGCGGAACCGGTGCCGCCGCGGCGTCGGGCCGGTGGTGATGGGCGTCTCGCTGACGGTCGGTTCGTCCTGGGGCACGCGGCCGAATCTACCCCGCGGTCCGCTCGTGGGAGAGGAGCCAGCGCTTCGTCGGCAATCCCCAGCGGAAGCCGCCGAGCCCGCCGCCGACCCGGATCACCCGGTGGCAGGGCACGAACAGGGCTGCGGCGTTGCGGGCGCACGCGGACGCCGCGCCGCGGACGGCGGCCGGTCGGCCTGCGAGCGCGGCGAACTCGGTGTAGGTCACCGGATCGCCGGCGGGCACCTTCCGCAGCACCCGCCACGCCGACTCGAGGAACTCGCCCGACCGCTGCGCGACGGGGATCGGGTCGATCGCGGTCAGGTCGCCCGCGTGGTAGTCGGCAACGGCTCGGGTGACCGGCCCGAGGTCGGGGCGGGCTGCGGTGCCGGGTGGGCGCAGCGCCGGGTGGATCAGGGCAAGGAGGGTGTCCGCGTCGTCGGTCCACCCGGAGGCGAGGACCGCGCCGTCCCCGTCGACGATGGCGGTGAACGGTCCGGCCGGGGTGGTCACGGTGCTGTGTGCGGCGGTCATCGGGGGTCCTTCGGGTCGAGGGTCGGGGTGGTCGGGATGCTGCCGCGGGCCGTGAGCGCGGTGCGCCACAGGTGCATCGACGCGTACGAGCGCCACGGCGCCCACCGGTCCGGCACGGTGAGCGGAATGCCGAGGGCCGCAGCGCCGCGGCGGACGACGAGGTCGGTGTCGAGCAGCACGTCGGGGTCGGCGAGGGTGCGCATGGTGACGTAGTCGGCGGTCCACGGCCCGATGCCCCGGTGGGAGAGCAGGTCCGCGCGCAGGTCGGCCGCGGTGCGACCGCCGTGCAATGACAGTGATCCGTCCGCGAGCGCGCCAGCCACCGCGACGATCGCGTCGACCCGGGAGGCGGGCCCGGTGAGTATCTCGCGTCCCCGTTCGGCGACCGCGGCCGCGGTGGGCCAGGCGTGCGTCAGGTGCGGGTCGGTGATCGGCTCGCCGAGTTCGGTCACCAGCCTTGCGGTGTGGGTCGCCGCGGCCGCGACCGAGATCTGCTGCCCGATCATGGTGCGCAGCAGCAGTTCTCCCGGGTCGATGCAGCCGGGCACCCGGATCCCCGGTGCGGCGGCGACCGCCCCGGCGAGCCCGGGGTCGCCGCCGAGGGCGTCGTCGACGGCCCGCGGGTCCGCGTCCAGGTCGAGCAGGTGCCGGAGCCGGGCGACGGCGGGGGCGAGGTCGCGCATGTCGCGCAGCGTCAGGTCGGCGCGGACGTGGCCGTCGCGGAACCGCACCGCGGCCACCCCCACGTCGTGCGGCAGTCGCAGCACCCGTCGGTACTTGCCGCCGGACCACGACTCCAGGCCCGCCGCCGCGTGCCCGGACAGGAACCAGGCCATCCAGTGTCGGTCGAGCGGCGGGCGGTACGGCAACCGCAGCGACACGCTGCCCGCCGGTGCCGGTGCCGATCCGCGGCGGGCGGCGTCCGCCCGCATCCTGGTCGGGGTCGCGGCGAATACCTCCCGGATGGTGTCGTTGAACTGCCGGATGCTGGCGAAGCCCGCCGCAAACGCGATGTCGGACATCGGGATCGCGGTGGTCTCGATCAGCAGGCGCGCGGTGTGGGCGCGGTGGGCCCGCGCCAGCGCGAGCGGGCCCGCGCCGAGTTCGGCGGTCAGGGTCCGGGTGAGCTGGCGGGACGAGTACCCGAGGGCGGCGGACAGTCCGGTGACGCCGTCCCGTTCGACGGCGCCGTCGCCGATCAGTCGCATCGCGCGGGCGGCGAGGTCGGAGCGGACGTTCCACTGCGGTGAGCCGGGGGCGGCGTCGGGCCTGCAGCGGCGGCACGCGCGGTACCCGGCCTGCTGGGCGGCTGCGGCGGTGGGCAGGAAGGTGACGTTCGCCCGCTTCGGGGTGATCGCCGGGCAGGACGGCCTGCAGTAGATCCCGGTGGTGCGGACGGCGGTGTAGAACTGTCCGTCGAAGCGCGGGTCCCGCGACGAGACGGCCCGGTAGCACCGGTCGAAGTCGAGGTTCATGGCTCCAGCGTGGCAGTCCGACCCGCCCCCGCGCTAGCGGAAATCGGCCGTCACGGCTGGCGTCAGCAGCAGCGGGCGCCCGGGTTCCGGTCGGCGGCGGCGTGCCGCTCGCGCCAGTACTCGCGCTCGGTGGGGACCGGTGCGCCCGGATGCGCGCGCCGCCGGTGCGCGACGAACCGCTGGTAGTCGTGGTCGCCCATCAGCGACGTGATCCACCACAGCACGCCGCGCCCCAGCCCGCGCATCAGTGGTGTCCCGTCGTGTGCGCCGCGCCGGGGGCTCGGACCTTGCCCTCCGCGATGAGCGTGTCCCACTCCTGCTGGATCTGCCGCTCGGCCCTGGTCGGGACGAAGCCGGCAGGACCGAAGATCGTCGACGGCACCGCGGGCGCCTCGGTGTCGGGCAGTCCGCCCGCCCGATACGCCCTGATGCACACGAGCAGTCCGACGACCGCGACGATCAGCACCAGCACCGCGAACACGATCGACAGCGTGCCCTGGATGAAGGTGTTGCGGATGACGGCGTCGATCGCCTCCGGGGACTTCGCGGTACCGAAGGAGGTCTGGCCCGCGTCCCGTGCCTCCCGGAACGCGTTGTACTGCGCCCAGTACCCGATCGCGGGGACGTCGGAGAAGATCTTCTGCCAGGACGCGGTCATCGTGACCACCAGGTCCCACACCAGCGGTATCGCCGGGATCCACGCCCACCGGAACAGGCCCTTCTTCATCACCACGACAAGGACGACGGTCAACGCGATCGCGGCGAGCAACTGGTTCGCGATGCCGAAGAGCGGGAACAGGGTGTTGATGCCGCCGAGCGGGTCGGTCACGCCCATCAGCAGCACCCCGCCCCACAGGCCGACGACGATCGCCGAGCACAGCCAGGCGCCGGGACGCCAGGACGGGTCCTTGAACCGCCGCGCCGCGCCGCCGAAGTTACCGAGCGAGTCGGAGAGCATGAACCGGGCGACGCGGGTGCCCGCGTCGACGGTGGTGAGGATGAACAGCGCCTCGAACATGATCGCGAAGTGGTACCAGAACGACTTCAACGATTCGCCGCCGATCACCTGGTGCATCACCTCGGACATGCCGAACGCGAGGGTGGGGGCGCCGCCGGTGCGGGAAACGATCGACTCCTCGCCGACGGCCTCGGCTGCCGCGTTCAGCTGCGCCGCGGTGATGTCGTTGCCGGGGAGCCCGAGGCCGTTGAGGTAGTCGGGTGCGGACTCGGCGGTGCCGCCGGTGAGGGCGGCGGGGGCGTTCAGCGCGAAGTACAGGTGCTGGTCGAGGATGCAGGCGGTGACCAGCGCCATGATCGCAACGAACGACTCGGTGAGCATGCCGCCGTACCCGATCATCCGGGTCTGCCGCTCCTTCTCCAGCAGCTTCGGGGTGGTGCCGGACGAGATCAGGGCATGGAACCCGGACAGTGCGCCGCAGGCGATCGTGATGAACAGGAACGGGAACAGCGATCCCGCGAACGCAGGCCCCTCGCCGTTCTTCGCGAACTCGGTCATCGCCGGCATCTGGATCGCGGGCTGCGCCACCAGGATTCCGGCGGCGAGCAGCGCGATGGTGCCGATCTTCATGAACGTCGACAGGTAGTCGCGGGGGGCGAGCAGCAGCCACACGGGCAGCACCGAGGCGGCGAAGCCGTAGGCGATCATCAACCAGGCGATGGTGACCTTGGACAGGGTGAACCAGTCCGTTCCCCACTCGGTGTCGGCGACCCAGCCGCCGCCGATGATGGCCAGCAGCAGCAGGACCACCCCGATCAGCGACACCTCGGACACCTTCCCCGGGCGCAGGTAGCGGAGGTAGACGCCCATGAACAGGGCGATCGGGATGGTCATCGCGATCGAGAACACGCCCCACGGGCTCTCGGCGAGCGCATTGACCACCACCAGTGCCAGCACCGCGATGATGATGATCATGATGACGAAGACGCCGATCAGGGCGGCGACGCCGCCGACCACGCCGAGTTCCTCGCGGGCCATCTGACCGAGGCTGCGGCCGCGGCGGCGCGACGAGATCCACAGCACGAGGAAGTCCTGCACCGCGCCAGCGAAAACGACACCGATGATGATCCACATGGTGCCGGGCAGGTACCCCATCTGCGCGGCAAGCACCGGACCGACGAGCGGACCCGCCCCGGCGATCGCGGCGAAGTGGTGGCCGAACAGCACCCGACGGTCCGTCGGCATGTAGTCCTTGCCGTTCTCGAGCACCTCCGCCGTCGTCGCGCGGTCGTCGCGGGGCTTGACGATCCGGTTCTCGATCAGCCGGGCATAGAACCGGTACGCGATCAGGTACGTGCACACCGCGGCGATCACGAACCACACCGAGTTCACCGACTCGCCGCGGACGATCGCGATCATCGACCAGGCGACCGCGCCGAGCACGCCGATCGCGGCGAAGATCAGCTTCTTCGCCGGGGTGATCGGGGTCCGGTCGACGACGCCGACCGGCGGAAGCGCCGGGTCGGTGTACAGGTACTCGACGTTCGGGTCGGCGCTCGGGGTGCCGGGACTCGTTGCCGTCGTCATGGCGGGCCTCCCTCCGGGAGCGGATGTGTCCCGCCTCACATTAGGGGTCGGGTGCCGCCGCCGCCCGGTGGAGAAACCGACCGCGGGACCTCAGAATCGGTCGGGGCCCGCGTCGATCCAGTCGGTGCGCCAGCTCTGCGGGGGATCGTCGAGCAGCTCCCCGTCCTGCAGCCATTCGTACAGTTCGGCGTACGTCTTCGTGGTGTGCGCGTCGACCCGCCGGTTCAGCATCGACGGCCGCAGCTCGTGGAACCCGTCCAGGCCCATCGACGCCACCATCTGCGCCGCGCTGGCCACCGTCGACCGCTGGAAGTTGCGCACCCGGGTCGCCTTGTCCGCCACCACCAACGCCCGGACCCGCGCCGGATCCTGCGTGGTGACACCGACCGGGCAGTGGTTGGTGTGGCAGGCCTGTGCCTGGATGCAGCCGACCGCGAACATCATCGCGCGGGCCGCCATCGTGAAGTCGGCGCCCTGGATGATCCGCTTGACGATGTCGCTGCCGCTGGCGACCTTCCCGGACGCGCCGATCCGGATGCGGTCCCGCAGCCCGGTGCCGACCAGCGCGTTGTGCACCAGCATCAGGCCCTCGGTCAGCGGCATGCCCATGTGGTCCTCGAATTCGACCGGCGCCGCGCCCGTTCCGCCCTCCGACCCGTCCACGATGATGAAGTCCGGGGCGATGTCGCGGTCGAGCATCGCCTTGCAGATCGACAGGAACTCGGTGCGGGCCCCGACGCACAGCTTGAACCCGACCGGTTTGCCGCCGGACAGGGTGCGCAGGGTGGTGATGAAGTCGACCAGTTCGGTCGGGGTGCCGAACGCGGTGTGCGCGGGCGGCGAGACGACCGTGCGGCCGATCGGGACACCGCGGGCCTCCGCGATCTCCGCGGACACCTTCGCGCCGGGAAGGACGCCGCCGAGGCCGGGTTTCGCGCCCTGCGACAACTTGATCGAGATCGCCTTGACCTGCGGGTCGACCGCCTTCGCGGCGAACGCCTCCGGGTCGAAGTCGCCGTCGGGGGTGCGGCAGCCGAAGTAGCCGGACCCGATCTCCCAGATCAGGTCGCCGCCGTGCTTGCGGTGGTGGGTGCTGATCCCGCCCTCCCCGGTGTCGTGCGCGAAGCCGCCGCGGGCCGCGCCCGCATTCATCGCCTCGACCGCGTTCCCGGACAGCGACCCAAAGCTCATCGCCGAAACATTCAGCAGCGCAATGTCGTAGGGCCGGGTGCAGTGCGGCCCGCCGATCCGGACCGTCGGCGCGAGTTCGGTGGCGTGCCGGGCGCGCAGCGAATGGGTCATGAACTCGTAGCCCGGTGCGTGCACGTCCCGTTCGGTGCCGAACGGTTCGTCGTCCTTGGTTCCCTTCGCCCGCTCGTACACCAGGTCCCTGGTCTCCCGGTCGAACGGCTTGCCGTCCGTGGCGGATTCGATGAAGTACTGCTGGATCTCCGGGCGGATCTTCTCCATCAGGAAGCGGGCATGCCCAAGCACCGGATAGTTCCGCAGAATGCTGTGCCGCGGTTGCAGCAGGTCCCACGTCCCGACCAGCGCGAGGGCAAGCAGGACGGCCGCCGGGATCCACCACCCCCACCCGGCGGCGACGGCGGCCGCCGCCAGCGCGATCCCGGCCACCCACAGTCCGGCGACGATCAGGCTCCTCGTCATCCACGTTCCTCCCACGCGTGCACGTCATTGGTGACACCGATGGTGGCACCGTCCGGCCGGTCCGGGCGTCGACGCCACGCCGCGGGTGTCGGGAGAACCGTCCTAGGGTGTGCGCATGACCAGATGGCAGGACGAACGAGGCCCGGACGGCTCCCGCGACTACGTGCGCCGCTTCGAGGAGCTGGCCGAATCGGGCGCCGACCTGCACGGCGAGGCGCGGGCCGTGGACGCGATGGTCGGCCGCGGGTCGCGGATCCTCGACGCGGGCTGCGGGACCGGACGGGTCGGCGCCGAACTCGCGCGCCGCGGCCACGCCGTCACCGCGGTCGACCTCGACCCGGTGCTGCTCGCCGCTGCCCGCGGCACCGGCCTGCTCGAGGTGGTGCAGGCCGATCTGGCGGAGCTGGACCTGCCGGGGGAGCCGTTCGACGCGGTCGTCGTCGCGGGCAACGTGATGATCTTCCTTGCGCCGGGCAGTGAGGCGCAGGTATGCCGCAGGCTCGCCGCGCACCTGACGCCGGGCGGGCTGCTGGTCGCCGGGTTCGCCACCGACCACCGGTACACGGTGGACGCCTTCGACGCCGACCTGGCCGCGGCAGGCCTGGCCCGCGAGCACCGCTTCTCGACCTGGGATCTGCGTCCGTGGCACCCGGACGCCGGCTGGGCGGTGACGGTGGCGCGCAGGCCCTAGCTCAGGCCCAGCAGATGTCGAACGCGATGCCGCCGAAGAACGGGATGAGCAGGTTCGGCGCGCAGGTGACCGCGGCCGTGAGCGGGCCCTGCTGCGGGTTGTAGACGACGGGCACCGGGGTAGCCGCCGCGGCGGCGGGGGCGACGACGATCGCCGCGCCTGCGGCCGCGGCGGCGACCGCCGCGCGGAGCGAGGTCCTGGACATGGGGTTCCTCCTGCCCGAAGGGTGGTGACGCACCGCGGGGAGCGTCCGGTCGGCGCGCTCGGATCGTGCCCTCCCATGGTGAGCGCAGCGGCCAGCGCCTGTCGAGGGGCGGCCGAGTTGTGGGCGGTGGGTGTCGGAACCGGGGGCGACCACCGTAGACTGTGGAATCCGTGAGCCTTACCCTCGGAATCGTCGGCCTCCCGAACGTCGGCAAGTCGACCCTTTTCAACGCCCTGACCAAGAACGACGTGCTCGCGGCGAACTACCCGTTCGCGACGATCGAGCCGAACGTCGGCCTGGTCGAGCTGCCCGATGAGCGGCTGGTGACGCTCGCCGAGATCTTCGGCTCCGAGCGCATCCTCCCGGCGACGGTGTCGTTCGTGGACATCGCGGGCATCGTCAAGGGCGCCTCCGAGGGCGCGGGCCTCGGCAACAAGTTCCTCGCCAATATCCGCGAGGCCGACGCCATCTGCCAGGTGGTCCGGGTGTTCGCCGACGACGACGTCGTGCACGTCGACGGCCGCGTCGACCCGGCGTCGGACATCGAGATCATCGAGACCGAACTCGTCCTCGCCGACATGCAGACCCTCGAGAAGGCGGTGCCGCGCCTCGAGAAGGAAGCGAAGAAGAACAAGGAGCTCAAGCCGCAGCACGAGGAGGCCGTCAAGGCGCAGGCCGTCCTCGAGGAGGGCAAGACCCTATTCTCCGTCAAGGACACCCTCGACTTCGGCCTGCTGCGCGAGCTGCACCTGCTCACCACCAAGCCGTTCCTGTACGTCTTCAACGCCGACGAGGCGATCCTCACCGACGACGCGAAGGTCGCCGAGCTGCGCGCCTCCGTCGCGCCCGCCGACGCGGTGTTCCTCGACGCGAAGGTCGAGCAGGAACTTCTCGAACTGGACGAGGAGGACCGGCAGGAGATGCTCGAGTCCATCGGCCAGACCGAGCCCGGCCTGCACGCCCTCGCCCGCACCGGCTTCCATACCCTCGGCCTGCAGACCTACCTGACGGCGGGGCCGAAGGAGTCGCGCGCCTGGACGATTCGCAAGGGCGACACCGCCCCGCAGGCCGCCGGCGTCATCCACACCGACTTCGAGCGCGGCTTCATCAAGGCCGAGATCGTCTCCTTCGAGGACCTCGCCGCGGCGGGTTCGATGAACGCGGCCAAGGCCGCGGGCAAGGTGCGGATGGAGGGCAAGGACTACGTCATGCAGGACGGCGACGTCGTCGAGTTCCGCTTCAACGTGTAGCACCCACCGAACGGGCGGTTGCCGGGACGAACGCCAAGTGGGTGTCCCGGTAACCGCCCGTTCGACGGTGCCCGGACGGTGCGCTGTCACTCCCTGCGCTGTGCGGCCTTGATCTCGGTGTGGTGCACCCGGTGCTGATCCTCTGGGCTCAGGTCCAGCGGGCCCAGGTCGATCCGGACCCGGTCGATGCTGCCGGTGAACCGGAACGGTGGACGGTAGTCGGCGGTGACGGGCTGGCCGGTGTCCTCGCCGATACCGAAGGTGTCGACACCGAAGCGGGCGAACACGGTGGCCTCCAGTCGGCCGTCGCAGACCCGGGTGCCGTCGACGGTCAGGATGAGATTCGCGCCCTTGCCGATACCGCCACCGTCGTAGTCGAACTCGATACCGATCACGGCATCGCCCGCGGTCAGCGTTCCTGCGGCCCGGACCGTGCAGTGGTCGCCATAGTAGTTGTAGTCGAAGGTCGGCACCCCGTCCTTCAGGTACAGCGACATGCCGCCGGCGACACCACCGATGGCGATGACGACGCCGTTCGTCGCCGCGCCATCGGTGCGGATGTGTGCAGCGAGTGTCCAGCTGCGGTTCTTCATCGACGGCGCCGCGCTCTCCGGGAGCCGGGTCGCACCCTCGTAGAACGTGAACGAGGTCGCCTTCGGGTCCGAGCCGGGCGGCGTCGGCTTCGGCAGGATCGCCCGCGCGACGCCGCGGTCGTCGAGCGGGTACACGTGGTACTTCTCGGCGGCCTCATCGAACGCGGCCTTCATCTGTTCGAGCTTGTCGGGCATTGTGTCGGCCAAGTCGCGGGCCTCGGAGAAGTCATCGTCGAGGTGGTAGAGCTCCCACCTGTCGTTCTCCCAGTCGCCGGGGGCGAGGTCCTGCCGCCACGGCAGGGTGTGCTGCGCGTTCGCCTTCCAGCCGTCCTCGTAGATTGAGCGGTTGCTGATGATCTCGAAGTACTGCTCTGTTCGGCCCTGGAACGTCGGGTCGGTGAAGCTGTCCAGGAACGACTTCCCGGCCAGCGGCAGCTGCTCGATCCCGTTGACGGTGTCGGGCATCGTCACTCCCGCGGCCGCGTAGATCGTCGGGGCGATGTCGACGAGGTGCAGGAACGGATCGCGGGGGGCGTCGTCGTGCGTGATCCTCCCGGGCCAGCTGACCACCATCGGGTTGCGGGACCCGCCGAGGTGCGAGGCCACGGCCTTGACCCACTGGAACGGGGTGTTGCCGGCCCACGCCCAGCCCAGCGGGTAGTGCGGTTCGGTCTCCGGGCCACCCAGCTTGTCGAGGTCGGCAATGATCTCCTCGATCGTGGGCATGATCCCGCCGAGGTTCTTGATCTCGTCGAGGGTGCCGTCGGGGCCGCCCTCGGAGGAAGCGCCGTTATCACCGACGATGTACAGGACCAGGGTGTTCTCGGCGTCAGGGAGATCCTTGATCGCATCGAGCAGGCGGCCGACCTCGTGGTCGGTGAACGCGAAATATCCGGCGTAGTTCTCGAACAGAGCGCAGTACACCTGCTTCTGCTGATCGCTGAGCGTGTCCCATTCCTGCACCCACTCCGGGCGCGGGGTCAGTTCGGTGTCCGGCGGGATGATGCCCATCTTCTTCTGGTTCTCGAACACGATCTCCCGGTACTTCTCCCAGCCCATGTCGAAGGCGCCCGCGAATCGGTCGCGCCATTCCTTGGTGACGTGGTGCGGGGCGTGCATCGCGCCGGGAGCGAAGTACATGAAGAACGGCTTGTCCGGTGCGACCGACTTGGCGTACCGCATCCGCGTGATTGCCCGGTCGGTCATGTCCGTCATCAGGTGGTAGCCGTCCTCGGGACCCTTGTCCGGTTCGACCGGGGTCGTGTTCTCGAACAGGACCGGGTAGAACTGGTGCGTCTCACCGGCGTTGAAACCGTAGAAGTAGTCAAACCCCATCCCGGTCGGCCACCGGTCGAACGGTCCTGCGACGCTGGTCTCCCAGTCGGGGGTGTTGTGGTTCTTGCCGTACCACCAGGTGGAGTAGCCGTTGCCGCGCAGCACCTCCGCGACCGTGGCCGTGGTGCGCGGGATCATCGTGGTGTAGCTCGGGAATCCGGTCGACCACTCCATGAGGTAGCCGTTGCCCGCGTCATGGTGGTTGCGTCCGGTCAATAGGGCAGCGCGCGACGGCCCGCACACCGCGGTCGTGTGGAAGCGGTTGTACCGCAGCCCCTCGGAGGCGAGTTTGTCGAGGTTCGGTGTCGGGATCAGCCCGCCGAACGTGGAAGTCTGACCGAACCCGACGTCGTCGAGCATGATCACGACGATGTTCGGTGC
Source organism: Rhodococcus sp. NPDC058505 (assembly GCF_042720095.1). NCBI lineage: Bacteria > Bacillati > Actinomycetota > Actinomycetes > Mycobacteriales > Nocardiaceae > Rhodococcus > Rhodococcus sp. NPDC058505. Next base: position 260,072 of record NZ_JBHXNB010000003.1, read on the forward strand.
GCCCTCCGCCGGTGTCGGGATTTGCGGCCACGCGGCTGTCGACTCCTTGTAGGTCGTGCCGACGGTGCCCTCGAACGGTGGGAACGGCTCGGGTATCGCCGATCGGCCCGCGGCTGACGCAGCGGTGGTGTGCTCGCTCATGTGGGCATTGCATCACCAGGCGATGAGCCTGGCTGGTAACGACACAGCTCAGCTCGTCTCCGACCGGGCGGTTGCCGGGGCGAACGCCGAGTGGGTGTCCCGGTAACCGCCCGTTCGGCGGGCATCCATCGCCCGCCACGCCGAGTCGTAGCGCTTGGCGGTCACCTCGTCGGCCTCGGCAATGAGGGCGTCGAGGAGCGAGCGCGGGTCGTACCGCCACGCGTGCGCGGCGTTCGCGACGACCAGGTTGGCGAACAGGCCCGACCGGGCCAACGCGTGTACCCAGTCACCGACCTCGCCGCGGTGGATTCGTTCGACGGCGTCCGCGTCGACGCCGTCCGCGACGAAGTCGTGGGAGAGGGTCGCGGCCAGGTAGTCGTTGCACGTGCGCAGGTGGGGGTTCATCGGGGTGCGGCGCCTTTCTCGAGGCCGTTCGGGGAGGGTCCGCACGATCCGGATGTGCGGTCCGTCACATCCTCGGGTCCGGCGACGCCGGTGTCATGCGTCGAACTACCTACGCGACTACCTGTTTTCCGGACCGGGTGGCGCGGGACACCTGGCCGGCGAGCATCGCGGTCAACGCGACGGCGAAGCCGAGCAGCTGCACGGGGCGGAGTGACTCGTCCGCGACGACGGCGCCGAGGAGCGCCGCGACGAGCGGCGAGAGCAACCCGAGCAGCGCGGTCGCGGTGACGGGAAGTCGGCGGATGCCCGCGAACCACAGGCTGTAGGCGGCGAGCGCGCCGACCAGCCCGAGCCACAGGTAGCCCGCGACGGCCGGACCGTCGATGCCCTCGGGGATGCCGTCGATCGCCAGGGCCGGAACGAGCAGGACCAGGCCTGCCGCGGTCAACTGCCAGCCGGCGAGCCCGACCGCGGAGACGCCGTCGGGGCGGCCCCACTTCTTGGTGAGCACGACACCGGTGCCCATGGAGACGGCGCCGCCGAGACCGGCGAGGATGCCGATCAGGTCGAGGCCCGCCGCGGGGCCGAGGACCACGAGGGCGACGCCGACCATGCCCATCACGCCCCAGGCCACCCGCCACCCGGACAGCCGTTCGTGCAGGACCGCAACGGCGAGCAGGGCGACGACGATCGGCTGCGCGGCGGCCAGGGTCGCGGCGACGCCGCCGGGGAGGCGCTGCGCGGCGAGGAAGAGCAGCGGGAAGAACGCGCCCATGTTCAGGGTGCCCAGCACCAGGCTCTTCCACCACCACGATCCGTGCGGCAGGCGGCGGGCAATCAGCAGCGCGATCACCCCCGCGGGCAGCGAGCGCATCAACGCCGCGAACAGCGGGTGGCCGGCGGGCAGCAGGTGCGTGGTGACGATGTAGGTCGTGCCCCACAGGACCGGCGCGAGGGCGGTCAGCAGGGTCAGGGACACCGGGAACGGTGCGGTGGTCCGCGGGGCGGGTGCTGTGATCGTCGTGGTCATGGAGTCATCGTCTGCCCGTCCGAACCATGAATCCAACACATTGTTGTCATAGGAACAATGAACGGTCATCATGTTGCGGTGGAGCTTCAGCAGATGCGGTACGTCCTCGCGGTCGCGGAGGAGCGCAGCTTCACCCGCGCCGCCGCCCGCTGTCACGTCGTGCAGTCCGCGCTCAGTCACCAGATCAAGGCCCTCGAGCGCGAGCTCGGCGTCGCGCTGTTCGCCAGGAACAGCCGCCGGGTCGAGACGACCGACGCGGGCGAGGCGTTCCTTGCCGCGGCCCGTGCGTGCCTGCGATCCGCGGAGCGCGCGGCCGCCGACGCCGCCGCGGCCGCCGGGCAGCTCCGGGGCACGCTGACCATCGGCCTCATCCCCACCGTCACCGCCGTCGACATCCCGGCCGCGCTCGGCGAGTTTCGCCGCGCACATCCGGGGGTGCGGGTCACCGTGCGGGAAGGGGCCAGCGACGTGTTCGTCGAGGCGATCGCGGACGGCTCGATGGACGTGGCGGTGCTCGGCCTGCCCGGTGCGCTGGCACGGACGGGTGTCGGCGCGAGGGTGCTCGCGAGTGCCCGGCACGTGGCGGTCGTTCCGGTCGGGCATCCGCTCGCCGACCGCCGCAGCGTGCGGCTCGCGGACCTTGCGGACGAGGTTTTCGTGGACTTTCCCGAGGGGTCGGGCGGGCGGGCGCAGAGCGATCTCGCCTTCCGTGAGGCGGGGCTCGGTCGCGACATCGCCTTCGAGGTGATGAGCACCGGCCTGATGCTCGGGCTGGTCCGCAACGGTCTCGCCGTCGCACTGCTGCCGCCGGGGGTGATGCCCGAGGGCGATGACCTGCGCGCGGTCACCGTGCGGGACGGGCCGCGTCGCGTCGAATACCTGGCGTGGAGCGACTTCAACCCGTCGCGGGCCGCGCGGGCGTTCGTCGAGGTGGTCAGCCGTCCGTCACCGGCGCCTCGGCCAGCGTCCGGCGGGTGACGAACCGCCGCGGCGCCCCCGACAGCGGATCGGTGAACATCAACTCCCGCGCGAGCAGTTGCAGCGGCAGGCGGTGATCGTCCGGCGCCTCCGGCAGCAGGTCGGGATACCACCTGTCACCCAGGATCGGGACGCCGAGCGCCGCGAGATGCGCCCGCAGCTGGTGCATCCGCCCGGTGCGCGGGCGCAGCACCGTGTGCAGCACGTCCAGCCCGGACCGGCTCACACCGCGGCCGCGCACCTCCACCACCGTCTCGGCGTTGGGCTCGCGGTCGTCGTCGACGACGACCCGCAACTCGCCGCGGCGCACGGTCAGGTGATTCCGGTAGACGACCGGAAGCGGGCGCCCCGCCAGGGTAGGAGCGGCAGGGTCCCAGCCGGCCGGTTGCCGCGACACCGCCTCGTACACCTTCCCGACCTGCCGCTGCTCGAACAGCGACTGGTAGGCGCCGCGGGTCGCGGGCCGGGCCGAGAACATCACCAGTCCCGCGGTCGCGCGGTCCAGACGATGGATCGGCGTCAGGTCCGGATTGTCGAGTCGGGTCCGCAGCCGGACCAGCGCCGACTCCCGCAGATAGCGCCCACCCGGCGTGGTCGGCAGGAAATGGGGTTTGTCGATCACCACGAGATCGTCGTCGTGGTGCAGGATCTCCTCGCGGAACGGAATCGGATCCTCGGCGGGCAGGTCGCGGTAGTACCAGACGAAGCGGTGCGCACCCAGCTCCGTGCCGCGTCCGATCGGGTCGCCGCAGGCCCCGACAATCTCGCCGGCGTCGACGCGTCGGTACAGGTCGTCCGCGTCGAGGTGGTCGAATCGGGTGACGATGTACTCGGCGATCGTCGCCCACGGCCCGGCCGCCGGGACCCGCAGTCGGGTCGGCCCGACCCCGTTCCGGACGGGCAGCGGTGGGGGCATCGGCACGCCCGCCATCCTCTCATCGGCGGAACCTCGTCGAACGGGTGGTTACCGGACCATCCGCCGAGTGCGCGGCCCGGTAACCGCCCGTTCGGTGGCGGCGCCCACGGTTCACGGCACGGCGACCGCGGCGACGCCCGGAGTGACCGAGCCGGGGAGCGGGATCAGGACGACGGCGACCTGCCCGGCGCCGGTGTGCACGGTCGCCTCCGGCGGATACCCGTGCAGCCCGTCCGAGAGTCGGGCCGTGCCGGACGCCCCGGTCGACAGGTTCAGCCAGCGCGCCTCGGCGTTGATCAGGCAGCCCCACCGGCCGGGCATCGAACCGGTGATCGTCAGGTCGCCGGGCCGCTCGCCGACCACCGTCGCGCAGCGGATCGCCGGGACATCGAAGCTGCCGTTCGGGTTGCCGAACGGCGCGGGTGCGACCTGGAAGGGAACGGCAGCCGCGGCCGATGCCACCCCCGTCGTGGTCAGGAATGCGGCGGCAACGGCCGCGCACATGGCCAGTCCGCGAACGGGATTCATCACGATGACCTCCTCGGTGGCGGGGCGAACCGGCCGGGCGTCATCCCATCCTCTCCCGCATACCGCGCCGGGTCCACTCCGGCGCAGATTGTCGGGCGGCCCGCCCGGCGAGTTGCTACCCTGCGGGCGCGGCAGCGAACCAGCCGCCGCGAACGAGCCGGGGGGATCGTGGGGGATTTCGTGATGCCGACATCGTCGGCCGCGGACGGGCATTCGGCCGAGTCCGCCGAGGAGTGTCCGGCTGAGCAGGACCTCGCCGAGCTGGCCGTCACCGCGCGCAGGCTGCAGCTGGACCTGGACCGGGTGCGCGGCCGCGCACAGACCCCGGACGGCCGGGTCCGGATCGAGGTCGGGGTGGACGGCCGGATGACGGTGCTGGACCTGCACCCCGACGCGCTGCGGCTCGGCGCGGACCGGCTGGCAAGGACGATCACCGATCTGCACGCCGCCGCGCGGGAGGACGCCGAGGCCAGCGCCGACCCGCTGCGGGCCGGGCTACTCACCGACCCGCGCGTCGCCCGCGCGCTCGGCCGGATCGCCGCGGCGCCGCCCGCGAAACCGGAGGCGGACCCCGACCGGTACTACACGACCTTCTCGGTGTTCGGAACGGACCCGGACCGCCGCGGGTAGCCCGCGATCGTACGCTGACGGGCATGGTCGAACGCCCGATGACCCGCAGCGAACGGCTCGACGAGCTGCCATTCACTCGTCGTCACGGCCGGCTGCTGGTCGGGTCCGGGATCGGGTGGGCGCTCGACGCGATGGACGTCGGCCTGATCTCCTTCGTGATGGCGGCCCTCGCCGTGCAGTGGGGCCTGACCACCACGCAGCTGTCGTGGATCGGCTCGATCGGTTTCGTCGGCATGGCGATCGGGGCGAGCATCGGCGGACTCCTCGCCGACCGCCTCGGACGGCGGCAGGTGTTCGCGGCGACCCTGCTCGTCTACGGCCTGGCCACCGGCGCGGCCGCGCTGGCCGGTTCGGTTGCGGTGCTGATGCTGTTGCGGTTCGTCGTCGGCCTCGGTCTCGGCGCCGAACTCCCCGTCGCGTCCACCCTGGTCAGCGAGTACGCGCCGCGAACCCTGCGGGGCCGCATGGTGGTCGCCCTCGAGGCGTTCTGGGCGGTCGGCTGGGTGCTGGCCGCGCTGATCGGCTACCTCGTGGTGCCGCTCGGCGACGACGGCTGGCGGTGGGCGCTGGCCGTCGGGCTGGTGCCGACGGTGTACGCGGCGGTGATCCGCTTCGGTCTGCCCGAATCGGTCCGGTTCCTCGAGAGCCGCGGCAGGGACGCCGAGGCGGAGGTCGCGGTCCGGCAGTTCGAGGCGGCAGCCGGGGTCGCACCACCGGCGTGGGGCGGTGGCCGGGAACGGGTCCGGCCGGCAGCGGAAACACCGGTGCGGGAATCGATCTGGTCGACCCGGCTGCGGCGCCGCACCGGCGCCCTGTGGGTGGTCTGGTTCTGCGTCAACCTGTCCTACTACGGCGCGTTCATCTGGTTGCCGAGCCTGCTCGTCCGCCAGGGATTCGACCTGGTCACCTCGTTTCAGTACACGCTCGTCATCACGCTCGCGCAGCTGCCCGGGTATGCCGTCGCCGCATGGTCGATTGAGGTGTGGGGCAGGCGCAGCACCCTGGCGACGTTCCTCGCCGGGTCCGCGGTGTCCGCTGGCCTGTTCGGACTCGCGGACACCCCGGCGCAGATCATCGCCGCGGGGATGGCGTTGTCGTTCTTCAACCTCGGCGCCTGGGGTGCCCTGTACGCGATCGGGCCGGAGCTGTATCCGACGGTGGTGCGCGGGTCGGGGACCGGCGCCGCCGCCGCGTTCGGCCGGATCGCGTCGATCGCGTCCCCGTTGATGGTGCCGGTGTTGCTGGACGGCGGCGGCAACGGGCTGGTCTTCGCGGTCTTCGCTGCGGCATTCGTGCTTGCGGCCGCCGCGGCACTGACGCTGCCGGAACGCCGCGGGCTCGCCCTTGAGCACTGACCACCGGCGATCGGTGGGTGGTGCCGTCGGGTGTCGGTGCGGGGTGCGACAGTGGGGACCGCAGTCGGCGTCGACGACGGGAGTGAAGGTGGAACTGAGCACAGCGCAGGCGGACCGGGCGGCCGGGGTCCTGCTCGGAACGGCCGCGGGTGACGCGCTCGGCGCCGGATACGAGTTCACGCATCCGGGCGCCGACGTGCCGATCGACATGATCGGTGGCGGCACCTTCGACTGGGCGCCGGGGGAGTGGACGGACGACACCTCGATGGCGGTGGCGATCGCCGAGGTCGTCGCGACCGGCGCGGACGTGCGTGCGGGCGCGGGACTCGACGCGGTGGCCGCGCGGTTCGTCGGATGGTACGACTCCTCCCCGCCGGACATCGGCAACCAGACCCGCGCGGTGCTCTCCGCCCGCCCCGCCACCGCTGCGGCGATGCTCGCCAGGGCAGGCGCCATTCCCGGCCGTAAGGCGGGCAACGGTTCGCTGATGCGCACCGCACCGGTGGCGCTCGGCTACCTCGACGACGAGCGCGCCTGCGCCGACGCGGCGGCGGCGGTCGGGGCGCTCACCCACGACGACCCGCAGGCGACCGCGGCGTGCCGGATGTGGACGCACGCGATCCGGCACGCCGTCCTGCACGGCAGCTTCGACGGTGTCCGCGGCTACCTCGCCACCGCCGACGCCGAGGTCGCCGGGTATTGGACGCCGCTGCTCGACGAGGCCGAAACCGGTTCGCCCGCAGACTTTTCCAACAACGGCTGGGTGGTGCACGCGCTGCAGACCGCCTGGTGGGCGATCCGCAGCACCGACGCCTCCGACCCCGGTCACCTGCCGCGCGCACTGGAGGCGGCGGTGCGGGCCGGCGGTGACACCGACACCACCGCCGCGATCGCGGGCGGCCTGCTCGGGGCGCGCTGGGGTGCGTCGGCGATCCCGGACCGGTGGCGCCGGATCCTGCACGGCTGGCCCGGTCACACCGCGGCCGACCTGGTCCGGATGGCCGCGGGCGCGACCGCCAGCGGCCGCTCCGGCGGCGATCGGCGGCCGGTGATTGAGGTGCGGCAGGGCGACATCACCGCGGTCCGGGTGGACGCGATCGTCAACGCCGCGAACTCGTCGCTGCTCGGTGGGGGCGGCGTGGACGGCGCGATCCACCGGGCCGGGGGCCCGCGGATCCTGGACGCCTGCCGGCACCTGCGGGCGACCACGCTGCCCGACGGGTTGGCCGCAGGCGCGGCCGTCGCGACGACGGCGGGCGACCTGCCCGCCGAGCACGTGATCCACACGGTCGGGCCCGTGTACTCCGGGAGTGAGGACCGCTCGGCGGTGCTGCGATCCGCCTACACCCGGAGCCTCGCCGTCGCGGACGGCCTCGGCGCACGCAGCGTCGCGTTTCCGCTGATCTCCGCTGGCGCGTACGGGTGGCCGCGCGAGGACGCCGTCCGCCAGGCGATCGCCGCGGTCACCGCCGCCGGGACGGCGGTCGAACGGATCGTCCTCGTCGCCTATGACCGGGACACCGCCGACCTGATGCGGCGGGCGCTCTGATCAGACCATCTCGGGAACATGCAGGTGCGCGATCGCGAGGTCGAACATGCACGTGTCGAGCACCGTGGCACCCATCTCCCGGGTCACGGCGGCGCGCATCTCGTCCGCGGTCTCCTGATTGCGCTCGAACGTTGCGCGGCTGTCCCAGGTCACCGACACCACCGCGCGGCCTGCGGCGTGGTCGACCATCATGCTGGCGCTGCAGAACCCGTCGAGTTCCTCCATGCGCGGCAGGGCGGTCAGCCGGAACACGTCGACGGCCCGCGACATGTGCCCCGGCTCCAGCTTGAGCCAGGTCACGCGGACGCAGGATCCGCGGTCCGAGTGGTGGTCGCGGTGCAGTGCCGCGATGTCCCAGCGCTCGACGGTCGCGGTGCCGTGGAACATCTCGGTCGCGCGGTCCCGCAGCTCCCGGACCGGACCTTCACTGCCGCGGAGGGCGTCCTCGTCCATCCAGGAGCTGGTCGCGATGCACCGGCCGGACTCGCGGTCGACGAGCAGGGACAGGCCCGCGCACCCCTCGTAGTCCGCGAGAGCGGGCATGACCGTGTCACTCATGTGTTTGATGCCCGCGTCGATGAACGACGGGTGCGCCTGAATCGTGGTGGAACGTGCGTACACGGCCTACCCCTTCCGGTCGAGGCGGCACCCCGGCGGCGCCACCGGCTCCCCTGATTCCCCACCCCCCCGGGACTGCTCGTGTCTCCGTTCTTCACCTTCCTCCGTGGCCCGGCGCGAGGCAATGGCCCCGCCGCGCCGATTGCACTACCGGCCGGTAGGTCTGCCGCGCTGGTCGCAGGCGTAAAATTCGGTCGACTTGTGCCCGTCCGCTGTCGAAGGGAATCGGATTGAACGCGCACACCGGGGAACGTGAACAACTGGAGTTTCAGGCGGAGACCCGCCAGCTGCTGGACCTGATGGTCCACTCCATCTACTCGAACAAGGACTCCTTCCTGCGGGAGCTCGTGTCCAACGCGTCGGATGCGTTGGACAAGCTGCGGCTGGCGGCGTTCCAGGACAAGGACCTGGACGCCGACACCGCCGACCTGCACATCGAGATCGCCGTCGACACGGATGCGCGCATCCTGACGATCCGGGACAACGGCATCGGCATGTCCCGCGACGAGGTGGTCGACCTGATCGGCACCCTCGCCCGCTCCGGCACCGCCGAGCTGCGGCGGAAGCTGAAGGAGGCGAAGGACGCGGCCGCCAGCGAAGAGCTGATCGGCCAGTTCGGCATCGGCTTCTACTCGACGTTCATGGTCGCCGACCGGGTGGCCCTGCTGACCCGCAAGGCGGGCGAGGCGACGGGCACCCGCTGGGAGTCGAGCGGCGAGGCGACCTACACGATCGAGGCCGTCGACGACGCGCAGCAGGGAACCTCGGTGATCCTGCACCTCAAGCCCGCCGATACCGAGGATCAGCTCCACGACTACACCGCGGAGTGGAAGATCAAGGAACTGGTCAAGCGGTACTCCGACTTCATCGCCTGGCCGATCCGGATGGACGTCGAACGCCGCACCCCCGCCGAGGGTGGTGAGCCGGAGCGGGTCGAGATCGAGACCCAGACGCTGAACTCGCAGAAGGCGCTGTGGGCGAAGTCGAAGGACGAGGTGTCCGACGAGGAGTACACCGAGTTCTACCGGCACATCGCGCACGCCTGGGACGACCCGCTCGAGACGATTCCGATGAAGGCGGAGGGCACCTTCGAGTACCAGGCGCTGCTGTTCATCCCGAAGCACGCGCCGTTCGACCTGTTCATGCGGGACGGCAAGACCGGCGTGCAGCTGTACGTCAAGCGGGTGTTCATCATGGACGACGCCGACGAACTGCTTCCCGAGTATCTGCGATTCGTCAAGGGTGTCGTCGACGCGCAGGATCTCTCGCTCAACGTCTCGCGGGAGATCCTGCAGCAGGACAGGCAGATTCGGGCGATCCGACGGCGCCTCACCAAGAAGGTACTCACCACGATCCGGGAGATCCAGGCAACCCGGCCCGACGACTACCGCACCCTGTGGTCGGAGTTCGGCAGGGCGCTGAAGGAGGGCCTGGTCGCCGACGCGGACAATCGTGATGTGCTGCTGCAGATCTCGTCGTTCGCGTCGACCGCGTGCGAGGACGCGCAGACCACGCTCGCGGAGTACGTCGGGCGGATGAAGGACGGGCAGAAGCAGATCTACTTCGCGGCAGGCGAGTCGCGTCAGCTGCTGGAGAACTCGCCGCACCTGGAGGCCTTCAAGGCGAAGGGCCTCGAGGTGCTGCTGCTCACCGATCCGGTGGACGAGGTGTGGGCCTCGCAGGTGCCGGAGTTCGAGGGCCTGACCTTCCAGTCCGTCGCCAAGGGCGAGGTCGATCTCGACGCCGAGGCTGATGGTGCGGACGACTCCGCGCGGGAGGAGCGCGAGAAGGACTTCGCGGACCTGCTGACCTGGCTCACCGACACCCTCGGCGACCACGTCAAGTCGGTGCGGTTGTCGACTCGCCTGACCACCTCCCCGGCCTGCATCGTCGGCGACGACTTCTCCATGTCCCCAGCGCTGGAGCGGATGTACCGGGCGTCCGGCCAGCCCGTCCCGGCGACCAAGCGGATCCTCGAGCTCAACCCGGATCATCCGCTGGTGCAGGCGCTGCGGACCGCCCGCGCCGAGCGGCCCGAAGATTCCGCGGCAGCGGAGACCGCGGAACTGCTCTACGGCATGGCGCTGCTGGCCGAGGGCGGCGAACTCGCCGACCCGGCCCGGTTCACCACCCTGCTCGCGAACCGGTTGGCCGCCACGGTCTGACGCCGGTTTCCGCGCCGCGGCGGTCGGTCCGATTCGGGCCGGCCGCCGCTGCTATCGTCGGCCGGTGCCGCGGATGAGCGCCCAGGATGCGCAGTCGTATTGGATTTCCCGGCGGATACCCACCGATCAGTTCCTGCTCTACTGCTTCGCCGCGACCCCGCACCCGCTCGCGGTGATCGGCGAGCAGCTGCGGGTCCGCGCGTGCGCGGTCGCGGACCTGCGGATCCGGGTGCGGGAGGTGCCGGGCGGGATGGACCTGCCGCACTGGGTGCCGATGGACCCCGCCGCCGCCCCGATCCGGCTGCACGCCGGACCGATGTCGTGGGGCGGCTGCCGGGAGGCCGTCGCGGCGCTGCTCACCGACCGGCTCGACGCGACCCAATCGCCTTGGCGGCTCCACCTTTTCGGCCCCGTGGCGGGGGCGCCGGAATGCGGCTCCGGGGACGCGGTGGTCGCGGTGCTGCAGGTCGCGCACGCACTCGGGGACGGGCGCCGGGCCTCGGCGATCGCCCGCGACCTGTTCGCGCCCGTCCCGCCCGCCCCACCCGCCGCCGCCGCGCCCTGGCGACCCGCGCAGGCCGTCGCCGCCGCCGCGGTCCGGCTCCCGATCCAGGTCGGGCAGATGCTGGTGCGGGCCCGCCCCGCCTATCTCGGGCATCAGCGGCTGGTCCGGGACACCGCGGCGGGGGTGATCCCCGCGGCCCCGCCGAGCCTGCCGAAGCTGCTCACGAACGCCGCGCCGGACGGCCGCCGCGCCATCGCGACGGTGGTCGTCGATGCGGACACCCTGCGCGGCGCGGGGAGCACCGTCACGGTCGGCGCGATGACCGCGATCTCGATGGCACTGACCCGGTACCTGCGCGGGCGGGGCGCCGACCCGGCCGCCTGCCTCGCCGCCGAGGTCACCGTCGCGAAGCCGGGGCGGCCGGTGTCCCGCAACCACTTCCGCAACGTGGCGGTGGACCTGCACCCACGGATCGAGGATCCGGCGGAGCGGGCGGCCGCGATCGCCGAGTCGCTCCGGCGCAGGCGGCTGCGCGCCGACCACCCGTCCGGTGCGGCGGAGGACCGGGTGCTGGCCGCCGTGCCCGCGCCGCTGCTGCGCCACGGCGTCGAGCATTTCGACTTCACCGCGGTGCCGGACGAGGTCACCGGCAACACCGTGGTCTCCAGCGTGGACCGCGGCCCCGACGACCTCACCCTCGGCGGCGGCCGGGTGCGGTTCACCGCGGGATTCCCTGCGCTGTCGCAGTTCATGGGCCTCACGCACGGCGTGCACGGGATGGGGGGTCGGGTCACGATCTCGGTCGTCACCTCACCCGCGGTACTGCCCGACCTCGACGGGTACGTCGATCTGCTCAGGTACGCGGTGCGCCGCCTCGGCGCGGGTCGGGACCGGGATACGCCCTGATCGGGGGTGAGTCGTGGCGAACTCGTCGCCGGCCCGCTACTGTGACCGGTGCCGGACGGAACCGGCGTCTGCACCAAACGAACGGAGTCCCGACATGTCGACCCTTATTTTCGATGCGCTCGTGCCCTACGTCGGTGAGAAGCCCGCGACCGACCTGGCGAACCTGCTTGCCGTCGGACCGTAATCGTTCGGGCACACCCGAAACCTGCCGGGGCCCGGCGGAACCCAGTGTTCCGCCGGGCCTCGCGTTGTCCGCGGGGTGCGTCCGGCCGCCCTAGGCAGTGTTTCGAAAGTGGGTGCACCGGCGGGAATCACACTCAGGCAGGCGTGTCGTGGCAACTGAATGAGCGAGGTCTCCGGTAGAGGGTTGTTCGACCAAGAAGAACCTGAATACCGGAGACCTCGTGCCCAGCGTAGCGGTGCCGGGGCGAGCGGACCTGACCGACGCACAGTGGGCGTTGCTGGGTCCGATGCTGCCTCGAGGGAAGAAGGCGGGCCGACCGCCGAAGTGGACGAAACGCCAGCTCATCGACGGGATCCGGTGGCGGATCCGCACCGGTGCCCCGTGGCGGGACGTCCCGGCCCAGTACGGGCCGTGGCAGACGATCTACGGACTGTTCCGCCGCTGGCAACGCGCCGGGGTGTGGGCGTCGATCCTCACCCGGTTGCAGGCCCTCGCCGACGCCGCCGGCCAGATCGTGTGGGATGTCAGCGTCGACTCGACCATCGCCCGAGCGCACCAGCACGCGGCCGGTGCCCGCAAGGACGGCGGCGGGCAGGTCGAGCCGCCCGGCGGCGTAGAGACTGAACCCGTCGACCACGTGTTGGGGCGCTCCCGCGGTGGCTGGACCACGAAGACCCATCTGGCGTGCGAGCAGGGCCGTAAACCGCTGTCGATCGTCGTTACCGCAGGCCAGTGCGGTGACAGTCCGCAGTTCGTCACCGTGCTCGAGGGGATTCGGGTGCCGCGGATCGGGCCGGGCAGGCCGCGGTGCCGCCCGCGGTCGGTGTTGGCGGACAAGGCGTACAGCAGTGTCGCCAATCGCGAGTATCTCCGCAAGCGGGGTATCCGGGCGACGATCCCGGTCAAGTCGGATCAGGCCGCGAACCGAAAGCGCAAGGGTTCGGCTGGTGGCCGGCCCCCGGTGTTCGACACCGAGCACTACAAGCAGCGTCATGCGGTCGAGTGCGGTATCAATCTGCTCAAGCAGAACCGTGGTGTGGCAACGAGATACGACAAGCTCGCCGTCCGTTACACCGCCACGATCTGTATCGCGGCGATCAACCTGTGGCTCGGCATCCCGGGCCTGTGAAACATGGCTGAGGGTGCAGGTTCGGTTACCGGCGGGATTTCACCGTTGGTTGATCCGCGGGACCGCCGCCGTCCACCACTACCAAATGGCGTCACCCGCCGCCGAGGCCTTGTATGCAGTCGACGCCGACCACCGGGTTCCTTACTGAGAGGTACAAACCGCAACCGGAACGTGACCATGACACGTATGTCCAGTTCGAGAAGATCGGGCGGTTTTCGGTGAAGCTCAGGCCGGTCACAGCTTGTGACCGGTGACCTCACAGAGGGCGCGAGCCGGTGGAACCGAGAACGTCTCGCTCTCACTGTCGTTCCAGCTTCCTTGGTGAGGTATGTGACAGAGCCCCGTGAAGTGGTGGACTTCGGATCAGGCGCGAGATCGCGTAGTGATCAACGAGTCATGCTGAATGCTAGCTGATTTCGACGGCCTC